>CANOIR010000049.1 GCA_947566125.1 uncultured Ruminococcus sp. | reverse complement strand
CTCCCGACAGCTTTATTATTATAGCACATCTAATCACACTTGTCAACACCTTTTTGTCGGTTTTATGTTTTGCATAGTTTTTAAATGCGGTTTTTTGTTGAATTTATAAAATTATAACTAAAAAACAAGAACAAACTATTTTTATTACATAAAAATAGTTTGTTCTTGCTACATTAACTAAACATACCTGGCAATACAAATTGTGCTATTAAAAATAATGCTATACTAGATAATAGCATTATCACTGTCCAAAAGAACATTTCTGATTGTTCTTTACCTTTTTTGACATCCCATGCTGCCATTTCCATTGCCCATATTCCCAAAATGCACATCCCATAAATCGGACCTGCAAGACAAATATAAACAATGGCTCCAATGAAATCGAAAATTCCATTAAGTCCCCTAGAATTTACAATCATATCTGACGGCATTTTAAAAAAGAAATATGTAGTTACGCATAAAACAACCGATTTTACAACAGTCATCAAATATATCAGAAACCATCTGCACTTAAATTCTGAACGATTTTTATCATCATAATTCTTGGAAATAACAACAATTAAAAAAATCACTTCCATTATTGCAACAATTATTGCTGCTATCATAGGCAAAGCACTTGACGATTCTCCCAAAATTCCCAATCCGCCAAGAACAAGCAGTAAAATAAATATTAATGGTATCTCATAAATTATCATTTTATTTTCACCTCATATAATCATCATAAATATACAAAAGCAATAAAATTGACACGCATTCTGCATACCAATTTTATTGTTTACATTTAAATTTGATTATTGTATTTTATTCATAAGACCAAGATTTATAAAAATCAGCTTCTTGATTAGTTAAGTGCATCTGTTATACTTTCTACCGCACTTAGTGAATACCATCTTCCATTATATAAAAAAACAAAACAATCATGCAAAGAGTCATCAGTATCAGTACTCAAACTTATATAATGTATCTCATCAGCTTTTATCTCACCAGCTAAATAATATTCGGATTCATTAAAATCTTGAACATCTTTTATGCCAAACTCATAACTATGATCATCTATAGTTGCCTTTTCTATATCATTCTTCAACTCTTTTATACGTTCTTCATCTTTTGGTCTAACCCACTCATTTATCAATTCTATTATTTGACTTCTAGTAACATAGTACTCATCTTCCCAATATTCTACCATTTCTTGTGGAACTAAATTTAAATATGCATCTGCATCTCCATTTAATAGTGTGATTTCATCAGCTTTAGCACACTGTTCCATACCAGACATACCATTTTTAGGATTTTCCAAATCTTCTTTTCCGCCACATCCTGTCAGCAAAACAGCAGTTCCTATAGCAGCGATCAAGACAATTCCACAAATAGTTTTATTCATAATAACGTTCCTCCTTATTTTCTGTGTTTAAATTTAAAACACTTTTTATTAAATTATACCTCAAAAAAAAAAAAAACGAACAAATTATGTACAATATGTAAAACACAGTAAAAACATATAATAAAAAGCATGGCACAACTGCACCATGCTTTTTTACTTTACTCAAGCTGAAATTTTCTATTTTTTTATTTTCAACAAATTTGAAACTTCCAATTTCCTCTCACTTCGCCAAAAGATAGCTTTCATCAATCCTGCGGCAAATCTCTTCCAGTGGGACAGAGTCATCCAGAATGATGGTATACCAATGCTTCTTATTCATATGCCAGCCAAGATAATACTGCTTATTGTCAACAAGATTCTCAATCTCCTCTGGTTTACCACGTAAGTCAATAATCTCTACTATTTCATCCGACTGGATTCCAAGCTTACGTCTGGAAACGGTCAGCAAAGCAGCATACCATTTCTTACTATCCTTTCGCCGCCAAACGGCATTGTCGGAAAGTTTCTTCCATAAATATTCCAAATCATCTCCGTATTTCTCACGAACATAATCGATCAATTTAACAGCTTGCTCCGATTTGAAAATTGCTGATTCATAGCATAAATCTGAAATATCTTGCAAAACAGCGGCAATCGCTATTCTAACTTCGCCCACAAATGTTCCAACAGCATCTGTTTTATATAAGATATATTCCTCACCTATGGCAGCTTCCGTTAACTTTGTATCCGGAACAGCATTTTTTCCAATAGAAATTTCTAAATGAAATTCGCCGTTTAAAATATCAGTACTATATTTAAAAGTACCGCAAACTTTTTGAAAGCCATAGCTTTCCAGCTTTTCGGGAATGGCTTTTCGATGATGAAAAATATCTTCAAACATTCTCTTATCACTCCATAAATTTATATTTTCTACGCATATCGGCAGCGTTTTGCACTCAAGTACATAGACAAATGCTCCTTTGCGTATTCAAACTGAATTGTACCATGTTTAATTTGTAATGTCAAGCTGACAGCAACCAGCGACTCAAATATTTATATTGACTTGCTTTCCAGCATATGTTATAATAATTATAACAAAACATTTTTAACATTTTTTAATATTTTAGTGTGAGGAAGTTGTATATGAATAAAAAAAGAATTATCGCTTTTACTGCTACGATGTCAATTTTATTTTCATCTTTTAGTGGAGCAGCTTCAGCTGAAAAAAGTTATACCATTGACGATCTATGTCACCTTCGTGACGCTATAGTGAATCTTGATGACATAACTGCTGATGATGATATAAACAATGACGGCAAGATCAACATTTTTGATTTGTGCTTATTAAAAAATTTCATGCTTACTAACGAAGAATATGTTACAAGTGATCACGCTGCAACAGACAAAAATGTAAAGCTGATTGGAAGAACAATGCATAGCAATGATATAACATGGCTTATACATAGCGGTTCAGCAGTTGAATTTACTGTAACAGGAAAATCAGCAAATATCATTCTTGCAGGTGACAGCTCTATAAATAATGATGAGGACTATCGTTCACGCTATGCAGTTATAGTAGATGGTGAAATTATTGAAGATGCTGTAATGGGTACGCCTGAAAAAACTATTACACTGTTTGAAGGAAAAACATCCAGAACGGCAAAGGTTAAAATCATTCACCTTTCAGAAGCTATGAACGGAGCAATTGGAGTAAAAAATATTTCTGTAACATCAAATAGTACTGTTCCGGTACGTCCAGAACCTAAAAAAGACCTTTCAATTGAATTTATAGGTGACTCCATAACCTGTGCATACGGCGTTGAAGGTCTTTCAAGCTATGAGCCATTTAAAACCACAACCGAAAACTTTATGAAATCATATGCTTACCTGGCTGCCCAAAAACTTAACGCAGACTATAGTTCAGTTTCCTACAGCGGTCACGGAATAATATCTGGATTCACTTCATCCGGAGATATAAATACTGACAGTCTTATCCCGGACTGCTATGAACTCACCGGAAAGCTTTCTGACTATGCGACAAATTGGGATTTTGAAACAAGCTCACATGATGTTGTAGTTATCAATCTTGGCACAAACGATTCCAGCTATGTCACAAAAGAGCCAGAAACACGTTCACAAGAATTTATAGATGGATATGTTGATTTTCTAAAAACAGTTCGTGATAAAAACCCTAGGGCTTACATTATATGTACACTGGGAACAATGGGAGATGATCTTTATGAATATGTTGAAGATGCAGCTGAGAAGTACAGCACTTTAACCGGAGATGAACGCATTATGAGTTACAGATCTGCTGTTCAAAATATGTCAGCGGACGGAATAGGTTCAGACTGGCACCCATCAGCAATAACTCAACAGAAAAGTGCATATGTACTTGCTGATAAAATTTGTCAGGCTCTTGGAATGGAATCAGACCAGGTTGGTCTTGACGTGGCAGCTGATTCAGAGTATGTACTTAATATTGATCCCGATAAGGGCGGAAACGCTGCTTCTTTTGTAGGTTATGATAAATCTTTCTGGATAAACATGGTTACAGGCGGAGAAACAGCTGATGCTATCGAAGCAAAAGTTTTGGGAATCGGTTTGAAAAAAGGCGGCGGTTATCGTCTGGAATTTGACTGCACATCTTCTTATGAAGGCGAATTACCTTTACAAGTCAAGGGTTCTGACGGAGAGATATATTTTAGCAGCAAATTCGATGCAGTGTCTGAAAAAGCTCATTTTTCTGCTGAATTTACCGCAGACAAGGACGACACAGCAGCTTCGATAATCTTCCAGCTTGGCGGTAAAGATTACTATAACTGCACTCTTTCAAATCTCTCTCTTATTAAAATTTCGTAAAGATCTCGGGAGGTATAACTTATGAAAAAATCAATTAAAAAAGTTATGTGTGCTGCTTTGTCAACAGCAATCATAGCTTCATCTTCCGTTTCAGTTTATAGTAACAATACTGCTTATGCAGAATTCATTTCAAACAATGTAATAAGCCGTGAATGTCCGGCATATTCTTCTGCCGGCATCGGTTCGGCTTCATCTGCAAATGATAAACATTACTTCTCTTTCTGGAATGGTACAGCACCCGATTACCTTGCTTATGACCTTTCGAATGTTCCCGAAGACCAACGCCAGAGAGTAATAGCAGTATGGTACAATGCTACCGGACAGTTTGACTATACAGTTTTAAACGGCAGTTCAAATGGAGCACCTTCAGATTATACTATTGAAGTAAACGCAGCTGAAGGTGGAGTATGTCCAGAAGACGGCTGGGAGGTAGTTGAAACTGTAACAGGCAATACTCTGCACTCACGTCAGCATATAGTTGATATGAGCGGATACAATTGGATAAGAATGAATATCACCGGTAATGATGGAAAACCCGGTGGATATACATCAATAAATATGGATATACACAATGTTTCAGAAGGTATTTCCGACAGCTTTATATTCTACGGAGATTCTATTACAGCGTGTGGTATGATGAATTGCTACGGTACTGGATTTGCTGAGTATGTAAATCAGATAGACAGCAAATATTTTCCGATTCAAGAAAATGGCGGTATCGGAGGCATAAGAAGTTCAGAAGGTGCTGAAAATATAGACCGCTGGCTTACAGCTTTCCCGGGAAAATATGTAAGTATTGCTTATGGAACAAATGACGCATGGGGTAATCCATCAGCTACAGAACAGTATTATGAAAACACTGCATATATGGTTGAAAAAATAATTGAATCAGGAAAAAAACCAATCGTTCCGAAAATACCATATTCAACCGAGCCGGCTGTAGGAGATAACGTTCCGGCATATAATGCGATGATAGACAAGATTTATGAGAATTATCCTGAAGTTATAAAAGGTCCGGATTTTTACAAGTTTTTCTTAGAAAATCCTGATTTACTAAGTTCAGACGGAGTTCATCCGGCTGAAAACGGATATGCTGCAATGCGTGAACTGTGGGCAAAAACAGTATATGATAAGATTTACTCTGCTGAAGAAATCGATACTAAGATTGACGGAGATGTCAATGCAGACGGATCATTTAGTGTTGCTGATACTGTAATGATGCAGAAATATTTAATATGTGAAGGAAACCTGAAAAACAAACAATCCGGAGATTTGTCTAAAGACAATGTTATCAATGTCTTTGATTTATGTCTTATGAAGTCTATGTTGATGGAACAATAAAATAAAGAGGTGCTTTGAAATGAACTTATCAAAAGAAAAACAAACGGAATTATCAATTCAGGTAATGAAAGAAATTATAGATGAAACCAAACAGAAATGTGTATCTTTAAGTCTTGATTTATCACATTCGCCATCTATTTTTGAAAGTAAATTTGCCGGAACAGGATATGTTCCGCATGATGAAAAAATACCTGTTGACTCAGAGAATCGTCAGTTAAGACTGCTTGCACAGATAGAGTGTGAAAAAGTTAAGATAGAAAACTTCCCATCAAAAGGCTTATTGCAGTTCTGGGCATATGACGATGATATTACAGGTGCTGACTTTGACGAGCCGACAAATCAAAACGGTTTCAGAATCATTTATCATGAAACCGTAGATAAAACTGTTACAGAAGAAGAAATATTAGCCAAAACATTGCCGCCGGAAGAAGATGAATCATTTTTCCCAATAGAAAAAGAAGTCGCTTTAAAACTGGTTGAAACAACAGATTCATTATCATTTGATGATTATAGATTTGATTTATTCTTCGCTGAAAGATTCAATAAGCTTTCTCCGGATGAAACAATTGAAAGTATGTGTGATCTTGATATTGATCCATGGGATATAGAAGAATCTATTTGCAAAAAACATATTGAAGAAAGCGGATGGGGACATAAAATCGGCGGATTTCCTGCATTCACACAAACTGACCCAAGAGAAGGATGTATTGATAATCCAGATTCTTTTGATACACTGCTTTTACAAATCGACAGTGAAGAAATAGACGATGAGCATGAAATATTATGGGGTGATTGCGGAATATGCAATTTCTTTATAAAAAGTGAAAAGTTGAAAAAATGCGATTTCAGTGAAGTTATTTACAATTGGGATTGCTATTAAGATATTTAATAAAAATTTAAGTAGTCCTTTTGGAATGCTTAAAAATGTAAAAAAGTCAAGCAAAAGCTTGGCTTTTTTACATTCTGAGGTTATCAATAACACTTAACAATTTGAGTTTATTTTATTTCTATAGCAAGCTCAAATCCTTTTTTATCTGCTATCACTGCAATAAATTCATTGATAACGGCTGCGGCTGCGATCGTACCCTGTACAATTTGAACCAAATCCGGTGTGATTGCCAATGTAGAACAGATAATGCCTGTAAATACCAATGATACACCAGAATGAGGTAAAAGAGTTAATCCAACAATTTTTTACAGCTTCGCTTTAAACAATTCAAGTAAATATCGTCCTTGCCCTTGAAATTATGATAGAGTAACCCTTTGTTGATTCCTGTATTACAGATATTATTGACATCTCCTCCGGAATATCCGTTTTTGCCCAATTCATTCATAGCAGCATCAAGTATTTTTAAAATGGTATGCTCTGTTTTTATGTTTTTCTCCATGCATTTCACCTGTATAATATTATTGACTGAAAAGTCAATATATAAGTCCTGTATTTTTTGTAGGTTTAATAATTTTGAATATAGCAAAGCCCATCTGATATAAAAATCAGATGGGCTTTTATGGCATTTAATGCAGCATAATATTATTCTATTTATTTCCATATGTAATCATATTACAATTGTAATATTCCCAATGGTCATCTTCGTTGTCAACTGAAAAAAGTTCACCGTCATACGCCATAAAATTATCCCAAACAGTTACAGAACAATCCCATGAATTAAGAAAATACATTTTCTTTCCTGTTGAACCTGTATCTACATCCATATAAACCTTGTTTCCATATACAAGGGCATCCTGTCCCCAGTCATCTACAACGTTATTCTGCTCAAATGCTCTTAGAATCTTTTCGCAGCCATTTCTGTAGCCAATATTATTTCTTAGTGTACAGCCATTGCCTTTTATATTTACAAAGCTTTTTGATGAATTTTCTCCACTCATTCCTGTTCCGTCAAATGTACAATTTTCAACAATTGTTCCGATCGTATATTCTTTTATATCAACGTGTTCGGCTGCAACATTTGGTCCAAGCTTACAGTTGCTGATCATATTGTAATGACAGTCAAAACCATAACCTGTTGTACTTTTTGCACTGCCAACATAAATAGCTTCACCATATCCGGGAGATACAACACCTGTATCATGAACATAGCAGTTTTCAGCAAGACAATATGAACTGTTATCCCTAAAATGAATGCCTTCAGAACCTATGTTATAAACCTCACAACCTATAATTTTGGTATGATTTGAATTATCCAACACGATCCCCTTTTGGGCACTTGTGAATTTTAGATCTCTAATTTCCCACCAATCGCCAAATACTGAAAAAGCAATGTTTGATGAAGTAGATGAACCTTTTATAATTGCTGGTTTTTCCGGATTTTCAGAACGAATTATAATCGGTTTTTCTTCTGTTCCTTCGGCAGAACTTTTGAACATATATCCTTTTGCTGTTGAGCCACTATATACATATTCACCTTCAGCAATTATGATTTCATCTCCGGCTTTTGCGTTTTCAAGGGCACTTTTCAGTTCTTCTGTATTTGTTGCATAAACTTTATTTAAATTCACTTCTCCGGATTTCAAATCCTGCTTCATTATACAAAGATCCAATATATTCAGTTTTCCGTCCTCACATAAATCAGCGGCTTTCCAATCAACAAGTTCAACATCTGGAACAGATATCAGCCATTTCTGAAGAATAACAATATCAGAAATATTGAATTTTCCATCAGCGTTTACATCACCTTTTATGGTTTGAGTTTCCTCTGATTTAATGAGAACCTTAGCATTTTTAAGTGTTATTTCACCGCTATAAGCGGCAACAGAGATTCCATCAAGTTCATTACTGCTCACTTCCAATTGCTTTAGTGCAGACGATATATCCTCTGCAAGAAAAACTGCCTTACCTCCGTTAAAATAAAAAGGCTGTATTGTATGCCAAATAGACGGTGTTGATGACCATCTTTGCAACGCTACTATCGGTGGATAACCTGTTGCACTTTCATAATCAAGTTCGATTGCATATTTATCTCCTAGATCATTGAGCATATCTTTATCTAAAGAAATGCGGTCTGTGGCATCTGTTTTTATTTCTTCATATAATTTATAATTGATGCATGGATATTTCGCAACATTAGAATAAATTATATTATCCTTTGGAGTTTCACCCTGACGTTCAAATAACTCTGTCAATGTTACAAATTCATATCCTTGTTCTATAAGCTGAGGCATTAGTATTTTAAGAGCCTCAACAGTTTTATCATTTCCTGCTGCATCATGGAGAAGTACAATAACTCCATCCTTTGCACCATTCAATATGAAATCGGCACGATCCTGTGCGGAAACATTTTCCATATAATCCTTGCAGTCTATACCACAAATAAACGGCTGTTCAATAGCATCATACATACTCGGACTTACATCAATGAAAGGCGGTCGGAAAAATTTTGTGTTTTCTCCTATAATTTCGTTTACTTTTTCATCAACAAACGAGATCTCTGCCTTCAATTCTTCAGCCGACATCTTTGACATATTAGAATGTGTTCTTGAATGATTATCAATCTCCATTCCCATATTGTATGCACGTTTAACTGTTATCGCACTTTCAGCGTTAATATTATCGCCTATTAGAAAGAATGATGCTTTAGCATTATATTCTTCTAAAATATCAAGCACTTCATTCGTTGTAGTTGTATTTGGACCATCATCAAATGTAAGTGCGATAAGCTTTGTTTCTTTATTTTCAGCGTTTACAGAAAATAAAGGGATGCAGCTTGGGATAATTATTATCGCTGTAATTACAGATATAATCTTTGATATAAACTTTTTCATAAAGCACCTCATCAACAAATTTTCTTGCATTACCATTTTTTACCATGTAATACAGATTTAAATTTATACTCATAAGATTATAAATTCTTTCCAAGCATATATGATTTTTCTTCGTAATCAGTACCTTTAAGGTCATCAGCTGTAGAACACGCAAAAGCATTTACGATTCCGCAGTCTTTCCATTCAAGCCATTCAATAGCTGCTTTATATGATGCATTAGCAGCATTGATAGTTTCAGGTCTGTCATCTGCCATTGCAGTAATAAATACTGTTTTCTGATTATTTCTTATAGAAGGTTCGATCGCATAAAATCTGTCTATAACCGCTTTAAGCTGTGTGCAAATTCCATAATAATATATAGGTGTTACAAATGCTATACAATCTGCTTCTGCCAATTCTTTGCCTATCTTTACCATATCGTCCTGAAAAGCACATATAGAGTCATCAGAAGAGTGACATTTCTCGCAGGCAATGCAAGGATGAACATTTAAAAAAGCTGTGTCAAAGCGAACTGTTTCATGTCCAGATTCATTTGCACCTGATATAAAGCTGTCAACCAATTTTGCTGTTGTACCGTTTTTATGCGGACTTCCTGATAAAATTACAATTTTCATATTTTTCATACTCCTTTAATTACTTTCGTCACATAAACTTTTACTAATTACATATTGACAAACTTATTTGTTTTTATTGTACCATATTTCTCAAATATTTTCAACTACTTTTAATAAAAAAGTCCACTAGGCAAGTATTGAGCTTGCTGAGCGGACTACATACATATTTTTATCCTATATTTATAAAAACAAATCATTCTGATTCTGGCAAGTCGAAATCATCATCCTTACATTTTCTGATAATTCGTTTTGTCTTTTCTATAGGAAACGGAGCATTTTCTTCGCTAAAATATTCGATGTCCATAACCTCTACAACTGCCTCATGATTGTCCCTTCCAGCTGGAACAATAACAAAATCACCAACGTCAATGCTGTCATCATCTGTCAAATAATAATAACTCTTATATCCCTCATCAAAGGTAACACTACAGAATATGTATTCTGATTGACGGCGTTTTGCCTTGCCATAAAACAACGGATTAAGTATTTCTCCCATACCATAAAAACGAATAAAGTCAAATACAGTTTCCGCAAAATCAGCAAAATCGTCCGGCAAACCATTTTTATCATAGCTGTCCTCAATGATACGCTGCGGATTCTTTTTATACTCAATAGTGATTTTATGATCCTTAGTTTCATTTGGAGTATTGATCACATCATCGGGATCACCTTCAATATGTGAGAACAAATTTTCTGCATCAAAGTTGTCAAGTAACCTTTCAATTCCACCCTCAATTTCGTATTTGCGAGAAACCTTACAACCAGTTCCTATGTTTTGAATATGTTCAATGGTTTCTGTTTCTTTATCAATAATCAGATGCTCGGTGTAATCCCATGTGACGAATTCCCAGTCTGCACCTTCCGGTATTTGCCTTGGCTTGATTTTGGTAACTCTATGATAATCCAGTGTGATTTTATTTATCACATCTGGTTTTTCATTTCCATCAAATACATGCAAATCATACAAGCAGTACTTAGCGGCAAATGGAAAATTTTAATTCTTTGGTATATCGCTTTCTAAACTCTACATAGCCGTCAGAGTGTTCTTCCATCTCATCGGTGTTGAATGCAGAAACAGGTCTTTTACTGCGTCTGCGGAGCGCCTTCTTCAGCTTGTGTTCGCACAGTGCATGAAAGGCGGTACCTTCCTCGGCAGCATTACTGCTCTTGTTTTCAAACTCCGTTTCCAGAACTGCACTCGGAGTGCAAGAAAGCCACCTGTGTGAACTGGAAGGAGAAAGAAGTGCGTGATTACCCATTGCCAAGCACCTCCGCATCCTTAATGAGGTCTGCGTAATGCGTCGGATCCACATCCGACAGCTTGGTGCCGCCGTACTTGGTAATCAGACCTTTGACCTCGGCTGTCATTCCGTTCTGCGTTTTTACCGCAAGCACGGCACGGACATCTGCCAATGAAGGTGTTTTTTCTGCTGCTATCTGTTTTGCGGGTTGTCCTGTTTCGACAGGCTTCGACACTTCCTTGGCTTCAACGAAGATTTCCTGGCTGTCTGCGAATGCATAAGCCACAGCCTCCAGTCCGTCTGCCAACGAGTGCATCAGCTTCACCACATCAAGGAGCAGGTTAAACTTGTTTGCGTTTGTCATGGTTCTCGCCTCCTTTCAGTTCGTGAATCTCGACAGTCTGCACCGAGTCGCCGGGGGACAGAACCAGGACGTTTACCTGCTGACCGAAGAGAAAATCAAGTATTCTCTTATGAATCTGCATCGTTCCGCTTCGGACTACCGGAGAATGTGTGCCGCCGGGTTTTGCAATGTTAATAGAGATTTTGTGTTTTACCATTGCACTTGGCTCCTTTCCGAGGAGTTTTTCTCACCCCTCTGTCCATAAGCGAAAAATGAGGGGGAATCGAACCCCCTCAAATCAACTTTTTTCAAATTTTCTTTTTCAGCGTTGCGTAAATCTTCGTGAGCCTGTTACGGATAGCTGCCTCAGAAACACCTTCCTCTGCTGCAATCTGCACATTGGTCATGCCACGATAGAATTTCTTGATAACGGTATCCTTCTGCTTGTCCGTCAGTTCCGAAAGAGCCACTTTCAGCTTTTCCATACGAACAGAACGCTCTTCGTTTGCGATGGAAGTGAGAATCTGCTGCAGAGGATTGTAGGTATCGTCCACAAGGTATGGGTTGCGGTCATCCGCATCGTCGCCGTCCCCATCGTGGTAGCCGTCCAAGTGAACCGGACAGTGATATGACTCTCTACGCTGTGCATCCAGTTCGTCATCATCCATGCTGTGAAGCTGTGAGATAATGGTTGCGTTCTCTCCGTTTTCGCCGGGAGTGATGGTATAACTTGTACCATCGTTGAAGTAATAGATGTAATTTGTACGGTTGTCTTCCGCTGTTTTGAACTTTCTCATTTAAAGTCCCTGCCTTTCTTTTCCGCCCGATTGGGTGGCGGCAGGGACACAAAAAGAGCCGATGTGATGGTACACACCGACTCTGATACCGAAAATGGGCATGACAAAGCACGGTGGGTACATCTTTGGTCAGTCCACGGCTATACCGTGAATTTGACTCTTGATGTATCCCGCCGCCTTAAGGTCGACCACTTCGGGCATTGGAATATTTTTTATTTGAGTGTCTGGCACTCAGATGGATACGCATTTCTGTGTACCCGTCTCAATGTCAGGCGTTTTTATTTATAGTTTACACTGGGATTTTTTTCTGCGATGGACACGCCGTGTCCGTTAAAAACTGCCGTAAAACGCAAAAAAAGCCAGAACACGAAGAGCATTTACTCTCATGTTCTGGCTTAATTTTATCTAATTTTTATGAAGGCTTTTAAGAACGAAAAATCGGAAAAACGGGATTATGGTGTAGGTTGGTTCTTAATCATCGCACTATAAATACTTCTCATATAGCGAATGCGTTTATTATTCCATTCCTTCTGAACGTAGATTTGTCTTAAATCATAGTGTTCCCGGAAGAATTTTGCCCACTGTTCTCTTGTGGTGTATCGGGCAAAGAAACCTGCCATATCCCATTTGCGTACAATCTCTTTCTCAATATAATATCTGGCCGTCTGATAATGGCATATTTTATCTTTTACTTCATCCCAATCTGATTCCGATGCGGTATATACGGTTGGTACCAGTTTCAGCCTGTGTAGGACAAATCGACTTTCTGTATGAAGCCTCTGTGTAAAATCCGGTGCTAACGGCATTGAAAGTTCGGCGCATAATCCCGCCAGGCGATGCACCGGAACATCCTGAACCCCTACTTCTTCCGCATTGACTGCACAGGAATAAAACAGTTCTACATTATATTTCCATTCTAATGTAAACAAGGCGATTGTACCGAAAATAACATCCTCATCCGAGCCATCCAGTTTTTTAAGAAGCAGGCTTACCAATTTATCATAATCCTGCATATATTCAAGGAAGGTTGCATTGGATATTTTCTTTACGTCACAGATTCGCTTATTTACGATAGCTTTAAGCAGTGGATGGTCTGCAAGCGTATTTAATTCAAAATACTGCATCGGGGTAATATTATGCCCCTGCAGTTTTCCACGCATGGTTTCAACATCCGCAGAAAGCAACTCTGGTATTTCAATACCTAAGTCATTTTTTACATGATTATACTGAAGGTCTCGATAATGCTGAGCATATGCAATATTTCTGCTGTCACGCATTCTTACATCGTCAGCATCCGTTCCTCGATTTTCTCTTAACGATTGTTTCGGCTCAGTCAAATAGTACGCATCTTTAAGAATGAACATGATGATACAATCACGCAGATTCTCAATGCTAAACGGGGAAACATCGTATAATTCCGGCTGAGGAAAAAAGTGCGCCAACCTGTTATCTATCATCTCAAGCATGGTTAATCCCACCATGTCACCCCCATTTCACCGGACACGCCATGTCCGGTTTTTTATGAAAAAATTTTTAAATATTTACACCGTACTGTTCCAGATACTCTCTGACTGCCCACAATGACTCCGGATACTTCACGTGCAAAGCCTCGCTAATCCACTGATGATCTGGATTCATAGGCTTTAACTTGCAATTCAAAACATCCAACAGCTTTTCACTGATAACAGGAGGAAGGTTCATGCCAAAGCAAATAAGAACCGCTGTTTCAACAGATGGATTTGTTGTTCCTTTCACTGTTCGGCTGATTGTTTTAGGGTCACGGTCAATCGCATCACCAAGGTCCGTGTACTTCATTCCACGCCAATCAAGCAATAAATCCATACACTGTTCAGGGTCATCCGTCATCTGCCTGCGAATTTCCAACCATTCAGCCTGTTGCTTTTTCCTCATCTCTACCTGGCGCGATTGCGGCGCGTTTTGATATCCGTTGTGATATGTAATATCAAAGGTTACATCGCTCGGCTCACGATTAAGGAAACAGGCAGTATGGTATGTGGATTCTACCTTGCTTGTGATTTCCATATCAAAAGCAAGACAGCATTCATCCATATGCGCTCGGGCATAATCAGTCAGTTCAAGTTTACCATCTTCGTTATAACCGACATATAGGGCATATGCGTACACTTAAGCAGCAAGAGAAAAAGCGATAAGTTTAGAAATACG
>CANOIR010000048.1 GCA_947566125.1 uncultured Ruminococcus sp. | reverse complement strand
GAAAATTTTAAGGAATATGTTCATTTTAGCAGTTATATGGACAGTTATTTTACATTTGAGAAAGCGTTAGGAGAACATTATCAGGAAGCTAAAGATTCATCTCCATATGCTATGTTTGACGTTCCGGAATCTATAGTAAAAGTCAGCGATTATAATGAACTTATGAAATTGTATGGCAGAGAACCAATAACACTTCAGTCTGATGAGTTTGTGATTATCGGCAACTTTCAAACCGCAGTTTCTATTCGTGATAAATATTTAGAAAAAGGCGATGAGATAAATATATTTGGTCATACGCTTAAATCAAAATATGATTCTTGTCAGGATGGATTTATAAATATTTCATCTCAGCCTTTGAATCAAGGAGTATATATTGTATCTGATGATGTTATTGATGAGTCCTGTGTAGAAATTGATTATTTTATAGGTAATTATAATGCAGATACAAAAGAAGGAAAAAGTCAGATATGCACAGAGCTTACTGCAATAAACGGAAATATAGTAAATATGAGTAATAAGGAATATGGAAACTATACTTATAATAATCTTAATACAAAAATTGACATTGCTGAAGCAACAATAGGCTTGTCTGCAATGATAGCATTCATAGGACTTTATATTGGAATGATATTTTTAATTTCGTGTGCTGCGATTATTGCATTAAAACAGCTGTCTGAAAGTGTTGATAATATTTCACAATATGAAATGCTGCGTAAAATAGGCGTAGAAGAAAGTGATATTTCTAAATCATTGTTCCGCCAAACTGGAATATTCTTTTTAATGCCTTTGCTTCTTGCATGTGTTCATTCAATATTCGGAATGAAATTTTCTATGTTTATATTAGAAATATTCGGCACAGGAAAGCTTATAGAATCAGTTGCTTCAACTTCAATAGTTATACTTCTAATTTATGGAATATATTTCCTTGTAACTTATTTTTGCAGCAAGGGAATTATCAAGGGAAAAAAGTAAAATAAAAAATATTTGTTTATATTTGAAAGGTTTATTATAGTCAGTCTGATTTGTGAAATTATTTAGCTGTCTATGATTCAAACAGGCTTTTGCAGGTTTTAAATTTGCAAGGGTCTGTTTTGTTTTTTGGACTTAGATATCTATTGACATTTATTTCAAAAAGTTGTATACTATACTTAGAACAAGTGTTATAGAACAGCAGCTTTAGAAAAGAGGTGCATAGTATGCCGCCAAAATCAAAATTTACAAAAGAGCAAATTGTAGAAGCCGCTTTGGATATTATACGAGAAAAGGGGGCGGATTGTTTAACATCAAGAGCATTGGGAAGAAAACTTGGCAGTTCATCTTGTCCTATCTTTACTGTATTTAATAATATGAAAGAAGTAAAAAAATCGACGATTGAAAAAGCTAAGTTAATTTACAAGGAATATGTGGATAAGGGCTTAACGGAAGTACCCGCTTTTAAGGGTGTAGGGACACAATATATTCTTTTTGCTATGAATGAACCAAATTTATTTAAACTTCTTTTTATGACCGAACAGAATTTGGTATCAAATCTTGAGGGCGTGTTGCCTATGATAGATGAAAACTATGAGCAAATTCTTTTGTCTATTGTTACAGGATATGGGGTTGAGCGTGATTCAGCAGAAAGGCTATATCGACATTTATGGATTTATACACATGGGATAGCAACTCTGTGTATTACAAATATGTGTTGTTTCACAGGAAAGGATATAAATGATATGATGACTGAAGTATTTTTAAGTCTGCTTGCAGAAGTTAAAGGGGGAAGGGTGTAATGATAGAAGTAAAAGAACTAACAAAATTTTACGGCAGCGGAGAAAATCGTTTTCAAGTATTGAAAAATATCAGCCTTAAAATTGAAGATGGAGATTTTGCTGTTGTTTTGGGAGCTTCCGGTTCTGGAAAATCCACTTTGTTAAATGTGATTTCAGGTCTTGAACGTCCTGACAGCGGGGAAATTATTTACGACAAAAGCAATATAAGCACTCTTTCTGATAATAGCTTGGTTGAATTTCGAAGGGAAAATATTGGATTTATTTTCCAGCAATACTATTTGCTGCCTAATATGGATGTTGATAAAAATGTGAAAATGGGAGCAGACTTATCGTCTAACAAAGATTATAAGGCAATTATAGAAGCTGTTGGACTTGAAAATAAGCTGCATAAATATCCAAGTGAGCTTTCAGGAGGTGAACAGCAGAGGGTATCTATAGCCAGGGCATTGGCAAAACGACCTAAAGTTTTGTTTCTGGACGAGCCAACAGGTGCATTGGATGAGCAAACAGGCAGACAGATTCTTGATTATATTTCAAAATTACAGAATGAATGCGGTTTTACAATCATTATGGTAACGCATAATTTAAATATTGCAGAAATGGCAAATACAGTTATTAAGATGAATAGCGGAAAAGTTTCTGAAATTTATACAAATAGTACACAAAAGACCGCTTATGAGATTGGGTGGTGATGATATGGTTGTTGGAGTAAAAGATACTGCAAAATTAATTGGCATTTCTATTATCTCTTGCTGTGCTGTTCTTGTGTGTACTATGTTTTTGAATTTTAATATGGATATCGTTAGCATTAAAGAAGACATAGTATCCGAACAAGTGATGATCTTTTATGATGCTCAGGTTTCTACTGCTAAGGTTGTAAGTATCGTCAGCGGTGGCTGTCTGCTTGTTACTTCGCTTATTATGCTGATTTTCTATATCAAGCACTATATTGGTACGCATAAAAAAGAACTTGGCATATTAAAGGCTTTGGGATATTCTAATTTTAAAATTGCCAAAAACTTTTGGGTGTTTGGAATCAATGTTTTTATTGGTACAATAATTGGTTTTTGCGGTGCATTTCTTTTAATGCCGTATTTTTATAAGCTGCAAAATGAAGATAACATTTTGCCGAGCATTTCAGTGAATTTTCATCCAATACTTCTATTATGTTTAGTTGTTATACCAACAGTTGCTTTTTCGATTTTTGCAATTTTTTATGCTTGTTATAAGCTTAAAAAACCTGTATTGATGCTTTTGAAAGATAATTTACAGATGTCCACTGGTGTACATAAAATTAAATCAGAGAGAAATACCGATAGTTTGTTTATAGATGATTTAAAGAGAAGTGTATTAAAAAGCAAGAAAACACTTGTGTTTTTTATTGTTTTCTCCTCGTTCTGTTTTTCAGCAATGACGCAAATGTCCGCCAGTATGAAGGATTTATCAAGTGTTATGATGGGTGCAATGATGATGATGATCGGACTTGTATTAGCTTGTACAACTTTATTTCTTGCAATCACGACTGTAATTAACGGCAATGCAAAAACTATTGCAATGATGCGAGTGTTTGGCTATTCACAAAAAGAGTGCTGCAAGTCAATTCTTGGTGGTTATCGTCCATTAGCATATATAGGATTTGCAATCGGTACAGTGTATCAATATGTATTGCTTAGACTTATGGTTGATATTGTGTTTAAGGATATTGAGGGTGTTCCGGTATACAAATTTGATTTTCCTGTCATGCTTATATCTCTTGCAGTCTTTATTATATTTTATGAAATTGTGATGTATGTCTATTCTGAAAAGATAAAGAACATTTCTATTAAAGAGATAATGCTTGAGAATAAATATTGAGTAAATAGTCAAAAAATAAATATCCAAATGGTAAAGGAACTTTAGATTTATGAAAATTATTTTAGCGTCCGGTTCACCAAGACGGCGTGAACTTATGCATTATATTACTGATGATTTTGAAGTTTGTACATCAAATGCGGAAGAAATTCTGCCCAAAGACATTGACCCTTATAGAGCACCTGAATTTCTGTCTTATCAAAAAGCAACTGCAATTGCAGCTGAAAATCCAAATGATATAGTTATTGGATGTGATACAGTTGTTATTCTTGATGGAAAGATAATGGGAAAACCTAAAGATGCTGATGATGCGTATAATATGCTCAGTTCTCTTTCAAACCGTAAACATGATGTGGTAACTGGATGTACTATTATGTTTAAAGGCAAAAAATGCTCATTTTCAGAAAAAACTGGAGTTATATTCTATGATGTTTCAGATGATGAGATAAAAGAATATATCTCTACCAAAGAACCGTTTGATAAAGCCGGAGGTTATGGAATTCAGGGTAAAGCAGCACTTTTTATAAAAGGTATAGAAGGTGACTATTATAATGTTATGGGATTTCCCGTTTCGGCACTTTATAGAAAGCTAAATGAAATGATAGAAATAAATAAAGGAGAAAATTAAAATGAATAAAAAAGACCTTAATGAACTTAGAAAGAACTTTTCATCGGCAAGTGATTTGTTCACGCTTAATCATATAGTATCAGCATTTGTAGATGCTGAAAAAAATATTAAATGTATAAAATCTGATGCATATCATAATATTCCGTCTGAAGAATGTGATTGCTATATGGAAACACTCCGACGTGTGCTTGCAGGTACTTTGGGAAAGGGACTCTTGGAATATGAGTTTCCAAATGAAGCATATGAAGAAACAGGAGCACAGCATATATTTTATGAAGCATTAGGAAGTAAGCTTTCTGATGAAAGTGCAGTAAATCTTATGCTTGACCAAATCGTAAAGAATATGGAATATGTTTCTACTTATGCGATACTCATAGGTCATTGTACATATACTGTTTTCAATAAAACAAAAAATGATGAGATAAATCCTTATGACAGTGTTGAGTATTCATTTCTTGTAACAGCAATATGTCCTGTTGAAGTTCGAATAGACGGTCTTATATATAATGAAGATGATAATGCTATTGAAAAGAAAACAGCGTATGACAGAATAGTTTCAGAAGTTCCTACTGATGGATTTTTATATCCAACATTTACAGGCAGAGGTCCTGATGTGAATCATGTACTTTATTCAGCACGCAAGCCAAAAGAAATAAACACATCTATTGTGGAAAATGTTTTGGGTTGTAAATTTATATGCACAGCAAATCAGGAAAAAGAAAGTTTCCATCATCTTTTAGAAGATGTAGTAGCCGATGAGCTTAGCTATACAGTTATTACAGATGTAAATGAAAAATTAAAAAGTATAGCGGAAGAATATAAAAATGATGCTGAATTGCCGTCTGTTGATGATATTCAGATGAGAGATATTCTGCTTGATTCAGGCGTTAGTGAAGAAAAAGCAGAACAGGTGCAAAACTTTTACCGTGAGATAACAAGAGAAAAGCCACTTTCTGTATGCAATATTACTGAAAATAAAACAGTGCTTGTAACAGAAGGAGTAACAGTTCAGATTTCAAAGGATTCAACAAGCAAGGTGCGTACTCAGTATATAAATGGCAAACGTTATTTGCTTATAGATATTGACGAACCGCAAATTAAAGTTAATGGAATGAACGTAACATTAAAGGAAACACCGGAAATTGAATTTGAAGCGTCAGCTGAAGATGATGAAGATAATATTGAATAAGGGTATAAGAACCTGTATTTATAAAATATAGTGTTATTATGGAGAGCATATGAGATATAAAATAATTGAAATATATGAAGAAGACTACGGTTGTGAGGGAATTCCAGAAAATTCTGAGACTATGTGCAATGTTCTTGTTTCTGATGAACTTGGAAATAAAAAGTGGATAAAGCTTTCAGATGATTTTCTTATAAAACATAAACTTAACGAAGGCGATTATTTAGAGCTTTTAGACTGATATATAATATTAACAGGCATTGCAATAACTTTGCCTGTTTTTTTGTATTATAATTTGCATTAGAGAAAGTTTGTTCTTAATATAAAATTATTACGTATTTAAAGCCTTGATTTAAAAATGTTAACATGAACATATATTGATGCTAAAAAATAACGTTGTTACTAAAAAAGTTGAGCTTAGTACTTGATTTTTGTGGAAGAAAATGTTATACTAAATAGTAATCGACTATTTAGGATCTTGAAGATATTTTTTATAAAAAATTAGTTGATGAATGTAAAAAAATAGGGTATAATATTGGCATATATATGCATATGCAAAGTAAAGTATAGCGGGAAGAGGTGCAGTAAAAATGGATGTACGTCCGGCTGATATTCTTGTGATGAAAAAACCGCATCCTTGCGGTGGAAATGAAATGTATGTCATACGTTCTGGTATGGATTTTAAACTGCGTTGTGTAAAGTGCAGCAGAGAATTTATGGTCCCAAGAAACAAAATAGAAAAACGTATTCGTCAGGTAAGACGAGATGAAATAAAAGAAGAATAATGTTATTTACGAAAGGTGTTATGTGCAATGCTTCAGAAGCTCAAGCAAATGGAAGAAAATTATAATACATTAAGTGAGAAACTTATGGATCCGGAGATTACTTCTGATCAGAAGCAGTATGCGTCACTTATGCGTGAGTATAAGCATATGACTCCAATCGTTGAGCAGTATCACGCCTATAGAGATGCTGATAAAAATCTTAACGATGCTCTTGAAATTCTTGAATCAGGTGAAACAGATGCGGAGCTTTTAGAAATGGCACAGGCTGAATTTGAAGAAGCAAAGGAAAAGTGTGAAGACTTAAAACTTAAGCTTAAGCGTATGCTTCTTCCAAAAGATCCGAATGATGATAAGAATGTTATAATAGAAATACGTGGTGGTGCCGGTGGCGAAGAAGCAGCTTTATTTGCCGGTGCATTATATCGTATGTACAGTATGTATGCTGAATCTCATGGTTGGAATCAGGAGATATTAAATGCAAATGCTACAGAATTGGGCGGATTTAAAGAAATAAGTTTTTCTATAAAAGGTGACGGTGCATATTCACGATTTAAGTATGAAAGCGGTGTTCATCGTGTACAGCGTGTTCCTGAAACTGAATCTCAGGGAAGAATTCATACATCAACAGTAACTGTGGCTGTTCTTGTTGAAGCAGACGATGTACAGCTTGAGATAAATCCAACAGATCTTAGAATAGACGTGTTTCGTGCAAGCGGTGCAGGTGGTCAGCATATCAATAAAACTGAATCAGCAGTGCGAATTACACATGTGCCTACTGGTGTTGTGGTAGAATGTCAGGACGAACGCAGCCAGTTTAAAAATAAAGAACGTGCAATGCTTATTTTGCGTTCAAGACTTTATGAGTCAATGTTACAGGAGCAAAATGATAAAATTGCATCAGAACGTCGTATGCAAGTAGGCAGTGGTGATCGTTCTGAAAGAATCAGAACATATAATTATCCTCAAGGCAGAATGACAGATCATAGAATCGGTCTTACTATATATCGTCTGGAAGATCTGCTTAATGGAAATTTAGATGAAGTATTTGATGCACTTGCAACGGCTGATGAATTAGCAAAGCTTGCAGGTGAACATAATGAGGCTTGATATAAATGAAAACTGAACTGCTTTCTGCGACTGCTGCTGGTATAGACAGAGCAGCAGAGCTTTTAAAAAAGGGTGAGCTTATTGGAATGCCCACTGAAACTGTATATGGTTTAGCGGCTGATGCTTGTAACCCTGAAGCGGTTGCAAATATTTTTGCTGCAAAAGGCAGACCGGCTGATAATCCTCTTATTGTGCATATTGCTGATGTTGAGATGTTGTCTGAGTTTGCAGAAGATATACCTGATATGGCATATAGGCTGGCAGAAAAATTTTGGCCTGGTCCTCTTACAATGATCTTAAAAAAGAAAAGCTGTATACCTATGATAACATCAGGCGGATTGGATACTGTAGGTATACGTATGCCAAATCATGAAGCTGCACTTATGCTTATTAAAAAATCAGGGCTTCCTATTGCTGCACCATCTGGAAATATTTCTGGTTATCCAAGTCCTACTAAATCATCACATATGATGCGTGATATGAATGGGAAAATTGCAGCAATTATTGATGGCGGTGAATGCAGTGTCGGCGTTGAATCTACTGTTATTTCTTTTGAAAACTGCAATACAGTTAGAATACTTAGACCGGGTGGAGTAACACGTGAAGATTTGCTTGAAGTTGTTGACAATGTGTTCATAGATCCTGCTATTTTGCATGAATTACAGGAAGGACAGGTCGTCCGTTCACCTGGAATGAAATATAAGCACTATTCACCTAAGGCACATATTATTATGGTCGAAGGAGAGTATTCTGAGTTTTGTAATTATGTAAATGCACATACTAAAGAAGGAGTATATGCTCTTATATTTGATAATGATAATAAAAATGAAATAAATGTTGTTGCATTTAATTATGGCGGCGACAGCATACAGCAAGCTCATAATATATTCTCACGTTTGAGAGAAATGGATTCACTTAATGCAGATACTGTATATGTACGAGCCCCCAAGGCAGATGGTGTGGGACTTGCTGTTTATAATCGCTTGATAAGAGCTGCCGGATTTGAGGTGATACAGGTATGAACAGTCTTGGGGATGTTATGGTAGTTGGACTTACTGGACAAACCGGTGCTGGTAAAAGTACCGTATCAAAAGTCTTTAGGCAATGTGGATTTGCACTTATAGATGCGGATCATATTTCCAGAGAAGTAGTAAAAAAGGGCAGTAAATGCCTTCATGAAATAGAAGACTGTTTTCCTGAAAATGTAATTGCAGAAGACGGAACTCTTAATCGTAAAGAGCTTGCAAAGATAGTATTTAGTGACAGCAAAAAGAAAGAACTGCTTAATTCTATAATGTATCCGTATATTATGGGTTATATATTGCAGGAGATTCACAGGTATGCAGACAGTGGACAAAAAATGATCCTGCTTGATGCACCTACATTATTTGAAAGCCGTGCAGATGATTTTTGTGAACTTATTATATCTGTTGTTGCAAGAGAACCGCTGCGTCTTGTAAGAATAATGGAACGTGACGATCTTAGCAGTGATCAGGCTCAGGCAAGAATTGATTCACAGCTGCCGGAAACGTTTTTTATAGCACATTCTGATTTTATTATAAAAAATAATAAGGACAAAGAAAATCTTAATGCAGTTTCAAAGGAAGTTGCAGAAAAGGTTATTGAATATTATAATGATAAATTTTAAGGAGGAAAAATCATGGAAGAAAATTCAGTGTCAAAGGAACTTAAAGAGAAGCTGTTTTCTAAAAATAAACATGCAGCTAAGCGTATAAGCATTGAAGAAAAATCCGCAAGCGATAGCTTTGCAAAAGATTATATGGAGTTTTTAAATGCTTCCAAGACAGAGAGAGAAGCTTGTGCAAATGCAGAAAAAATCTTAAAGGATAATGGCTTTGTACCGTTTCAGATTGGCATGACATTAAAAGCTGGCGACAAGGTTTACCGCAATAATCGTGGCAAGGCAATTGTTGCTGCCGTTATTGGCAGTGCATCAATTACAGATGGTGTGCATATTTGTGCTGCTCATATTGATTCACCACGTCTTGATCTAAAACAGAATCCTCTTTACGAAGATCATGAAATGGCACTTTTCAAAACTCATTATTATGGTGGAATTAAGAAATATCAGTGGGGTGCAATGCCATTGTCACTGCATGGTGTTGTTGTAAAATCTGATGGAAGCACTGTTGTTGTAAATATCGGTGAAGACGAAGGTGATCCTGTTTTTTGCGTTACAGATTTACTTCCGCATTTGGCAGAAGAGCAGATGAAGCGTCCGGCAGGTTCACTTCTTAGAGGTGAAGAGCTGAATATTCTTGTTGGTTCTCTTCCATTTAATAATGATGAAGAAAGCGAATCTGTAAAACTTGGTATATTAAATATACTAAATGAAAAATATGGTATGACAGAGGATGATTTTATTTCAGCTGAACTGGAAGCTGTTCCGGCATATCACACTTGTGATGTAGGTTTTGACCGTAGCATGATTGGAAGTTATGGACATGATGACAGAGTATGTGCATATCCGGCACTCAGAGCAATTGTTGATTGTAAAGCTCCTGTTCATACAGCAGTAGTCGTTCTTACTGATAAGGAAGAAACAGGTAGCGATGGCAATACTGGTCTTTGTTCATCATATCTCAAGTACTTTATTGATGATTTAGCTGACTGCTTTGGTGCAAAGGGAAGACACGTTTTAAGTGCTTCTCAGTGCCTTTCAGCTGACGTAAATGCAGCATTTGATCCAACATTTCCAGATGTAATGGAACAGAAAAACTGTGCATATATCAATAGAGGAGTTTGTGTTACAAAGTTTACAGGAGCAAGAGGAAAGTCCGGCACATCCGATGCATCTGCTGAATTTGTAGGTGTTGTACGCAGATTGCTTGATTCTAAAAATGTAGTATGGCAGACAGGTGAACTTGGTAAGGTAGATGCAGGCGGCGGCGGTACTGTTGCTGCTTATATTGCAAATCTTGATGTAGATACAATAGATGTTGGAGTACCTGTCCTTTGTATGCATGCACCGTTTGAAGTTGTATCAAAGCTTGATGTTTATATGACTTACCGTGCATTTAGCGTATTTGTAGAATAAAGGAAGTGCGGAAATGGATACTGAAAAAAAGCAGAAGAATAAAATTATTTCATTTATAATTGATGGAATTCTTTCTGGTTTTACACTTGGCGTAGGAGGAATGGTAAGCCTTTCAAGTGATAATAAATATATTGGTGCATTTTTATTCGCACTTGGACTTTTTACAATTGTACAATTTAAGTATGGACTGTTTACCGGCAAGGTCGGCTATATTGTAAATCGAGAACCGTTATATATTTTGGAAGTTCTTATAACGCTTGTTTCAAATGCATTAGGTGCTTTAGTGGCTGCTGTACTGCTTAGGCAGACAAGATTCTTTACATCTGTGATTTCTGGAATGGATATTACCGTGCAGGAACGTGTTGCTGCTACTGTTGATGGAAAGATTCATGATAATCTTTTAAGCATATTTATACTTTCAATATTTTGTGGAATGCTTATGTTTATAGCCGTTGAAGCAAACAGGCAGTGCCGTGCAAAAGGTAATTTTGCAGGTGCACTTTTTGGAGTTGTATTTCCAGTGGTAGTATTTATTATCTGTGGATTTAATCACTGTGTTGCAGATATGTTTTATTACTTTTTCAGCGGATGTCCTGATGTTCCAAATGCACTCTTGTATTTTGCACTTGCAATAACAGGCAATGCTGTTGGCGGAATGTTTATTCCCGTAATGAAAAAGCTTTCTAATCAGCCTCTTGAGAAATAGAGTGATTATATAATGACTTATTTAAATTGCCTCGCACATCCGCACGCTTATGCGTGCTGCGTGCGGATCGGCAAATAGCAAACGACAAAAATTTTTGTCGTTTGCTATATATATACAAAAAAGAGCTGTTGCAGAGATTTGAGTTGCAACAGCTCTTTTGTCATTTTCATTTATAAAACAAGAATAATGCCCACTGGTT
Source organism: uncultured Ruminococcus sp. (assembly GCA_947566125.1). Taxonomy (GTDB): domain Bacteria; phylum Bacillota; class Clostridia; order Oscillospirales; family Ruminococcaceae; genus Ruminococcus_C. The sequence continues at coordinate 3,854 of CANOIR010000048.1, read as the reverse complement.
GTGGGCATTATAGAGCGGTCGAGCTGGGTCAGCTCGTTAATTATTCAGAACGCAGTGCTACGACAGGATCTTTTTTAGCTGCACTTCTTGAAGGTATAAGACCTGATAAAAGATTAAGAGTCATACTTATAATTACAAGTATTATTGCAGCTCCAACAGGAAGTATAGCGTTAAGATTCATAATACCCGTAATGCTGTGAACAAGTGAATTTATTGGAATGCAAAGCAGATATGTTACTATAACTCCAAGCAGACCCGAGGTTAAGCCGATTATGAGAGTTTCTGCATTGAACATACGAGATACATTTTTCTTTGAAGCACCAATAGCACGCAGAATACCTATTTCCTTTGTACGTTCCTGAACCGATATTAGAGTTATAACTGCTATCATAATTGATGATACAATAAGAGATATTGCAACAAATGCGATAAGAACATATGTTATAGTATCAATTATAAGTGTTATAGAAGACATCATAATACCAATATAATCAGTATATTTAATTTCTGAAAGTTCATCAACAGTTTTATTATAATCAGCTATAGTATCTGTAATAATATCTTTATTTTCAAATGATGAGGCATATATATTTATAGAAGACGGATCTTCAAGGTCGAGGTAGCCCATAGCATTAAGATTATCTTCATACGTAGATTCAGAAAATACAAGTATCTCATCATAGAATACAGCAAACTGTTCTGTTGTGAATGTCTTCATTTCTGCAGTAAGGGAACCAAGTAATTCTTCCGGTTTTATTTGAGCCATTTGTTCCTGAACATCGGCTGCATATTGTGCCTTTATCTGTTCTTGAGTCATAGCAGTAAATACTTCTGTAAGTTCTTCATCAGTCATAGATTCAGTGTATGATGATATTTCATTTTTGCTCATTCCCATTTGTTGAGAAAGAGCGTCTGCCATAGTCTTTTCCATGTCTTCACGAGTAAGACCCTTCATGCTGTCATTTGTCATTTTTTCAAGCTCATCTTTGCTTGGTATGGACTTTATTTTAATGTAAGCAGCAGCCTTTTCATCATCTTTGAGTGAATCAATATAGCTTTTGAATTCTTCTTCTTTTTCCTTATCTGTGAGTTCGCCTGTTGTTTCCTTAAAAGGCAGACCGGTAAATATATCAGTAGATTTATCTTCGAGCTGTGCATTTATAGCATCAGAATTTTTACTATGTTCGATTACATATTCAGTTAAACCATTAGTATAACAGATTGAACTTGAAAGCATAGTTGCGGATGTGTCTTCATTTGGTCGAATAATACCTGTTAATTTCAATGGAATGCCATTGTCATAAAGGTATCTGATACCAGCATCGGTATTACGAAGGTCATTATACAATCCTGTATTTACATCATAGCTATAGCAGTCGGAATTAAGAACAGTGCGAAAATCCATATTGCAAATTTCTTCATAGGTCCAGTTCTGAGCCTGTCTTTCCGGAAGCTTTTCCTGATTTATAGCAGCATTTACAATATTATCCATATTTTCTTTAGGCTGCAATCCAAGTGCATATAATGTAACATCATCAATTTCGTTGTTTTCATCAAGCACAATTACGATTTCGTCATAATTTTTTGGCCACTGACCATAAACCACATCATATTGCTTTTTAAGCAGATCATTTATTGGTTCTCCGTCATCGCCAGGGAGAAGCTGCTGCCATGTTTGAGATGACATTCCTCCGGACATCATCGACATCATAGGTGAATCCGATGACATTCCTACGCTTTCCTGCATTTTATTCATAGCAGACATATCTATATTCATGAATTCCTTCATAAGATCCTGCAATAATTCTTCAGAATCTGAATGTATTATATTGCCGTCTACATTTTTAGTAAAGACCTGTAGATCAAGATCATAAGAATATTGAATGCCGTTTATAGCGTCATGAAGTTTTGATTCATCATCAGTTTTTGACTTTGAGTATTCTTCTTCGATATATTTTTTAAATGAACGCAGATCATTTTCGGAAGTTTCGATATTTGTGAATGATTCTACAATATTATATACAGCAGGACGTTCGTATACGCCGTTATTATCATGGTCAGAATCTTCAGATGCTTTTCCCATAAATGTTTGCATAAGTGTTCCAAGATCTACATTTGTTTTTTGAATGGTAAGAGGATAAGATGAGAGAGTTTCTTCCTGTACATCATTTATATAGGTTGAAAATCCTTGTGAAATTGCTAGAACCAAAGCGATACCGATAATGCCGATGCTTCCTGCAAATGATGTAAGAATAGTACGTCCTTTTTTAGTAAAGAGATTTTTCAGTGAAAGTGAAAAGGAGGTGGCAAATGACATGGAAGGCTTTTTGACTTTTTTATTGTTTTCAGAATTTGAAGTATATTTTTTTATTTCTTCTTTTATTTCAGTTTCGCTTAAAGGCTTGCTGTCGTCCTTTATTACGCCATCAAGTACTTTTATAATTCTTGATGAATATTGTTCTGCCAATTCAGGGTTATGTGTTACCATAATTACAAGTCGGTCTTTAGCAACATTTTTTAGTATTTCCATTACCTGAATGCTTGTTTCAGTATCAAGAGCACCTGTAGGTTCATCAGCAAGAATAATATCAGGATTGTTTACAAGAGCACGTGCAATTGCAACACGCTGCATTTGTCCGCCAGACATTTCGCCTGGTTTTTTATGAAATTGATTTTCAAGCCCTACTTGTTTAAGTGCTTCTTTAGCACGTTTTCTGCGTTCTGATTTTGAAACACCAGAAAGTGTTAATGCGAGTTCTACGTTTTGAAGAACTGTCTGGTGCGGAATAAGATTATAGCTTTGAAATACAAATCCAATTGAATGGTTTCTATAAGCATCCCAATCACGAGCTTTAAATGATTTTGTAGATTTGCCATTGATTATAAGATCGCCTTTTGTGTATCCATCAAGACCACCTATTATATTAAGCATAGTGGTTTTTCCGCATCCTGATGGACCGAGTATAGATACAAATTCATTTTGCCTAAATTTAAGGTCAATGCCTTTTAGTGCATGAACTGTATTTTCACCAGCAGGGTAATCTTTTGTAATACCTTTTAATTCTAGCATAAACTTTCCTCCTATTATTATAATAATCTTTATTATATCAAAAAAACGCTTGTGGTGCAAGTAAAAAGGTAATAATTTCACTTGGTTTACACATAAATATATCATCATACAATATCCTTGACAAGAGAGTAGAAATGCTGTATAATACTTACAAATTAAATTTTGAAAGGAAAAAATTGAAATGGAAAAGAGAGTAAAGGATTCATGTTCAGAGCAGGTACAGGTTTTAACGCAGGCAAATATAAATGGTTATAACAGGCTTTTTGGAGGACAGCTTATGGAATGGATAGATGTTGTTGCAGCTGTTGTTGCAAGACGTCATTCTGGAAGAAACGTTACAACAGCTGTAGTTGATACGCTTACATTTCAAGCACCTGCACATCCAAATGATACTATAATAATTCATGGGTATATCACTTATGTTAAAAGAACCTCTATGGAGGTATGTACAAAAACATATGTTGAAAATTTAAATGGTACAAGAAAGCTTATAAATACAGCATATCTTGTAATGGTTGCACTTGATGAGAATGAAAATCCCACTGAAGTACCAAAGCTTATTCTTGAAACTGATGAAGAACGTGAGGAATGGAAAGCAGCAGAAAAGAGAGCAGATCTTAGAAGACTGCGTCGTGCAGAGTGCTTTTAATAAAATAACGAGCTGTTGCCAGCTCGACCGCTCTACGACCTCTACCTTCGCTTTTTAATCATTTACAGTATACAGCGCCTCCTACCAGGAGGCGATATACTTGTTTTGTAAATGAAAACAACAAAAAGGCTGATG
>CANOIR010000047.1 GCA_947566125.1 uncultured Ruminococcus sp. | reverse complement strand
CCAGGGTACTCATCATTGTAAACCTTTGTAGCGACCTCAGCATTTTCAATAATAAGGTCTTCACATTCACTTTCAAACAATGCACCGTCCGCATTAGCATCAATTGGAAGTGCATAGCAGATTCCCGCACCTACAGCAGCAGCCGTAAGTACAGCACTAAATTTTGTCAATAACTTTTTCATTATAAATTCCTCCCATATTTTTATCACAAAAAAGCATCTTTATTGTTTGATAATATTATACAACATAACTCTCAAATTGTCAAGCAAATCAATGCAATTTTTCCATTTTTATTAAAAAAATAAAAATAAATAGGCTATTGCAGAGATTTAAGTTGCAACAGCCTTTTTTGTTGTTTTCATTTACAAAACAAGCATATCGCCCTCTGGCAGAGGGCTTTGTATGCTTTAGATTATTTAAAAAGTAAAAGTTGGGAGTCGGCGGCAGCTTGTTTTTATGCCCTTCCAATAACCTTGCCACAACAGTGAACATAGGTATTTTCATTAAGAATTATATCTTTGTATTCATTGTTTAATGAGATAAGACGGTCGCCACCAAACTTTTTTATATAACCGCTTCCGTCCACTACAAATATGCCGATTTCACCGGTGCTTACAAAGTTCTGACGCTTTACAAGAACTACATCTCCATCATGATAAATAGGCTCCATACTGTTGCCGCTTATACACAATGCAAAATCAGCTTTTCTTGCAAGCAGTGTATCCGGAACTTCCACCTCTGTATCAGCATCTCCTTCACCAAGAAGAAATCCCGTACCAGCTGAAACTTTATATTCACTGCTCTTTACAGTAATCATTTTTATTTTCTCTTCCGGTTCAGGCTGCAAAAAACTTTCTTGATGTTTTTCAGCACATTCCATGCATCTTTCATATTCAGAATCAATAACAAAATTCACAAGCTTCTTTCCATGTTCATCAAGGCTGTTTATTTTCTTTAGAATTTCACTTTTTTCTTCAAGGCTATTATTCTCGCTATTTTTGTTTGAACTTTCGCATTTTTCTTCCAAACCAAGCAAATAATCTGTACTTACACCATAAAATTCCGCTATCCTGCACAAAACTCCGCCCGATGGTTCACGCATATTTTTTTCATAATTATTATAAGTGGTATATGGCAGTCTTAAAGCTGAGGCAGCTTGTTTTACCGTAAGATTTGCCTTTTCCCTTACTTTTTTTAATCTATCATTAAACATAAGTTTTCACCACCTGATATATTATACAATAAACATAAAAATAAATATGCATGATCAATACTCAAATTGTTATATATTGTCTATATTATACCCGATTTGAGTAAAAATGTCAATAGCAAACCAAATTTCTCAATATAAACAATATTTAAATTTACTGTTATGCCATTTCTGAACCTGTTTCATCTGTAAAGAATGAAATTTGGACATCGTTTTCTTGGTAAAAAACATAAATACTTGTTCCTGTACCAAGTGGATCATTTTCCCATGTTGCCATTCTTTCTACCCCATATTCACTTGTTTCAGTGGGCTCACCATAAACACTTGTGATTTGTTCTATCCATTCCTGATATTGTCCATTGGCATCATGATAATTAACTCCAATTAGTCCAAGACTGGTAAAGCATAATGTCAAATCGCATGGTCGGTCATACAATGTTACACCACTATATTCCAAAAGCGTTTGCTTTTCTCCTGCTGCACCAACTTCTTCAGATTCGCTCTTTAAGTCATAGTCCTGCATTTTATGTTTCACTATATCTTTTTCAGAATACCAATTAAGACCAAGTATATCATTTTCATTTTTTATATTATTGCTGCCTTTTGTACAAGCAGTAAGCAACAATATAGGTACAATAAAACAAATTGGTATTATTTTCATAATATATCACCTTCTATTGTTTTTATAATTTCAAAAGTGACTTAATGTAAAATTTCAATTAATCCCATTGGAATTTTGTAAGTTCGCCTTTTGTTTCAAGGTCAAGATAATCATTTTGTCTTAGAGCTTCATAAACTGCAATGGCAACTGAATTTGAAAGATTAAGACTTCTAAGCGTACTTTTCATAGGTATACGCAGACAGCTTTCTTTATGTTTAAAAAGAAATTCTTCAGGTAATCCCTTATCTTCTCTTCCAAATATAAGATATACCTTGCCATTATATTCTACATCGCTATGCCTATTTCTGCCTTTGGTAGTGAAGAAATAAAATGTCCCTTCATTATTTTTTTCAAAAAAATCTTCCAATCCATCATAATAAGTTATATCAAGCTTATTCCAATAATCAAGTCCTGCACGTTTTAAATGCTTATCGGTAACAGTAAAACCCATCGGCTTTACTAAGTGGAGTGCAGTTCCTGTTACTGCACAGGTTCTTGCAATATTTCCAGTATTCTGAGGAATCTGGGGTTCAACTAAAACTATATTTAATTCAGTCATGTTGTTATTTTCCTTTGTATAAAAAATATCTGCTGCTGCCATAATATTTTCGGAGGTGAAATAAAATGAAAATAAAATCAATGTTAAAAGGTGTGGGTTTGGGTGCAGCTGCCGGAACTGCTATTTATATTATGTCTAAAGCAACTTCCAGACAAAAGCACGATATTCGCAAAAATACAAATAAGGCAATAAAAGCCGCCGGTTGTATTCTTGATGATATAACATCTATTATTATGTAAAATATAAAATTATCTAAGAAGTATGCACAGTGTTATCAGCACTGTGCATTTTTTCTATAGCCAAGATAACTTTCCAAAATAATAGTTGCTGCTACAGCGTCCACAACAGCTTTTCTTTTCTTTCCTCTTGTGTTTGTAACATTGAGATAATTATGAGCGGACACAGTGGTGCATCTTTCATCCCAAAGCTCTACAGGCAATCCTGTCATCTCTTTTAATCCTTCGGCAAAAGCACTGCATTTTTCACAACGCTCACCAATAGTGTTATTCATATTCTTTGGATAGCCTACAACAAGCAGTTCCGCACCACGTGATTTTGCTTCTGTCGCAACCTTTTCCATACACAAATCAAAATCCTTTTCTGCAATAACTCCGGCAGGAGATGCAAGAAATTCACTTTTATCACAAACGGCAAGTCCTGTTCTGGAATCGCCAAAATCTACAGCCATTATTATCATAATACACGTCTTACCTTTGCTATATTACCACGGATTTACAGAGCCAATGATTTCATTTATATCAGAAATGCCCTTTTCTTCCAGCCAATCATTCATTTCATCAATAATGCGTACCGGTGCATATGGGTCGGTAAATATTGCAGCTCCAACTTGTACAGCCTTAGCACCAGCCATCATCATTTCAATAGCAGCTTTGCCGGAATCAATTCCGCCTATTCCTATTACCGGAATAGATACAGCGTTAGCTACCTGCCATACCATTCTTACTGCAATAGGAAATACAGCAGGACCTGACATACCGCCTACATTATTCTTAAGAATAGGTCTGCCTGTATTTATATCAATACGCATTCCCAAAAGCGTATTGATAAGTGATACGCTATTTGCTCCGGCTGATTCTACTGCTCTTGCTATTTCGGTTATATCTGTAACATTAGGTGAAAGCTTAACAATAAGCGGTTTTTTTGTTGCTTTTCTTACAGCTTTTGTTATAGCTTCTGCTGATTCACAATGAACACCAAATGCTGCACCGCCCTTTTTAACATTCGGGCAGGAAATGTTGAGTTCTATCATGTGAACATCTGTATCATCAAGCATCTCTGCAATTGAAACACATTCATCTATTGTAGAACCTGCAATATTTGAAATAATAACAGTATCTTTAGTCAAAAGATTTGGCAGCTCTCTGTTTATAAAAGCATCTATTCCCGGATTTTGCAGACCAACTGAATTTATCATACCCGATGGACATTCCGCAATTCGTGGAGAAGGATTACCCATACGTTCTGTTATAGTTGTACCTTTAGTTGCAATACCGCCAAGTTTTGACAGTGGGAAAAGTTTTTCATATTCTCTTCCATATCCAAAAACACCAGACGCAGGAATAACCGGATTTTTAAAATCAACACCGGCTACATTAACTGATAAATTTGCCATTACCACTGTACCTCCTTTGATGAAAATACTGGACCGTCTTTGCAAACATGACCCATAACATCTTTTCCTTCTTTTTTCAGCTTGCAGGCACATACAAGACAAGCACCTATTCCACAGCCCATTCTCTCTTCAAGTGAAACTTCACAGAATATATATGCATTATTAGCAATAGCAGATATAAATTTAAGCATCGGTGTAGGTCCGCAAGCATAAATTGCATCAACATTTTCATTGGCAATAAGTTCTTTTAATGGTTCTGTAACAAGTGCCTTTCTGCCTGCCGTGCCATTATCTGTACAAAGAACACTTTTAGCACCGGATCTATTAAATTCATCTTGTAAAATAACACATTCTGCACTTCTGAATCCCGAAATTACAGTGGCTTTATTACCATAGTATTTTGCAAGAGTAAGCATTGGAGGATTTCCTATGCCTCCGCCTATAAGAATAACATTTTCAGCATTAGGCATCAGTGTAAATCCATGACCTAAAGGTCCAAGAACATCAAGATTTTCACCTACATTCTTAGCGGCAATACGCTCTGTACCTTCATGCTTTACCTCAAAAACTATCCTGAGGTTTCCATTCTCCTTGTTTATATCACAAATAGATATAGGTCTTCTAAGAGTCATTCCATCTGGAAGAATATGCAGAAACTGACCAGGCTCAGCAGCATCTGCAATATCAGGACATAGAATATTCATGCTGATAATATTCTTTCCAAGAACTTCTTTTTTTACTATCGGATATAGTGATTTTGTATATTCCATATTAGTTCCCTCTTAATAAATTTATTTTGAAAGTCCTGTAACCTTTACAATATCCTCTCTCATTCTTACAGCTTCTCTTCTTGCAGCTTTTGCAAAATCAGCACCGTTACAGCCCTCTTTCTTATAGGCACACATTATAGCTCTTGAAGAATTTACAATAGCTCCAAGACCATTTTCATCAAATGCACCTCTAAGACCCTCTGCACCACCGCCTTGTGCACCGTATCCAGGTACAAGGAACATAGTATGAGGAAGTCTTTTTCTAAGCTCGGAAAGCTGTTCCGGATATGTTGCACCAACTACTGCTCCTACTGCTGAATAGCTATATTCGCCTATAGTGTTTTCGCCCCATTTTTCACACATATCACCCATTGCTGCATAAACAGGAGTATCATCTATACATTTATCCTGAAGTTCACCGCTTGAAGGATTAGAGGTCTTTGCCAAAACAAATATTCCCTTATCCCTTTCAGTGCATATTTTTAATAATGGAGCAATTCCGTCTGTTCCGAGATAACCATTAACTGTAAGAGCGTCTGCACCAAAAGGTTCAAACGTTTGATCCCCTACTGCTACTGTACCCAAATGTGCTGCTGCATATGCTTCCATTGTAGCACCAATATCATTTCTTTTTCCATCTGTCATAACATACATACCCTTTGACTTAGCATAGGAAATAGTTTCAGTAAGAACTCTTATGCCTTCCCAGCCGTACATCTCATAGTAGGCAGCCTGTGGCTTTATAGCCGGAACGACATCATACAGCTCATCAATGAGAGCCTTATTAAATGTAAGAATAGCTTCGGCAGCAGCTTTAAGCGTAACACCATACTTTTCAAATGATGCTTTTGTTATATACTCCGGAACATATTCAAGACGTGGGTCGAGACCTGCAACAGATGGATTTTTCATTTCAATAATTTTCTTTATAAGTCTGTCAAATGACATAGTAAATTCTCCTTTTCAATTTAATTTATATTTTCAATTATTACTTGATTTCAACAAAATTATACTCTGCATCCTTATAACGTATTTCACCGTTTGATATTGTCATAATAGGCTTGCCCTTAAATTCAACTCCCTTAAATACAGCATTTCTTGCCTTTGAATGAAGTTTCACAGGGTCTACTGTCCATTTATGATTTGTATCTATTATGCAGATATTTGCTTTTTCTCCAACAGCTATTTTCACATTCGGCAATGAAAGTATCTCTCGTGGTCTTTCTGACATAATCCTTGCTATATCAGAAAGTGTTATCTTGCCGTCATGATAAAGAGTAAGTACAGCAGCCAGAGATGTTTCCATACCTATAACACCATTTGGCGCGTGATAAAAATCACTTTTTTCTTCGGGTGTATGAGGAGCATGGTCGGTTACTATACAATCAATAGTGCCGTCAAGAACGCCTTCTAAAACAGCTATTCTATCCTCTTCTGTACGAAGTGGAGGATTCATACGATAATCTGCGTCCATCGAAATAGTTTTATCTTCTGTCATAAGGAAATAGTGCGGACAAGTTTCACACGTAACCTTCACGCCCTTTGACTTTGCAAAGCGTATCATATCAACAGAACCTTTTGTTGATACATGAGCAATATGAATCGGTACATCTGCACTGCTTGCAAGTATCATCTCTCTTGCGGTAATATAATCCTCTGATGCTCTGTCCATTCCTGGAACGCAAAGCTTTTCAGACACTTTTCCCTTGTTGATAATTCCTCCGTTTATAATAGACAAGTCTTCACAATGAGAAATAACCGGAATATTTCTTTCAGCAGCCAAAACCAATGCTTCTCTCATCATTTCAGCATTTTCTACCGGTCTGCCATCATCAGAAACAGCACATATTCCGGCTGCTTTTAATGAATCAAAATCACAAAGCTCATCTCCTTTAAGTCCCTTTGTAATAGAACCAACAGGATGTACCTCAACACCTGTAGATTTAGCTTTATCTATTATATAACGAACAGTTTCAACATTGTCGGTTACAGGTTTAGTATTAGGCATAGCAGCCACTCCTATAATTCCTCCGGCAAGAGCTGCATTACAGCCTGTGATAACATCTTCCTTTTGGACAAAACCGGGGTCACGAAGATGAACGTGCATATCAAAAAGTCCTGCCATAGCAACAAGCCCTGTACAATCATATACAGTATCGGCACATTTGCCGTCAAAAGATGTTACAACACCATTTTCAATAAGAATATCAGCATTAAAACAACTTTTGCTGTCTGCAATTGTTATATTTTTCAGAAGAAACGAACTCATAAAAAGTCACTCCTTATTACATATATTTAACAATTTAATTTTACCATATATATCCTTTTAAGTCAAGACAAAGCATTGTTGAGAGCACACAATTCTTCCATAGAAAGAGCTTCGATTCTGACATTTTCAGATATACCCAAATTTTTTAAAACTTCTGATAATTCAGCTTTATTATATCCCATTATTCCGGAAAGTGAATTTACAAGCGTTTTTCTTCTCTGCTGAAATCCTGCTCTTACCATTTTGAAAAAATGTTTACGGTCATTAACATCTTCACGCCATTTTCCGCCTGTTTTTATTTGTATCACCGCAGAGTCAACATTTGGTGCAGGCATAAAACTTCCTCTTGATACTGAAAAAAGCTTTTCTACCGTTCCATAAAAATTAACTGCTACAGTAATCGCTCCTGCTTCTCTTGTACCGACCTTAGCTTCAAGCTTGTCTGCAACTTCTTTCTGCACCATTACTGTTATAGTTTCAATATCTGCTCCGCTTTCAAGCAGATACATAAGTATCGGTGTTGTAATATAATAAGGAAGATTTGCACATACTGCTATTTTAAGTCCGCCTAGTTCTTCTTCAATAAGTTTTTTAAGGTCGCACTTTAAAATGTCACCATGAATAATATGAAGATTTTTATGCTCACCTACTGTTTCCTTAAGTATAGGCAAAAGTCTTTCATCCACCTCAACTGCACATACCTTTTCAGCACGTTTTGCAAGTTCATGAGTCAAAACTCCCACTCCTGTACCTATTTCAAGAACTCCATAGCCGGGTGAAGCATTACCCATTTCCGCTATTCTGGGACAGACAGATGGATTTATAAGAAAATTTTGCCCTAACTTTTTTGAAAAATGAAACCCATGCCTTTCCATAATTTCCTTGACTACATTTATATTTGTAAGGTTTTCCATATACTTCCTCCTGCTTAAAAAAATGTCACCTTTATTTCTTTGCCCAGATGCGTAGAGTAAATAAAACACTCTTTTACATCCTTGCCTGTTATTTGTTTAAGAGCCAGACTGTAAATATAAAGCTGTAATCTATATTTTTTTATAAGTTCAATTTCACTTTTAACTTTGTCAGTTTTATAGTCCGCAAGTATAAAACTATCATTTTCAATAAATGCAATGTCTATTATACCTCGTATAATACTTCTTGCATTTCTATATTCACATATTGGCTTTAAGTCTTCAGATTCGATATTTTCCGGAATATCAAGATCTGATATACGAATAAAAAATTTCTTTTCACGATACAAAAAAGAAGACTTCTTTATACGTTTATATAAATCACTTCTAAAAAATGGTTCTATCTCACCCACACGCACTGTTTTCATTTGCATTTCTGTAATAAATCCAGATTTGCATATATTTTTAAGCTCATCAATTACATTTTTTTCTGCCCTTGAAAAAACAGCATATTGAAAGAATGCATGAACTGCTGTTCCGTGTTCTGCACCGGTAAGTGCTTTTCTTTCTTCTGTGATGAATCGTGGTCTTTTTAAAGTAAGATTTTCAGATGAATTTGCCTTTGCAAAGGCTGTTACACTCATCATTGATACTGTAGATGTTTCTTCAGAATCATATTTAAAGTCTATATTCGATCTTATATCATCAATAGTTTTTATATCCGGTGCTTTCATCGCTTCTTCTTTACTTTTTTGTGCAGGCTCTGAAATATATTCATTTATATATTTTATACTAAGCTCCGGAAAATCTTCCCTATGTTTTTCTATTCCAATTGTTTCCGGAATAAAATCATTAAGCTTTTTATCTCCAAGATACATAAGACCGATCCATATCCAGTCTGACATTGTATTTACACTTGATGTGATACTCTGCGGAATTTTATCAGCATCTTTTAAAAATTGTGCATATACAGAAAGCTTTTTCTTTTCATCTTCGCCGTACACCAATGGAATAAAAAGTTTCTGTCTTGCTCTTGTAAGTGCTACATACAATATACGAAGTTCTTCGCTTATTTGCTGTCTTCTCTTTTCATCTTGTATTACCATATGTGGCAAAGATTGATATTTCTCAAAAGTATCAGGATTATTTAGTCTCATTCCTGCTAATCCGGAATCTGTACAGCTAAGCTTTTTCATATTGTCCTGTTTAGAAAATTCTGTTTCTGTTCTGCATACAAATACAAAATGGAATTCAAGTCCTTTTGAACCATGCATTGTTTTAATAGAAACAGCAGAATCAGAACTGTCAACAGAACTTGCCTGTGCAAAATCCTTGCCGTTTTCAAGCATATTATCAACATATCTTAAAAATCCCGAGATGCCTCCGCTTGAATTTTCTTCATAGGAATGAACATACATAAGCAGAAGCTGCAAATTTGCACGTTTTTTATTACCGTCCTGATAAAGCTGCATAACCGATAAAAAATCTGTTGTTTCATATATTCTGCGTACAAGCTCTTCAAGAGAATAAAGCGTACTGTCTATTCTGAGTCTGCTTATTGTATTATAAAGATTTTTGCATTTTAAGCAAAGCTCGTCATCAGTATTCTCTTCAAGCATTACACACATTGACGCATAAAGCCTGAGATTTTTATTGGCAATTCGTATTTTTGCAACATCGTCTGCTGTAAATGAAAACATAGGCGATAACATAACAGCTGCCAGTGGTGTTTCAAGCAACGGATTATCAATAACTCTAAGCAAATTAAGAATAAGACTTATTTCTTTAGACTGGATATAACCTGTTTGCTCTATGCTTTTCACGGGAATATTTCTGTTTTCCAATGCTTTTGCATATGCCTTTGCCGGACTTTTATTTCTTAGCAAAATGCAGAAGTCATCGTATCTGCAAGCTCTTATACTCCCATCTTTTTCAAGTACAGGATATTCTTCTCTTATCATCCTGCTTATAGTTTCAGCAGTATATTCTGCTGAAATATCTTCTTCCATATCATCGTTTTCAGGAAGAATTATAACTTCTGTTTCCTTTTGCTCAACTGATAATTTATTATAATGTTCTGCTCCCGTATAAAGCCACTCGTCTTTGGTATATGAAACCTCACCGCAGTTTTCATTCATTATTCCCGAAAACAGAAAATTTACAAATGAAATCACCTGTTCACTGCTTCTGAAGTTTTTACTTAATCTTATAAGCTGTAATGGTGCGGAAGAATTTTCACTATATTCAACGGCATATTTTGCGGCATTGCTGAAATTTCTTGGGTTGGCATTTCTAAACTGATATATGCACTGCTTTATATCACCAACTATGAAAACATTGCTGCCATATTTTAAATTGCCTGTCTTTTCATCAAAACCGTTTTTTGATATAAGTTTAAATATATAATCCTGTCTGTTATTTGAATCCTGACATTCATCTATCATTATTATCTTATAATACTGAGCCATTTCTTTTGCAACATCTGAAGGACAAACACGTCCAAGCTCATCTCTTTCAGATAAAATTTCAAGTGCAAGTCTTTCGGCATCATCAAATCCAAGAGCGTTTCTCTCTGATTTCATATTCCAAAGTATATCAGACATATCGCATTCAAGTTCATACAGAAGCGGGATTATTTTTATATGCTCTTTCATATCACTTTCAAAATATGGAAGTGTAAGTGTTATCTTCTTTAAAAGTACATCAAGTCTTGAACTATACTGCTGTCTAAGCGAACGCACTTCATCAAATTTAATTGGGTCTAAAACATCCTTTTTACGCATTGTAGGATACCGTCGTCCCATATGAAGTTCCATTACTTCAAGTGCATACTCACTTATGCGTTTTTTATCAGGAGATGATTCATTAAGAAGTTTGCAAATCATTGAAACTGCATCATAATCCATCATTACCCAATCAAGAACGTTATTATTTTCATCATATATATAAGCCGCTGAATATACTGCATTGTCACATAATTTTCTTATGGATGAAGCATCACGTCTTAAACCTTTAATAAGATTGTTATAGTAAACATTTTCACTTTCAGGTTTTTTATATGTATCAAGTACGTTTTCTATCCATACATCTTTAAACGGTATCGAAGCAAAAAACTCATGAATTTCCATTAAAACTTCTTCAAGCGGTCCATCTGATTTAGTGCAGAATGCTTTCCAAAGTATCTCCATATCGTTTTTTCTTTCCCTGTGCCAAAGCTTTATTGCCATATCGGCAGCACGTGATGCAAGAATTTTTTGCTCTGAATCATCAAGAACTCTAAAGGTTGATGTTATCTCACTGTCACCTATATGTTCTCTTATCAAATCAAAACAAAAAGAATGTATAGTAGAAATATGAGCAGTTGGCAAAAGCATTTGCTGTCGTCTTAGCCAAGGATCGTCCGTATTTCTGGCTATAGTATATTCAAGAGATGCTGAAAGCCTTTGACGCATTTCAGCAGCCGCATCTACAGTAAACGTTACAACTATTATTTTTTCAACAGGAACCGGATTATTTTTATCTGCTATTATATTCGTCAGTCGCTCAACTAAAACTGATGTTTTTCCGCTTCCTGCTGCTGCGGATACTATATATCCGCTTCCACGTGCATCAATGGCAGTCTGCTGCTGCGGTGTCCACGACATAGGATATCCTCCTTTTCTTTTTCTGCTATTAAAAATTATTCAAGCTCTGCCATAACACTTTTATCAAGCTCACTCATACTTTCATCAGGTTTTCGGCATTCGTGTTTATCAGAATTTCCGCATATATCTTTAAATGTACAATATTTACATGAATCCTTTTGAGATATTACAAGCGGATTTGCAGCAGCATTCCCGCTGTAAATCAAGTCTGCTGTTTCTATGAGCTTTCTTTTCGTATATTCTTTAAGCTTGTCAAATTGATGTTCATTTAGGAATATTCCAGATCTCTTGTTAAATTCCACACCACTTTTCAAAAGAGAAGCACTCACATATTTGCCTTCAATATTTTTATCCATAGCTCCGATTATTTTTTTATTATCAATAAGAACACCATTCATTTTATATTGCTGAAGCAAAGAATCAGACGGCTCAAGTTTACTTCCTCTTTCTAATGTACATTCAGGCACTCCTGCCGGCATATAAAGTGCTCCTGCTGGAGATGAACCGCAAAGTTTTGATTTACTTCCTATTATAGCAAAAAGATAAAGCAGCATTTGCATATCAATGCCGAATTTTAAATTTCCAAGTGAAAATTTCTTTCCGCTTGTTTTATAATCTACAACCCTTACCCAGTCGCATTCACCATCATGAAATACATCTATTCGATCAACTTTTCCTCTTATTGATACTGTATGTCCAAAATCTGTGATTATTTTTGGTGATGGAAAATTTATGCTTTTATCTGAAATTTCAGCTTCCATAAATTCAGGGTAAAAAAATGACTGTCTAAATTCCTCCTGCAAGTGTATTGCAAGTTCATTTATACCAAATACAATATGTTCAAATGCTGCTATATCTCTTGAATTTTGATATTTATCTCCGCCAAATTCATCTTCCCAATATTTCTTTGAAATACGATTTATCTCATAATTCAATTCTTCTAAAGTCATATTAAGAAATTTTTCTTTTGTCGTATCAGTTATAAGCTTTTCAAGACATAAGTGTATTATATTTCCTCTTTCTGCTGCTTCAAGTTTTACTTTTCTTCTCTCAAAAAGTCTTAACGCATATCTGCAAAAATATTGGAACGGACACATATTATACGTTTCTATTTGAGATGCAGAAAGAATCAAACTGCTTCCCACTAAATTTTCCATTATCGAAGGGGATACCGTAAAATCAATATCATCATGTACACTTTTGAGATAATTTATACGTTCTGCGTAATATTTGTCTTCATACAATATTGATTGAATGGCTGCAATATCATTGTCCCTGTTTGCAAAATCCTGTACATAATGATAATATGCCGCTGCTTTGGTAACAGCATAATATGATGTTGAAACTGAACTTTGTGTTGTAAGAATTTCATTTTCATTTGAAAAGAGTGAGAGAGTATGATTTATAACACTGCTTCTAAGACACTTTTTATCACTATTATCTTTAAGCGGATAACAAAGATATAATTCCTCAGATGCACTTGACAGAGTTTTATATACAGCAAGTCTTTCATCTGCCACATTCAGTTCGGCTGCCTGACCTGTTTCTATTCCGCATTTTAAAAGTTCCAATCTATCCTTTTCAGAAAAAATAGGATTACTGCTAACATTCATTGGAAAAACGCCGTCATATGCTCCAAGTACAAATGTTATTTTAGGCTCACTCAATCTTGAAGTTCTTGATGCACCAATGAAAACAGAATCAAGCGTTCGTGGCGGTACTGAATGTGAGATCGTACGTATAAGCGAATTTAAAAGCGTAAAATACTCTCTTAAAGAACACTTTTCATCGCCGTACAAAAATGCCAGAACGTCAAGTATATCAATAAGACTTTCCCATACACGTTTAAAATCCTGCATCATTTGCATCTCTATGCCTGCATCATTGCAAGACAAAAGATTACCGGCTCTTTCACTAATATTCTGTTCAATCAAGAATTTATATACAGCTTCGCTCATATCCCTGCCTGTTACACAATTTTCACACAGTTCACGAAGCATTACAAGAGGTGCAATAAGCTTTTGTCTAAATATCTCATTATCGGCATGATCTTCGCCCATAGTGAAACTGTCATACCACATACTGCCGTCAATGCTCCATATGTAACAGTAATTTTCAAGCTCTGACAGTTCAAGCAAATTTAAGTCTGTAAATCCCGATTTTCCATATCTTAAAAGAATTTCTGTATCCGGTGATTTCATTGTGATCAATGATGTTATAGAAATCAAATAAACCATAAATGGTGTATGGATAAGTGACTTTGGAATATCAATATGACAAGGCAGTTCATATCTTTTCATTGAATGTTCAAGTATTCCTGAGTAACTGGAAAGCTCATTTGTTACAATTGCAATATCTCCGCATTTTATATCAGTTTTTTCTTTAAGAAGTCTTTTTATAGTTGCACATACATATTCAACCTCATCAAAAGGAGAGGCTGCTTCAAAAATGTGTATATGTTCAGCCTTGCTTGATGATTCAATTATACATGGACGAAATATAGTCTTGCTAAGTTTACGCATACAACTGTATTTCATACGATACTGTTCTTTACAATGAATAAATTCTGTTTTAACATGATGGTCTTCTGCTATATGCTTTATTCTTTTACACGCCGCTAAAACAGAGGCAAAAAGAGAAAGTTCCTGTTCATTCTCTGATTCCATTCTCAAAGCAACATAAACCTCATCAGCAAGACCTATTATTACATCTAACATTTCATATTGATCAGCAGTAAAACTTTCAAATTCATCTATAAATACAGTCTTTGCGGCAAAATAATCATTACCATTTGCAATAGCAGCTGACTCTGTAATATCTGTAAGCATATCTTTTAAATGATGCTTTTCCAGCAGCATTTCATAATAACTGTAAATCACAGCTATATCAGACATCTTATCAAAAAGCTTGCCTTTAAGCTTCTGACATCTTTTGGAAAGCTCCGCTGAATCTATTCCACTTCGTCTGAAATTTGATATAATATAAGCAGCTTCGCCGGCGAATTCTCCGCTTTCAAATTGTTTTCCAAAAAAGTTAAGCTGTCCTTTTGACATATTCAATGCTTTAAGAACAAGTCCGGTCTGCATAATATCATCCATATATGAACCAACATCTTCACTGCCAAAACGCAAGAATATATCTTCTGACAATGAAGTAAAGCTATAGGTTTTAATTGAATTAAACGCCTTTGCACCAAGCTTTCCATAAAGTTTGCGATCAAATTCATATGAAAACTGTTCCGGTACAAGCGTTAGTATATCACATCCGTCAGATATTTTACTCTTTATCAATTCCATTATTTGAAATGATTTTCCACTTCCTGCATCGCCTATTATAAAATGAAGCAAATAATAGCACCTCCATATAAAAAAACGAGCTGTAGCCAGCTCGACCGCCCTACGACCCCCAACTTTCACTTTTTAATCATTTACAGTATACAATACCCCACTGCCAGCATATGCGTACACTTAAGCAGCAAGAGAAAAAGCGATAAGTTTAGAAATACG
>CANOIR010000046.1 GCA_947566125.1 uncultured Ruminococcus sp. | reverse complement strand
CAGCATTTACTGAATTACGATTATCATACTCTAAATTCAGTAATTTGTCAAGAGACTTTTTCATAAGAACTGTTAACTTTCTTGATTAGAGCCAAGAGAAGCTCGCTAAATCAATAACAGAAGTCAGGATGAACTTCCTCATATCCAAGTTCATCTTTAGGTTCTATTGTGATCTCAACAGAAGAAATACTGTCACACCAAGTCCCCACAAGTTTTTCGTTCTCATAGTTATAATAATCTCCTACGCCACAACCGTTTCCCATTGCGATCAATAGCAGCAGCGGAGATATAAAGCTCTGCATCCAATTATCACCATCACAGCAGTGTGGACAGTGCAGAATATCAATATACTCCTTCAAAGCATGGTTATAAATGAACCTATAACCCAAATTCTCCGTATTTCCTTCAACTTTACTGAAATTCTTATCTATGAAACTGTAAAGATATTCTGTGATATGAAACTTATGTCTGCCGCCGCACCTGCGGTTATCTCGGTACGCAGTTCTGGAATCAAGGAAGAACGCAGGAGATCGCAGAAAGGGTGCTGCATCTATGAACTACTGCGGTCTGAATAAAAATGACATTGCCAACGGTGACGGTATAAGAATATCGCTGTTTGTGTCAGGCTGTCGGAATCACTGCATCGGCTGTCATAATCCCAAAGCGTGGGATTTTAATTATGGGAAACTTTTCACGG
The DNA here is from genome assembly GCA_947566125.1 of uncultured Ruminococcus sp. Classification (GTDB taxonomy): domain Bacteria; phylum Bacillota; class Clostridia; order Oscillospirales; family Ruminococcaceae; genus Ruminococcus_C. The sequence continues at coordinate 14,495 of CANOIR010000046.1, read as the reverse complement.
AAGAAACTGAAAATGAGATTATCGAAGCCCTGAGGCCATCGTGGATTCAGGGGCTTTCTGTTCTCGGCGGTGAGCCATGCGAGGAGGAAAAGGAAAAAGCATTGATTCCATTTCTGAAACGAGTAAGGATGGAGTTACCCGATAAAGATATCTGGCTGTATTCCGGATTCACCTATGAAATGCTGCAATGTTATGAAATTCTCAGACTCTTATAGATGCTGTTCGTAATCGTGATAATACTGGATTTTGTTCTATGGAAACAGCTGTTATGAATATAGAGAATGCTGAAAGTGCTCTAATAGCTATACTTCAAAAACTTAATGAATTAAAAGCAAGTTAATTTGTCCATAAGTAAAAGTAAAAATAAATAAAGACAAAAATATAATAAGGGCAGCGTAAAAAAATACTGCTCCTATTTTTATATGAATATATTTTAAACGTTTATTTTTAAGTGTTTATTGTCATAGCAAGCCCTTTTGCCAACATATATGGTTCTGATATATGAGAAAATAAGCAAAGAGGTTCAACAAAATCAGCTCCGCCTCCTGTAAGTATCAATGTTATGGGAACACCAAGTTCCTTTTGAACACGATAGGCTATTCCATCTATCATTGTCGCAGAACCTATAACAGCACCAGAAAGCATACATTCAGTTGTATTAATACCTATTAATTTTTTAGGTTGTACAATATTTATATTCGGTATCTGAGCTGCATGATCTGACAGTGCGTTTATAGACGTTTGAAGTCCGGCAGCAATCATTCCGCCAAGGAATGTGCTGTCCTTGCTTATAACATTAAAAGTCATTGCAGTGCCAATATCAACAGTCACAGCAGGAAGTTTGTGTTTATAGTGTGAAGCCACCCAAGCACTATCAGCGACTCTGTCAAGACCCAGCCGTTCAGGTTCGGGGATTGCAAACTTAATAATTCCATTATATGATTCTACACTTATCACTTTCGGTTGTATACCAATAATCTTTTCAATAGCATTGCTTATCAGCTGTGTCAGCTTTGGCACAACAGATGACATAACTATCCCCTCAATAGTTCGAAAATTACTGATTACATATTCAAGAACTTGAAAAACGGGATTGCAGTTGCCAATGCTAAAATTTATATCAGAAGGAATCTTTTTTGTGAATATAACTTCGTAGTCATTACCAGTATACTTGAGACCAGTAAATGCTATAGTAGTGTTGCCTATATCAACGGTAAGTATCATGTGCGTCTCCGTTCTATTTCGTCAATAAGTACAGCAGCAACATCTGCTTTGCTCATAAAAGGAAGCTGTTTTGTGCAGTTTCCCGTTATAAGAGTGACAACATTTGTATCTACGCCAAATCCAGCACCTTCTGTTTGCAGATTGTTGGCAGCGATCATATCTAATCCTTTTTTAATAAGCTTTTTGCGTGAATTTTCAATAAGATTTTCTGTTTCCATTGAAAATCCGCATACAAATAATCCGGGATGGCGATTATCTTTTACCCAACCAAGTATATCATCTGTACGTTCTAATGGAATGTTAAGATCATCATCTTTCTTTTTCATTTTGTTATCTGAAATCGTTTTAGGACGATAATCTGCAACGGCTGCCGATTTTATCAATATATCAGTATGCGGTAATTCATTCTGAACAGCCATAAGCATATCTTTTGCCGAAACAATTTGTTTAACATTAACAAAAGGTGGGGGAGCAAGATTAGTAACTCCGCTTATAAGTGTTACATCTGCACCACGAAGCATAGCCTCACGTGCGATTGCGTATCCCATTTTTCCTGAGCTGTGATTTGTCAGGAATCGTACTGGATCAAGTGATTCTTGTGTCGGCCCTGCTGTTACTGTAACATGCACGCCACTGAGCGTTTTCTTTCGTGCCACACATCTTTCAATACATTCTTTAAGTATTTCGGGAGATGGCAGCTTTCCTTTACCGGAGTCACCGCATGCAAGTCGTCCACTGTCAGGATCTATAATTTCAAATCCATATTTTTTCAATATCTCAATGTTGTTCTGAGTTATAGGATTTTCCAGCATTGCTGTATTCATTGAAGGTGCAATAAGCTTAGGACACTTAGCAGCTAAAATCGTAGTTGTCAGCATATCATCAGCAATGCCATGAGCAAGTTTTGCAATGACATTTGCAGTTGCAGGTGCTATTAAAATAACATCAGCAGCTTTTGCAAGTGAAACATGAGCCACATCAAACTCAAAGTCACGTGCAAATGTATCTACAATACAACGGCGGTTTGTAAGCGTTTCAAAAGTCAGAGGCGTTATGAAGTTTGTAGCATTCTTTGTCATAATAACATCGATTTCTGCCCCTGTTTTAACAAGCATACTTACTGTATCTGCCATCTTATATGCAGCAATTCCACCTGTAACACCAATTAATATGCGTTTTCCTTTCATACGTCCTCCAAATGAAAAATAAAATCTTTTTTTGCAGATACTTTAAAGGCTTTTATCCCAATTCTCCATGCTTCTCATAATTTGTAACACGTATAGGATCATTGTTTTCGTCTACAAATACTACTGATGGCTTATGGCTTTTTGCCTCTTCAGGAGTCATCTGTGCATATGACATAATAATTATTTTGTCGCCTACGCTAACACATCTTGCAGCAGCACCATTAAGACATATCATTCCGCTGTTGCGTTTACATGCAATAACATAAGTTTCAAATCTGTTCCCGTTGTTCACATCAACTATCTGTACTTTTTCATATTCTAAAATTCCTACTGCATCCATCAATCTCTCGTCAACAGTTATTGAGCCAACATAATCAAGCTCCGCTTGTTTAACAGTAGCACGATGAATTTTTCCTTTAAGCATTTCGATAGTCATTTCTGACCTCCTACGATAAAGTTATCAATAAGACGTGTTTTTCCGATATACACTGCCATAGCAATCAATACGCCATTTTTTATTTCATCGACAGGCATCATTGTTTCTCCATCTACTGCTGATACATAATCTATATTTGCCAGTTTCTCAGCGGATATCATATTTTTCATTTCAGCAATAACTTTATTTGCATCGATAATACCTTCACTTACCATTTTTTCTCCGTGGAATATAGCTTTTGAAAGTACAAGTGCAGCTTTACGTTCTTCAACGCTTAGATATGTGTTACGGGAAGATTTTGCCAGTCCACCACTCTCACGCACGATAGGGCAGCCAATTATTTCAATATCATAAGAAAGATCATGTACCATTCTGCGAATAATTGCAAGCTGTTGAGCATCTTTCTGTCCAAAGAACGCCTTATCAGGCTTTACAATATTAAATAGCTTTGACACAATAGTACATACTCCACGAAAATGAATAGGACGTGTTTTGCCGCAAAGTTGTTTTGGCATTTCATCCAATATCTCAACATAAGTTGCAGCATTAGGAGAGTACATCTCTTCAACTGACGGATAAAATACAAGATCACATCCATGCTCTTCCAGAAGTTGGCAATCATGTTCAAAATCACGTGGATATGCTTCCAGATCTTCATTTGGTGCAAACTGCGTTGGATTGACAAAATCAGACACTACAACTTTATCACAATTACTGCGAGCCCTGTCCACAAGGCTTGCATGACCTTCGTGTAAATATCCCATAGTTGGAACGAGTCCAACGGACAATCCTTCTTTATGCCATATTGCTATATATTCACGAACCTCATTAATTGTTTTTGCTATTATCATTTTGTATTATCCTCCTCGCCATATTCACTATCAAGTTGTGCCAGAAATTCATCAGAGCAGTCACTCTTGGAGTACGTATATTCTATTGACGGAAACTCTCCGGACTTTACTTCTTTATCATACTCACTTACTGCCAACTTCATTTCCTGACCAATATTAGCAAATCTCTTTACAAATTTTGGCACAAACCCATCAGACAGTCCCAACATATCCTGATAAACTAAAACCTGACCGTCACAGCCTGCACCTGCTCCTATTCCTATTGTTATCATTTTAGTTTTCTTAGTTATAAGTTCAGCAAGTTTAGGAGGCACGCATTCCAGTACTACCATAAATGCACCAGCTTTTTCAACTGCTAAAGCATCTTCAAGAACACGTCTTGCTTCCTTTTCTCCCTTTCCCTGTACCTTAAAACCGCCAAAGCTGTTAACAGATTGCGGAGTCATTCCAATATGAGCACATACAGGTATACCACAGGCAACGATTGCTTCTATTTGCGGGCAGACTGCACATCCGCCTTCAAGTTTTACAGCATTGGCACGGCACTCTTTCATAATACGTCCTGCATTTTCTACTGCCTGAACAACAGATGTCTGATAACTCATAAAAGGCATGTCTATCACTATAAATGTATCCTTACATGCTCTACCTACGCTTCTACCATATACGATCATATCGTCCATTGTTACAGGAAGGGTATCTTCATAGCCCTGCATAGTCATTCCAAGGCTATCTCCAACTAATATAGAATTAACTCCTGCCTCTTCCATTACACGTGCAGTAGAGTAATCATAGCAGGTTACCTGAGAGATTTTTTCTCCACGTGATTTCATATCCAATAAGCTTGCAATATTATTACGTTTCATATTTCCTCCTTAACAAATTACAGAAAAAACCGCTGTCCCCAAGCGGTTCTGGAAATAGCGGATTTTTGATATACATGATTACATATTTGTGCAGACAAAAATATCCATCACAGTAACGTCACTGCAACATAACCGTTCTATGATCCACCTTTTGAGTGGAGAAGTCGGAAATATGTCGGTACAGTTTCCAATACATGGAATACCATCCGCGTTGATCAAAATTCAACGCATTAAGTATATCACAAAAATCATGCTTTGTCAAGCATTTGATATATATTCGTGTGTCTACTCTAAGGGGATTATATCACAGATTTCTTCGTGAGTGGAGCAATTGAGGATATTGATTTCGTCTTTCATATGACCGAAGAAACTTTCCTGTGGTGCATTATCCCAGCAATTTGCTTTTCGTGACATTGACTGTCTCAGATTATTGCTTTTCAGAATATCAGAAAATGCATAACTTGTATAGTGACTTCCCTGATCTGAGTGAATCAACGTATCTGTTTTCAATTCGTCTCCATGCTTTTCGACGAGCTGCTGAATGGTTTGTAAAACAAAATCAATTTCCAGAGAATCACTAAGAACATAAGCAAGCACCTCATGTGTATATGCATCTATGATAGTTGACAAATAGGTGAATTTACCATCGCATCGTTTGATATAAGTGATATCAGTAAGTAGAATTGCTATCGCTCCATGTTCACGAAATTCTCTGTTCACTTCATTTGAAGCTATTTTTCCAGCATACATATCACGCAATATTTTCCGGTATGGATTTGGTTTGCGAATCGGACAAAACAAATTGTACTTTTTCATCAATCGTCTGATTTTCTTAATATTCATCCTTCTTGGTACTTTAGGAGCTTTTCTGTTGAGAAGCGTCATATGTTGAAGTGACTGATTTTTGCGAGGATGTTGAATGAAAATGTAAAAAAACTGTTGGCTGAAAGTATGTGGGATATAGCAACCTGCAATGGCGGTGAACCTAATGTGGTTCCGGTAGCATTTAAAGATGTGACAGAGGACGGCAAATTGGTTGTCGGTGATGTTTTTCTTTAAACAACTCTGAATAATTTAAGAGAAAATGGCGGTCAGATTGCAATTTCAGTATATGATGCAAAAACTTTGGAAGGCTATCAGATTAAGGGTGTTGCAGAATATGTAACAGAAGGCGAAATTGTGAAAACATTCAAAGACATAGTGGAAAAAATGTTTAACGGTGCAGCTGCAGCGAAAGGAGCACTTATCATTACACCAGATAAGGTTATCGTAACTACTCCTGGCGCTGACAACAAAAAACATTGTAAATGAAGAAATAGAATGGGTGCAGAAGACAAAATGATTCTGCACCCATTTGGGTTATTGTAGAAAATGATGAAGCCTTATGCATTTGCTGGATATAGAGTAACTAATGATTTTCATAGTAACTTGTATTTTTTGATATATAGTGATATAATGAAGAAAAAGACCTTGAGGTGATCGCCATGTACAAACCAAAATTGGAAAAGGATATACGCTGCCCACTGGAATACGGGCTGGATGTATTCGGCGGGAAGTGGAATTCCCGCATTATATGTGTTTTAGCAGCAAAGGAAACCCTCAGATACAGCGAACTGCGGAAGGAGTTGTCCAACATCACTGACGCTGTACTTGCTGCATCTCTGAAATCGCTTATTAAAAATGAAATCGTAAATCGAAAATCTTATGACGAAATTCCTCCGAGAGTGGAATATTCATTGACAGAAAAAGGAGTCTCTGTTGTTCCAATTCTGCAAAGTATTTGCAGATGGTCAGGTGCTTACTATAAGGAAGATAAAGAAAACTCCATGTTGCAATGTCAAAAGTGTGATTATAACGACATAAAAGAATGAAGCGTGTCCACATGAAAATGCAACGCATAGATTTTTGTTATTTACATTCAGTGCAGATATATTCAGGAACGGTTTTTTCATTGATCGCAGACTCGTAAATCCGCCAACCTCCTGCAAAATTAAAACATTCATAGCCGTTTCCTGAAAGTATGCGGCAGGCAATATAGCTGCGAAGTCCGCTGTGACAATGAACGTAGACAGGCTTGTCCTTGGGAATTTCTGAAATGTGTTCTCTCAATGAATCCAGAGGAATATTGATAAAGCCATCTATTTTTCCACGCTGTACTTCTGTGGCAGTTCTGACATCAAGAAGCGTCACACTACCGTCACGAGGCAGATTTTCGACATCATCCCAGAAAAATTGTTTTACCTTCTCTGTAATAACATTTTCAGCAACAAAGCCCAGCATATTAACAGGATCCTTTGCACTGCCGAAGGGTGGTGCATAGCAAAGTTCAAGTTCTGCAAGATCAGTGATTTTTGCACCAAAACGAATTGCTGTTGCCAATACATCCATACGCTTGTCCACGCCGTCATATCCGACGATCTGTGCGCCAAGTATTTTCAGCGTCTGTTTGTCCCACAGCGCCTTGATTGACATATTGCTCGCACCTGGATAATAAGAGGCATGAGAACCGGAGTAAATATAGGTTTTGTCATAGTCGATGCCTGCCACTTTTGCACTTTTTTCATTGATTCCTGTTGTAGCAACAGTCATATCAAAGAGTTTCAGTACGGCTGAGCCTTGTGTACTGTCATATTCTGAGGAGATCCCTGCAATATTATCTGCCGCAATGCGTCCTTGTTTGTTAGCAGGTCCTGCAAGTGGGATAAATGCTGGGGATTTTGTGATAAAATCTTGCACCTCCACTGCATCGCCAACGGCATAAATATGCGGAATATTGGTTCTCATATTCTGGTCAACAATAATGCTGCCACGATGATTTGTATTGATACCGCACTCCTTAGCCAATGTAGTTTCAGGACGAACGCCTACTGACATAATAACCATATCAGCGTTGATTTCACTGTTTTGCAACATGACTGTATGCCCGTTGATGGCTTTCACACCATTATTCAGATAGAGATTGATTCCTTTGGATTTGATATAGCGATGCACATCCGCTGCCATATCAAAATCAAGAGGAGCGATAAGATGATCGGCAAGTTCTATAATAGATACTTCCAGTCCTGCCTCTTTCAGATTTTCTGCCATTTCAACGCCGATATAACCGCCTCCAACTACAACGGCAGTTTTCGGCATTGCACTTTTGATATATTCTTTGATTTTTAAAGTGTCAGGAATGTTTCGAAGCGTAAATACGAAATCATTGTCGATTCCGGCAATATTGGGTTTGATTGGCTCAGCACCGGGTGAAAGTATCAGATTATCATAGCTTTCCTCGTAACTTTCTCCTGATTTCAAATTCTGAACTGTCACTGTTTTGGTTTCGGAATTGATTTTTACCGCTTCACTGTTCACACGGACATCAATATGAAATCTTGCCCAGAAGCTTTCCGGTGTTTGCAGTGTCAGATTATTTTGATTGGTGATTACACCGCCGATATAATACGGCAGTCCGCAGTTGGCAAAGGAAACATATTCCCCACGCTCCAACACAATAATTTCTGCCGTTTCGTCAAGTCTACGCAGTCTTGCCGCTGCGGAAGCACCTCCGGCAACGCCGCCAATAATAATCGTTTTCATATAGTTATACCTCTTTTCTGAAAGGAGTTTTTATGGAACAAAATCTGTTTGAACCTATCTATCAAGAAATTTTTCCGTTCTGGAATGATATAACGGAATCAGACTGCAGCTTCATCTGTCGAAATTCTCTTGCTTTGAATTATCCGAAAGGCACTAACATTCACAATGGCAACGAATGCTCCGGAGTGATTTTTGTCCATTCGGGCAGTCTGCGTCTTTATATTATGTCCGAGGACGGAAAGGAAATTACGCTCTATCGTCTGCATAAAGGCGATATGTGTATGCTGTCGGCATCCTGCGTCTTGCAGACGATCACTTTTGATGTATTTGTTGACGCAGAAGAGGACAGCGAATGTTACGTCATCAGCGGTTCTGCTTTTGCTGAGGTTTCCGTCCGCAATCCAAAGATAAAAATATTTGCACTCGAAACTGCCATCAGCCGTTTTTCAGATGTGATGTGGGTCATGCAGCAAATACTTTTTATGAGAATGGATAAACGGCTTGCGATTTTCCTCTTAGATGAAAGTGCGAGAATCAGTTCCGATATCATTACACTTACTCACGAGCAGATCGCCCGATATATCAGTTCTGCTCGTGAAGTCGTATCAAGAATGTTGAAATATTTTGCAGGTGAGGGTATTGTTGAAGTGTCACGCAAGGGAATAAAAATTCTTGATAAACAGCGTTTGCGTCAATTAGCCCTTTAACATGGTAATGATGTGCGACTTAGGTCTTGCTCCAACAGCTTGCTGAACGATCTTGCCATGTTTCATTACAACCAGAGTTGGAATGCTTGCTACTCCGAAAGCCTGTGCAAGCTCCGGTTCATCGTCCACATTGATTTTTCCAATAAGATATTGCGGATTTTCCTTTGCGATTTCGTCCACTAAAGGCGATACCATGCGGCATGGACCGCACCAGTCGGCATAGAAATCAAGAAGAACCGGCTTATCACTGTTTTTAACGGATTCAAAATTATTTTTATTTACACTTAAAACTGACATATGAATTACCATCCTTTATTTTATTGTATCTTTAGTATACCCTGTTTTTATTTTTCTTTCTGTGATGAAGTCACATTTTTCGCTTTACATATGAGCTGCGTCATTGTTCCCATTGGGCAGTATACACACCATGAACGAGGCTTAAACAGAATCATAGTAACAAAGCCGAGAACAGTAGATGTGAGCATGACACTGTAAAATCCAAAAGCGAACTGTGCTACTCCGGGTGAAAACAGCGTTCCATGATATGCCCAGTGCCATGGAAGCTTGAATGTCCAAAGCAGCTTAACCGTTTGATTTAGTTCTTTTGTCCCTGCGAAAACCAGATATGTATTCCATAGCATCAGAAAAAACATCGCAAAAAAGAAAATCAAAAATCCGTATCTGAAATATTTTGACTTCATCCATTTTGGAATATCCTTTTTACGGGAAAGACCAAATTTTCCTCCTATCAGAGAAAATAGCTGACCTCGTCCGCAATACTTGTTGCAATATGCCTTGCTGCCTTTTACAACCGATATGATGATAGGTATGAAAAAACAGAGTAATCCAAGCCATGCAAACAGAATATTGAAAAATCCTAAAATGAGATATGTAAGAGAGAATATCCAAAGATAGTCATACCATTTTTTCTTTTGCTTCATTTTTCTGTCACCTCCAGTGTAATCACGCTTGCAGGGCATTCCTTGGCACATTTTCCGCAGCCGACACACAATTTAGGATTGATTTTGGCAAATACACCTTTGGGAATTGTAATGGCATTTTTCGGACAAACTTTCATGCAGCATCCACATGCGACGCATTCACGGATACTGACTGTTGCTTTTATTTTTGGCATAATAAATCTCCTCCTTTTATTTATGTAAATAGTATACCATAAGAGATAATTTCTTTCTGTGATTAAATCACAAAGCAGCGTTATGTGAAAAACTTTATGCAAAAATCCGCTAACAAATTTCATAGTGTCTTGACTTTTTTGAAGATTGGGATTATAATATTATCGTCATATGTCGGAAATGGAGGTGTGCGTATGGCAAGACCAAGCCGATGCCGAAGAATTTGTACCAAACCAGAATATGACAGTTTTGCACCATGCGGAGTCAAAAATGCAGTACAGATTGTTTTGACGGTGGATGAATTTGAAACGATTCGATTGATTGATCAAGAAAAGAAAACACATGAGAAGTGCGCTTTGCTGATGAATATTTCCCGAACCACGGTCACGGAAATTTATGAACGGGCAAGGACAAAGATTGCCGATTGCATTGTCAATGGAAAATCGCTTCACATTGCCGGAGGAAATTATGAATTGTGTGATGGCTCTGCATGGAAATGCTGCGGTAAAAGGTGCGGCAAAATCAATTTTTCGGCTCATAATCAAGCTGATATTAGAAAGGAAACAGAAATTATGAAAATTGCAGTAACTTATGAAAATGGAAATGTATTCCAACACTTTGGTCATACGGAACAGTTTAAAGTTTATGAAATAGTGGATGGCAAGATAAAAAATTCCGAAATCATAGACACAAACGGCAGCGGACATGGTGCGTTAGCCGGGTTGCTGTCCGGAATGAACATTGATACGCTGATCTGCGGTGGAATCGGTGCAGGCGCTCAGAATGCACTTGCAGAAGCAGGAATCAGGCTGTTTGGCGGAGTATCAGGAAGCGCTGACGATGCTGTAAACGCCTTGATTGCGGGAACTCTTGCACATAATCCGGATGTTCGCTGTAATCATCATGGTCACCACAGTGAAGATCATTCTTGTGGTGAAAATAAGCATGGATGCAGCGGACATGAAGGAAGCTGTCATGAATGAACATGAAAATTGTTTTGAATAGTATAAAGTTTAAATGATAGCACAAATTTGCGATAAAGGTACGATAACAAATTTTTATAAATATTTTACGCTTTAGGTTCTGTTCTGAAAATAGTCCGTGATGAAAGCAATATAAATACAATATCATTAAGAATTGAATGGTATTGTATAAAGAGGAGATTTATTAGATGAAGATAGGAATTATTCGCTGTATGCAAACAGAGGATTATTGTCCTGAAACAGCTGATTTTAAGGCTATTAAGGAAAAATCAGGAGTGTTTTCTGATATCGATGAAGAAATTGAAATAATTGGTTTTATTAATTGCGGGGGATGTCCTGGAAAAAAGATAGTATTGCGAGCAAGGGAACTTGTAAAGCGAGGCGCTGATACAATCGCTTTTGCTTCTTGTATTCAGAAAGGAACACCCATTGGATATCCTTGTCCTTTTGCGAAAAAAATGATGAAATTGTTGGCGACGGATTTGGGAAGTAAAATATTAATTTTAGAATATACACATTAAAATTTAATATCATGATGCAATGGAGGACATGGATATGAAACCTTATGCATGAACATAGACAGAAAAAATCTTGAATCTGCATTTGCCGGAAAATCATAGGCACGAAACAAGTACACCTATTTGGACATATGTCCAATGGGGCAATGCGGATTATATGTTTGTAGCCATGCTTCCGGGAACGGGCGATGTTCCTTTGACTGTTTGCCAATCGCTTCCCATAGACGGTATTGTGATGATTACTCCTCCACAGAATTTGGTCAGAATGATCGTAGGAAAAGCAGTAAAAATGCTGCATATATCGGTTATCAGCATTGTAGAAAATATGTTGTATGTTGGAAAATCTGACAACTGGATGAGGTTTACTATGACAAAACACTAACAACTTTTTGAATTGTTTTATACCTTTGCGAAAATCGGTCTGTTTACCTTTGGCGGCGGATACGCGATGATCGCTCTTATTGAAAATAACTGCGTAGAGAGAAAAAAGTGGATCACGCACGAAGATATGATGGATATCACTGTTATTGCAGAGTCCACACCCGGACCAATTGCTATCAACTGTGCAACCTTTGTAGGATGGCAGCAAGCAGGGATACTCGGCGCAATAGCGGCAACTTTGGGCGTAGTTTTACCATCGTTTCTTATAATTTTGGCAATCTCTGTATTTCTGAATCAATTTCTTGAAATTACTATCATTGCCAATGTATTTAAGGGAATGAAGGTTTCTGTAGGTATTTTGATTCTGAATGCCATGCCGCCTTTACCATGATAAAGAAAATGCCTGCAAAAGTTTTTCCAAGAATTGTGATGCTCTTCTCCTTTGCGCTATGCTATGCATCAACCTATTTTCATAGAACTTTTCGTCTCTTAGTCTGATGCTGACCTCTGCTGCTGTTAGTCTGACTCTTTTTCTGATAAAGAATGTATTGAAACAGAAGAAAGGCGGCACTAAGTGATTTTCTTAGAGCTGTTTTTTGGCTTTCTGAAAGTAGGCTGTTTTTCCTTTGGAGGCGCATACGGAGCGATCCCGCTTATTCGTGATGTAGTGCTTTCCTACGGTTGGCTTACTGATGAGTAGTTATCTTATATGATTGCGGTAAGTGAGAGTACGCCCGGTCCCATTATGGTGAATCTGGCTACTTATGTTGGAAGCAGTCAGGGAGGGCTGACCGGGGCGATTACGGCAACCTTGGCGGTTGTTTTGCCGTCATTCCTAATTATCGTTCTTGTGATGAAGATTTGGAAATATTTACTCAAAAATCAATATGCACAGGCTGTGCTTAGAGGATTGAAGCCGTGTATAATCGGAATCATCTTGGCAACGGGAATATATATGGTTATCAGCCATATATTTCCGGCAGAGCGAGAAAACGGTATTGATATGGCTACGGTTGTTATAACAGCGGTATTGGCGGTTGTTATTTTTGGCACAAAGAAAATAATCGGAAAAAGTTTTTCACCGATTTTGTTGATTGCTATATCCGCATTTTTAGGTGTCACAGTATATGGCATATAGATAAAGCAATAAAATACGGCAAGGCTTTGCGTGATAGCAATAGTCCTGCCGTATTTTTTAGTTTATATGGAATTGAAATCAAACAATTCCTTCAATGATCGTTCTGCCGTTCAGTTCGATGGTTTGCATACCGCTCTGTTTATTTTTATTGAAATTGAAGCTGAGTAAGTATCCTTTGTCTATATGATAATAATCCAGATATTCGGACAATTGCTTCTCTCCCTGCGTATTATATTCATCACCGTGCCAGATTTTCAGCTCAATGATATACTGCTTTCCGAGATAGTCCACAATTACATCGGTGCGTCTTTGGTCACGGGTTTGTGCTTCAATATAATAGTTGCCTGTGCCGTTGATGATTGGTCGAAGATAAAGGAGGAACAACTTTCTGCCGTCATCTTCTTTGAATTTGTCAGGCTTCGCACCGTAGATGTCGTTAAAGTGCAGGATAATTTTTTCGAGAATGAGCTCCATGTTTAGTTGATTGTCGGAGATGAACTGGGATTTGTCATTTTCACCGGCTTTAAAAATGGACGTTTTTTGCATCTGTTTATTTGTTAGAATTGCATTGTAAAGCCTTGTTTCAAAAATGCGGTTTGCAATTACAACCGAACCGTTTTCCTCTTTTACAAACCCATACATCATCGCCAGTTTAATTACGGAATCATCTGGATTATATGAATTATACTTCGGAGGTTACACCTAATCACCTTCCGTCTAACTTCACGTGCACACACGCATATATTATATATATTTAATTTACGGATTGTTGACACCGGAAATCCCGCTCAACTCAATTTCCGTACTTTTTCTCCCCGGAAAGTCCCCGAATTGCCCTAAAGCACATATTTTCTCCCCGAAAATTCATTCAAGTGCTAAATCCATGTTAAAATTAAGAATCGCACACATAACTTTTTATGCAACTCTATCTTCACAAATGGCATCTAACACTGAAATGTAATGACCATCGTGATTATCTATCCACTCCTTTTGAATCCTCTGTGGAAACAATCCTGCATTGCGTTCCATCTCAGAATAAGCTTGACTTAACATATTCATCTTGTCAAGTTTTAAAAGCCACTCAAGCGTTGTAAGCATATAGTTGATATATGCTTTACGTGTTTTAGATATACTATTCTCTGTATGAAGTGTCTTTGGAGCTTGATTAATGCTTTCTTTTGATGTAATTTGACGTAAAACTGCCTTTATATCATCAATTTCAGCTCTTAATTCCTCTATAACTTCAACATTTGCAGGAATAGTTCTTTCTGCATAACCTCCTGTTTTGCGGATTGTCAGCAGGACTTCTTCAAACACCCACTTCTCAAATTTCTGGGCTGATTTAAGCTTACTATGAATAATCAGTCTATAGAGATCGCTTTCAGGAATAATGTATGTTTCATGTATTCTACCATTAGCATCTAATACACCCCGTTTCAGCATATGCGTACACTTAAGCAGCAAGAGAAAAAGCGATAAGTTTAGAAATACG
>CANOIR010000045.1 GCA_947566125.1 uncultured Ruminococcus sp. | reverse complement strand
ATAACCGGTAGGTCCTGGGTTCGAATCCCCGATGGCCCACCAGATATTTTTAAAACCCCGTTACGATAAGTAACGGGGTTTTTCATTGCATTTTTATTTGCTTATTTTATTATTGTATGATATAATTGTTATATGCCATATATAGACTCCTATGCAAATAAAAGCGGAGGAAATGATACAGATTTTAAATGTTTAAGGAGTATGGCAGATCTGTATTTGAAAAGCGGATATGTTCAAAATTCCAAAAGGATATGAAAGTATAACCAAAACCATACGTATGCCGAAGCCTATGGCACAAAAATTAGAACTTCTTTCAACTAAGAATTCTATATCTCTTAATCAGCTTGTTATAGCGTGCATAGAATTTGCACTTAGAAACACTGAGGAAGAACACAGTGCTAAAAGCGAATAAAATGTATTGCAAAATGCAAGAACGCTTATAGGCAAAAATAATTGCAATATTAAGTCTTTCATTTTATATTATAATCTGATATACTTAAATTAAATCCATGTGCTGGAAATAATACATAGGGAAATCAGATAATGGAAAAGTTTATAATTAAGCGAAAAGATGAAATGGAAACAAAAACTTTTCGCATACCAATGTCGTTGATAGAGCAGCTTGAGAAGCTGGCACGTGAAAATAATGTATCAGTAAATGGACTAATCATCCAATGCATCAGATTTGCTCTTGATCATTTAGAATAGTATTGCAATCTATCGGTAAATTGTTTTTTAATTAACTGGGGGTGTTGCGGATGCATAAGACATGATCTTTGCATCGGAAAGTATATTATAAAATATTGTAAAAACAAAAATGAACATTGAAGCTTAAAAATCCGCTTTAGGAGCTGCTGTCTGAAATATGACGGCAGTTTTTTTATTTGCAAGAATGTTTGCAATCAAAATGTATTACAAAATAAATGCAAAAATAAGTCTATCTTTTTGACCTTTGTATTGATATAATTAAAATATAGTCCAAAGATTTTTGGGAAATTTTTATTTGATAAGGAGAACTGGGGCATGAAAAAACTAAGTTTAATTCTCGCTATAGCGATGATGTTAGGTATGTCAGCTATGGCAACAGGTTGTGGCGACTCTTCTGAAAGTGATGTTGCTGAAACAACGAAATCTACAACAACTGTTACCACTAAAGCAACAACTAAAAATAATAATGATAGTTACAGCTATAATGATGAAAACGATTCTTCACATGTGGTAGCTGGAAATAATGACTATGACGATGATGACGATGAAACATTTTATTGCATGGGTAAAGGTGACACTTGCCCAAACAAAACGTACAGTGCCACTGACTTCTACTGTTACTCTTGCGACCCAGACAATAACAATATTGAAGGTGATCAAACAGATGGAATAATTGGCGATAACGACTATGATAATGATATAGATGAAGATGATTGGGAAACTGAGTGGAACAATTATTTAAATGATGCCATGGATGCTTATGATGGCGGATATGGTTGGTAAAAATTTGAAAGGAGAATTTTAAAATGAAAAAACTAAGTTTAATTCTTGCTATAGCGATGATGCTGGGTATGTCTGGTATGGCAACAGGTTGTGGCGGCTCTTCCGGCGGCGGTGATAAGGATTTATTTGATGCTAAGTCATGGGATTATGATGGTGACGGCAAACTTAATAAAAATGAATTTAAAGATTATGGTGATTTTTATCAGGACGCTTATGACTATGCCTATAATTAAAACTTATTAGAATTGCAAGGAGAGAAGTTATGTTTTGTAAAAACTGCGGCAAGAATATTGCCGATAATTCATTAGAATGTGAGCATTGCGGTGCTAAGCAGTTAATAGAGGAGAATAACAGCACAAATGAAGTGCAAAATCAAAGTTCTGATACACAAGCTCCGTATTATACACAAAAAGCGAGTGTTTCTGCTTTGGCAAATAATTCTGAAAAAAGAATATTTATAATTAAAATCGTTATCTGTGCAATAGGCATTTTTATGGGTGTACTGCTGCTGATAAATGGCTTTACTAAAAGCGATCTGTTCTTTGGTATAGACTTTCATGAGTATGCTTCTTATCCAGATAAAGTTACTTTCGGCGGAGATTTTTACACGGAAATCCATGACGCAGTTCGCATTGCTGCATATAATACCAGTAAAATTATTGATATGCTGGGAAGTTGTTTGCAAACGTTTGCAATTGCATTTGGAAGCTTTGTGGCTTTGGTAAGTGGCTTTGCCCTTTGTCTTACAATTGAAAAAAGAAATAAAAACTAATGCTTTAGAAAGGAGAAGCAATTATTATGTTTTGTCAAAAATGCGGAAGGAATATTCAAGATAACGAAGTTGTAATATTGGATAAAAAAACGCTTTGCCGTGAATGTGCTGGAATCAAGACTGATGAATCTTCAAATTCAAAAAAGTCTAAAACAGATGATAAAAAAGTATCTATTTTACTATCCGGCATAGCAATAATCGCTCTTGCAACAGCTATAATATTGGTTGTATGTGCGATTTTACCTTTTGTTCTCTCAAGCAATGATGAACAGAACAATCACGAAATCCAGCCTGCAATAGTATACGATGATGAAGATAGTGAAAGTGATCATGATGAACATACAACGCATCATGGTAAGTGCTCTATTTGCGGAGAATATATTCTTGATGAAGCTTTTCTTCCCACAGCAGATGACTATGCAAACGTGATTATGTTTAACCATATATCAAGTGCATTTTATCATGAGATTTTGAATAGTGAAGACAGCGGCAAAAACAGATTTAGTGCTTATGTAAAAATATCGGATTCCGAGCGTGTTGAGGGATTAGTTCCTCAAAAGCATGATTACGTTTTGCATTATTACGGAGATAGTGAGTCGAATTGTCTTACTCAATTTTTTATGTATTTTGAGCCATCTAATAAGGGCGATGCCAACGCTCTTTATAATGCAATAAATGATCACTATGCAGATATTTATGGTACCCCTTATGAGATACATAGGTCACAAGGAAACGAATTCGGAAGAACATGGCATGATGAAAAAGAAGTGGTAGGCATTAGTACAACAATTGATGATGGCCGTATAGCCATTTCTCTTGAATTGCTTGATGATGATGCACCTTGGCTGCATAATAATATTAAACCAACTATAAAGACAGAAAAAGTAAAAACCGCTGATAATATAAAACAAACAAAACCAACAGAAAAAATAACAACTACTGCTCCAAAGAAAGCTACAGCAACTATTACATCAAAGACTCAAACAATGACTCAAACAACAACTAAAACAACAACGACTAAAGCCACAACAAAGAAAACCACTACCACAACTGAAAAAGTTGAAGTACCATATGATTGTCCTAATAACATTCGTTTTAATGGTTCAGAATACGGTGAATTGCAAGATACATATTTTTATGATGTAGACGGAGATGGAAAAAAGGAAACTATAGCTCGCTATGAGAATGATTCTTACGTTTATTGTTTGCGTGTATATGAGAGTAATGGTTCATACGTAGATTGCGTGTCTTTACCCGGTGCGACATCATTAGCACCTGTTGCCGTTGTATATGATAATAATATAAAAGAATATTATGTAGCTGAAATCATTATACATGGCAGTAATTCAGGTCAAGGTGTGACTGTTACCAATGCGATTACCAAAGAGGTATGTGCTGAATATAAGTATAGTTCCCCTGCTGGTGTATTTGAAGGTGTAACATATACAGTAAATGGCTCGGATGTATCAGAAGAAAAAGCCCGTGATTATATGAATAATATTGAGATCATCAGTTATTCTGATGCCTATGACTATTCTGAGGATATTATCAAAGATGCTGTTGAAAGCGTAAGAGATTTTGTTGGTTATAAATCTTAAGAGCCTAGTTCTGGCCCTACATATACTAAAACTAATTATTTGATCGAAGTCAATGACTATTTGCCAATATATGAAGGTCCGGGTTATAATTATTCTGTTGCAGAATATTTTACAGAACTTACTCAATATACAATAGTTGAAGAATGCAGATTATCAGACAGCCAATATGACGTTTGGGGAAAACTTAAATCAGGTGCTGGTTGGGTAAATCTTTATGACGTGCAGAATTCATAATTAAGTTTAGAACTTGTTCTTATTTATAATAAAATCTAGTGTTAATAAAAACGAGCTGGTGACAGCTCGTTTTTATTGTTGAAATCAAACCTTGACAACACTCCCAACAATATGCTAAAATAAAACTGTAAACCGATTCAACATCTCAATGTTGAAAAGTTGAAATAAAAGTTGAAAGTTTAAACAATTGAAAAAAGATATGGGAGGAATGAAAAATGGCTAAAGCAATAGTTTTTGATATGGATGGCGTACTTTTTGATACTGAAATGGTTTGCAATATTGTATGGACAGATATATTTAAGGAAATGGGTATCGAAAATCCCGAAATTACGATAAAAAACTGTACCGGACTTAATAGAAAAAGTGAAGAGGAATACTTTGCAAAACATCATCCTGATATAGATTTTGAATGGTTTATAAATCGTTCTTCAGAAAAATTCAGCAAATGGCTTGATGAGAATGGAATACCTATAAAAACCGGCACAAGGGAACTTTTAACATGGCTCAGGGGAAATATGTGGAAAACTGCTTTGGCAACTTCGTCAAGACGTGAAACAGCTATACATCATCTTAATGCAACAGGTCTTATAGATATGTTTGATGAAATAGTAACAGGTGATATTGTGGAAAAGGGAAAACCCGATCCGGAGATATATCTTACAGCATGTGAAAAACTCGGTGTATTGCCTGTTGAAACATATGCTGTAGAAGATTCAAGAAACGGTTTGTGGAGTGCTTATAATGCAGGTATGAAAGCTATTCTTGTTCCTGATTTGATTGAACCCACAGAGGATATGTTGAAAATTGCTTATACAAAAGAAGGTAATCTTCTTGATGTAATAGAATTTTTAAAACGTGAAAATAATTGATTAAAAATAAAGATTCGCAGATGATAGTTAAATTTATATCTCGTGCGGATCTTTTGTTTTTAGAATATTTTCCTTGCAAGTGTATAAATAATATGTTATAATAAAAATACAATATAATATTACCTTTTGAAAGGAAAATTAATTATGCTTATTACAACAACTGAATTTATTACTGGAAAGACTTATTCAACACTGGGGTTGGTACGTGGCAGTACCATACAGTCAAAACACATAGGTTCGGATATAAGTCAGAGTTTTAAAACCATCGTAGGTGGAGAACTTAAGTCTTATACAGATATGCTTAATAAAGCACGTGATATTGCTGTTCAGCGTATGATCGAACAGGCTACAGCTATTGGTGCGGACGCTATAGTATCAGTACGTTTTGCTACATCTTCAGTGATGAATGGTGCTGCTGAAGTTATGGCATACGGTACAGCTGTTAAGCTGAATTAAATTGATTTTTATTATTTTATAAAAAAGAAAGAGGTATTTTTATGCGTAATACAAAAAGCTATGAGAGTCCATTCTGCACACGCTATGCAAGCGAGGAAATGCAGTATGTATTTTCTGCTGATAAAAAATTTACTACATGGAGAAAGCTGTGGGTTGCATTAGCTCGTGCAGAAATGGAGCTTGGTCTTCCGGTAACTCAGGATCAGGTTGATGAACTTGAAGCAAATATTGAAAATATCGACTATGACGTTGCAGAGGCAAGAGAAAAAGTTGTACGCCATGATGTAATGTCACACGTTTATGCTTATGGACAGGTTTGCCCAAATGCAAAGGGCATCATTCACCTTGGTGCTACTTCTTGTTATGTAGGTGATAATACAGATGTTATCATTATGCGTGACGCTTTGCAGATAGTACGCCGTAAAATGATAAATGTTCTTGCAAATCTTGCAAAGTTTGCAGATGAATACAAGTCTATGCCTGCACTTGCATATACACATCTTCAGCCGGCACAGCTTACAACTGTAGGCAAGAGAGCAACTCTTTGGATGAATGAGCTGCTCATGGATTTTGAAGAGCTTGAATATAGAATCGCAAATCTTAAGCTTCTTGGCTCAAAGGGTACAACAGGTACACAGGCTTCATTTATGGAGTTGTTTGAGGGCGATACTGATAAAGTAAAGCTGCTTGAAAAGAAGATCGCAAATGAAATGGGCTTTGATGCAGTAATGCCTGTTTCCGGACAGACATATTCCAGAAAAGTGGATGCACAGGTTCTCCAGACACTCAGTGGAATCGCACAGTCATGCAGCAAGTTCTCAAATGATATGAGAATCCTCCAGAGCTTTAAGGAAATGGAAGAACCATTTGAAAAAACACAGATCGGTTCATCTGCAATGGCTTATAAGCGTAATCCAATGCGTTGTGAGAGAATTACATCACTTTCACGTTATGTTATGATCGACAGCCTTAATCCTGCATTTACAGCAGGCACACAGTGGTTTGAAAGAACTCTTGATGACTCTGCAAATAAGAGAGTATCTGTACCGGAAGCATTCCTTGCAATAGATGCTATTTTGAATATAATGATGAATGTAACAGATGGTATTGTTGTATATCCTAAGATGGTTCGTCAGAGAGTAATGAGAGAACTTCCATTTATGGCAACTGAGAATATCATGATGGATGCTGTAAAGAAGGGCGGAGATCGTCAGGCTCTGCATGAAAAGATTCGTGAATATTCTATGGTTGCCGGCAAGCACGTTAAGGAAGAAGGTCTGGAGAATGACCTTTGCGATATGATACTTGCTGACCCTATGTTTATGATAAATAAGGAAGAACTTGATGCTATACTTCAGCCTGAGAACTTTACTGGCAGAAGTGCACAGCAGACAGAAGAATTTATTGCAGAATGCATACAGCCTATTTTGAACGCAAATAAAGACGTTCTGGGCGAAAGCTTTGAGATGAAAAACTAATAAGAAAAACTAATAATAAGTTCTAAAATCAATATAGACTTATTATTGACAGTTAAGATAAAATGTGATATACTATAAGCGAATAAATAGTACGGCAAAAGATGCCATACAGAAAGGAGCTGCCTTTATGGAAAATTATGAGATTTGTCACTGCATGGGCGTATCATTTGCTGATGTTGAAGATGCTATGCACGATATGACCAGCTTCTCTGATGTACTGTCTGTATTCCAGCACGTTCAGGAAGTAACTCATTGTTCTACCGGCTGCGGTGGATGCCATGACAAGATTCTGGATGCTATTTCAGAGATCATGCACAACTAATTAAGTAAAAACAAAAACAGCTTCGAGAAGTGTTTAAATTCTCGAAGCTGTTTTTATTGTATTTTATTTATATTTTCTCAAAATCATCTGTACCGTGCTTGCATATAGGACACACAAAATCATCAGGCAATGTATCTCCTTCATAAACATAACCGCAAATCTTGCATCTATAGCCTTTTTTCTGATTTTCTGTTTCTTCAGGCTTTGGCTTAATATTTTTCTGATAGTATGAATATGTTGCAGAAGCTGTATCAGATAGTATTTCGCCGTCAGTAACATCTGCAATAAACATTGTGTGCGTACCCAAATCAACTGTATCTATAACTTTGCCTGAAATATAGGCATTGATTCCTTGTGTTATATAAGGAATTCCATTTTCAGCTGTTTTTGAATGAGTGTATCCTTCAAACTTGTCCGTATCTCTTCCGCTTTGAAATCCAAAATGTTTGAATAATGTGAATTTTGCATCTTCCGAAATTACTGAAATATTGAACTCTTTTGTATGCATCAAAACATCGTGAGTAAGATTTTGCTTATTTACTGTTATAGTTATGCGATTAGGATTTGTTGTTACCTGCATAGCTGTGTTGATAATACAGCCTTGACTGCGGCTGCCAAGCTTTGTTGTAAGAACAAACAAGCCATAAGATAGATTGTACATTGCTTTTTTATTCATGATAATGCCTCCATGATGATTATTATATATATTGTTCTCATTGTATGATTTATTATACAATATATATAGCAAACTGTCAACTATTTGGAATTATCTTTTTTATCTTTATCAAACAAATTCAGCACTGTAGATATAATACCGAAAAGTACGCCTGAAACGACCCATACTATCCATGTTTTATGCCAATCATTTGATGCAAAGCTCCAGATCAGGTAAATTGCTGTTGCAAGCAGCCAATAGATAGAACTTACAGTATCCTTGAAGGACTTTTTTTGCCAACCTACATAATCAGGATCTTTTAGCAGTCTTTGCATACTTGCGTGTTTTACTCCTGCCAGTATCATAAGTAGAACGCCTATGCTGGCTGTAAACATCATAATAGAAAGCATACAGACTGCAAAGAATTCATTTTCATTAATGGCTATAATAAATAATGCTATTGGTGAAAGCACACATAAGGTTATACCTATGATATTCATTTTTACATATGTATTGTGATATGTTTGTTTCCTATCCTTTACCATTTCGGATACACCATATTCTGTTTCAAATGGTTCATTTTCCATAAATGAGAAATCAGAATTCTCAAATCCTGTAAATATAAATATTCCTACAGCAATAGCTACAAGTATAAATAATACTATAAGCCCTATAATGCTTGCCAGATTTTCTTTTATGCCTATATATTGCATTTCAGATGCAGTGCTAAGAATAAATAGGCATATAGGAGAAATGATGCACATAAAAGTAGCAAGTGCGATCTGTACAGAAGCCTTTTTTCTTATAGAAAGATAACTGTTTGCTTCTTCCATTGTTATTGTTCTTATATTTGAATTTTCTGAATATTTGCTATCATTTGTAAATGTTTCTGTTTCTATTTCATCTTTTAAAAGATAATCTGTTGTAACACCGAAAATGTTGCTGAGTTTTAAAATTTTATCAAGGTCAGGGACAGATTGCGCACTTTCCCATTTGGAAACCGCCTGACGTGAAACTCCCATATGCTCTGCAAGCTCTTCCTGCGACCAGCCGTTTAGTTTTCTTAGTTTGATGATTTTGTCTGCTAATATCATATAACATCCACCTTTTATTGATTTATTCAGAAAGCTTTTTGAAAAGCATTTCTGTGACTTTATTATATCACAAAAAACAGATTGCAAGCAATAACTTTATCCTTGAAATTTGTCAACCGCTGGTTGCAACCATGGGTTGCAGTGCCTATTTTTCATTATAATTTGCATAATTTGATAAATCCTGAAAGCAAATATTTTTAAAAAATTGATTTTATATGCTCAAGTATGTCTTTGGCAAATATAACGGCTCAAAGAAGTAAAAATTTATAAAATGCCTTGACATTGTAAGGAAAATATGTTACACTTAAAACAACAATGGGGTGTTTTGCCGTAAATTATGAAAGGAGTACTATTTTTATGAAAATGAAAAAATTAGTTGCGATTGCTTCAGCTGCTGTATTGGGTGTTACAGGAATGGCTTCTGGTGTTGCATTAAATGCTGAAGTTTCTGCTGAGCCAAATTCTAAATATAACTATGGCGAAGCTTTGCAAAAGTCAATGTTCTTTTACGAAGTTCAACAGTGTGGCGTTATTCCTGAATGGAATGAGGTAGCATGGCGTGATGACTGTATGACCAACGACTATATTCCAGGAGGTTGGTTCGATGCAGGTGACCACCTTAAATTTGCTCTTACTAATGCTTATTCAGCAACACTGCTTGGCTGGGGTTTGCTTGTGTATCCTGATGGTGTTGAGCAGTCCGGTCAGATGACAATGTACAAGAATAATCTTGCATTTGTTTGCGATTATCTTGCTAAATGTGATCTTGGGGATGAGATCGTTTACATGATTGGCGAAGGCAGCTTTGACCACGTATGGTGGGGTGCTGCTGAAATGTATATGAATAAATTTGAGCTTATGAAGGGTGAAACAGAAAGGCCTTATTATACTTGCAACGACAGCTGTATAGAAGCTCAGATGGCTGCTGCACTTTCTACAGGTTATCTTGTATTCAAGGACAGCGACTCTGAACGTGCTAATGGTTATCTTGAACACGCTAAAGCTTGTTTTGAACGTGCAGATAAAAACCGTTCTATCGGTGATGACGCTGCGGAACATCCATATTATAAGCCTACTACATTCTATGATGACCTTTTCTTTGCAGCAAACTGGCTTTACAAGGCTACAGGTGAACAGAAATATCTTGATCTTTGTGCCTCTGATTATATCAATAACCTTGGCAAAGAAGAGCAGTCTACTGAATTGAAGTACACATGGGGTCATTGTTGGGACGATACAATGCAGGGCGGTATGCTGCTGTATGCTATCAATACAGGCGAATCACAGTGGAAAGAACAGTTTAGAAAGCATCTTGAATATTGGACAACAGGTTATGGCGGAAAGCAGATAACCAAAACTCCGGACGGACTTTCATGGCTGTTCCAGTGGGGTTCACTGCGTCATGCTACTACTACAGCCTTCTTGGCTTATGTAGCTGTTGATGAGCTTTTTGCTGACGATTCAGCTGCTAAAGATAAGTATACAAAATTTGCTGATGATACAATGAATTATTGCTTTGGTGATAACTCAAAGAACTTCAGTTATGTTGTAGGTATGGGCGATGATTATCCTCATTCATGGCACCACAGAACATCTTCCGGTGCATGGAACGATAAGTGGAGCAACATCGGTCAGACCGAAGGCGAAGACGCTAAGCCACACGCACATATCCTCTATGGTGCATTGGTAGGCGGACCTGATCAGCAGGACGGTTATTCAGATAAAATCGGTGATTACCAGTATACTGAAGTTGCTATTGACTATAACGCAGGTTATACAGCTGCACTTTGTGCAATGACACAAAAATATGGCGGTACATCAGACCCTGATTTCCCTCCAACAGAAGAGCCTAAGTGGGATGAATTTTTCATGAGAGCTTCTATAAATCAGGCAGCAGGAAGCTATACTGAAATAAAAGCATTTGCTATGAACCATTCTGCATGGCCGGCAAGAACTGTAAAGGATCTTTCTTATAATTATTATTTTGATATTTCTGAGCTTGAAGAAGCAGGTTTGTCTATAAATGATGTTTCTGTAAGAGTTGGTTATGACCAGCATTCTTCCGATAAGGGTAAAATTTCTATATCTGATCCAATCCAGTATGACGGCAGCATTTATTATGT
Source organism: uncultured Ruminococcus sp. (assembly GCA_947566125.1). Lineage (GTDB taxonomy): Bacteria > Bacillota > Clostridia > Oscillospirales > Ruminococcaceae > Ruminococcus_C. Next base: position 6,125 of record CANOIR010000045.1, on the reverse strand, counting down.
AAAGCTTTCATTTGCTGATGGTAGTGTTGTAATGCCTACAGGTCAGTCTGAGCATAGAAGTGAGTGTCAGTTCAGAATTTCTATTCCAGATAATCTTCAGGGAGTTTGGGATACTTCTAATGACTATTCATTCAAGGGCTTAACACAGGGCGGCGAAGATGCAATGGTCGATACACCTTATATGACAATGTACGATGGTGATACTCTTATTTGGGGTATTGAACCTGATGGTACAAAGCCGGAAAAACCACCGATCACAACAAAGCCGCCAGTAACAACAACAACTACTACAACAACTAATACTACAACCACAACAACTATGACAACAACCACAATGACTACAACATCAAATACAGGTTCAGAAACTACTACTTCAATTCAAGGCGGCGGTACTCCTGAAGGCGGAGACGGCGATGTTAACGTTGACGGCAGCCGCTCTATGATAGATATTGTATATTTGAATAAGTATATAGCAGGAATTATTGAATTCAACGAACAGCAGATAATCCATGCAGATACATTTAAAGATTCAGAGATAAATGCAAAAGATTCCACTGCACTTATGCAATTATTAGCTGGACAGATAAAGATTCTGCCAGTGTTGCCAAATGGTTAAGACTAATTAAATAGCAATATAAGCAAGCAGCTGAAAAGAGATCAGCTGCTTGCTTTTGTTATATAGTAAAATTCTAAAAAACATCAAATTATTTTTGAAAAAATAGGTGACAAATAGAAAGTTATATGATATAATAAAATAAGTATACCATCACGGCGTACAAGAATATATAGATGCTTATGCATCTTTTGAAAGGAATGTTCTCAAAATGGAGAATAACTATGATGTTATAATTGCTGGATGTGGTGCTGCCGGACTTTATAATGCTTTCAATTTACCACGCACCTGTAAAATTTTGATAATCTGTAAGAAAGAAATGACTCTTTGTAATTCTGCTTTGGCACAGGGCGGAATTGCCGGCGTATATCAGCCGCCAGGTGATACTACAGATGATACCTCTGACCTTCATGTACAGGATACATTGATCGCAGGCGGATTTAAAAATAATCTTGAGGCTGTTCAGCTTCTAACTGAAAATGCCAAATTTGAAATCGCTAAAATATTGGAGCTTGGTGTAGACTTTGACAGAACGCCTGACGGCAAACTTCACAGAACACTTGAAGGCGGTCATTCAAAACATAGAATATTTCATCATAAGGATTCTACGGGTGCTGAAATTTTAAGAACACTCATAGAAGCAGTAAAGGCTTTGCCAAATGTGACTATTCTTGAAAATACAATGATGGTCGATCTTAAGAAAACATCTACAGGTTTTTCTGTGCAGCTGCTTTCAGATGGCGATCTTTCAGTTGTAAACTGTCATTTTATGACATTGGCAACAGGCGGAATCGGCAGAATATATGAATTTACTACCAATAGTAAAATAGCAACAGGTGATGGAATTGCTATGGCAAGTCAAATAGGAGCAGAAATTAAAAATCTGCATTTGATACAGTTTCATCCTACTGCGTTTAATAATCATCACACAAGAGAATGTTTTCTTATATCAGAAGCCGTTCGTGGAGAAGGTGCGTATCTGCTTAATTGTAATAAGGAAAGATTTATGCATCTTTATGATGAGCGTTTGGAACTTGCACCACGTGATGTTGTATCACATGCTATTGTAATGGAGAGCAGACGTACAGGCAGTGATGATTTCTATCTTGATATTTCTTATAAGGATTCTGAGTTTATAAAGAATAGATTTCCTATGATCTATGAGAATGTACTTGAACAGGGATATGACATGACAAAAGAACCTATTCCGATATATCCTTGTCACCACTATCTAATGGGTGGTATAAATGTAGACCAGCATTCTGAAACATCAATACATAATCTTTTTGCCTGCGGTGAATGTTCACATACAGGTGTACACGGCAATAACAGACTTGCAAGCAACTCCCTGCTTGAGGCACTTGTATTCTCACGTCAAGCATCAGATACTATTGCAGAAAGACTTCCTGAATGTACAGATGAATTTGAAGAAGCTGTATTTCCAGAAAAAGAAGACGCTGTACCTATGCCGGCAGGATTCCGCACAGAAATACGCCATATCATGCAGGAAAGTACTTTTGTTATTCCTGATACTGCAAAGGTGGTTGAGGGATTTGAGCGTATTCGTGAAATAAGGCGTACTCTTATGACAGGTAATTATATGATAGATGATAATTATGTTGAAGCAAAATCACTTGCTGAAGTTGGATATATTATTCTTAAAGAGATAATATGAGTGTATATAAATCAAAAATAATAAAAAGTGAAAAATAAGGAGAAATAAAATTATGCTGCTTCAGAATTTTTATATTGATAAAATTATAACAACAGCACTTGAAGAGGATATTCATTATGTAGATGTAGCTACAGATTATTTGCTGAGTGATGAACATAAAGCAAATGCTTATTATGTTGCTAAAGATGACGGTGTACTTTGCGGTATTGATATTGCAAAGAGAGTATTTGAAATTGTAGGCGGAGATTTTGAGATGGAGATTCTTATTAAAGACGGTGCAATTGTAAAAAAAGGCGATATTATTGCAAGAATGAGTGGTTGTACAAAGACTTTGCTCAAGGGCGAGCGTACTGCACTTAATATACTTCAGCATATGAGTGGCATTGCAACAACAACACGCCGTTGTGTTGACTTGGTTGATGGTACAAATGCTAAAATTACAGATACAAGAAAAACCCTTCCAGGACTCAGACAGCTGCAAAAATATGCTGTGACTGTAGGCGGTGGAAGAAATCATAGATATAATTTATCCGATGGTGCTATGCTTAAGGATAATCATATTGATGCATATGGAGGCATTACCGGTGCGGTAAATGCTCTTCGTAAGAAGATAGGTCATATGGTAAAGATCGAGGTCGAGGTAAGAAATCTTGATGAGCTTAGAGAAGCACTTGATGTTAAAACTGAAATAATAATGCTTGATAACATGAACTGTGAAGATATGAAAAAAGCTGTTGAAATAACAAATGGACATGCACTTTTGGAAGCCTCCGGAAATGTTACTGAAGCTAATATTCGTGAAATTGCAGAAACAGGTGTTGATATAATTTCACTTGGAGCGCTTACACATTCTGTAAAATGTTTTGATATTTCTATGAAAATACAAAAATAAGATCGACTTTTTTTAAAAAAGCCCTTGCAATCGGTGCTTTTATATGATATAATAAATTTGAATATTAAATAACGGAGGAGGAGAAACAAATGACAACCTTGGAAATTATTATCGGTGTAGCTATTCTTCTGGTATGCTTGATTATAACAATAATTTGTCTGATGCAGGAACAGAAACCTCAGAATGCTACATCAGCCCTTACAGGTGCATCTAATGATTCTTTCTATGACAAGAACAGAGGCAGAACAAAAGAAGCAAGACTTAAGAAATTTACTACTGTTTTAACTGTTTTATTCTTTGCAATGATTTTGTTCATGGATATTGTAATGCCGCTGATCAAAAAATAAAAAAATACTTCCTGTGATTCAGCATTATCTGTTTCACAGGAATTTTTTTGCCGATTTGATATAAGATAAATAAATAAAAATAACAGGAGATTGAGAAGAGAAAAATTATGGAAGAAAAAAACAAGGATATTTTCAATGAGTTTGTTCAGGTATATACAAGAAAAATTTTAAAGGCTCTTGAAAAAGCCGGTGCTAAATGCCTTGACAAAAAAGAGCTTGAAGCTAAATGCAAAGTAAATAAAGGAAATGCAGCCGCTTATAATGCCGCATTAAAAGAGCTTTTGCGTTTAGGAGATGTTTGCATCAGAAGAAAGGGGTTTGGTCTTTCAAAATTATTTGGATATTATTCAGCCGAAGTTGTAAGACTGAGCGGTACATTTGGATTTGTACGTCCGGAATATGATGATGCAGATGATGTTTTTATACCAGGAAAATTTTTGCTTGGTGCAATGCCGGGCGATAGAGTGCTTTACAGAGAGATACCATCCAGAAGCGGTAAGCCGGAGGGTGAAGTTGTTGATATTATAGAAGAATCGGACAGTCGATTAACAGGAAAAATTATTTCTGATGATGGCATACTTTTCCTATTACCTGATACGATGTCAAGAACACCTATTCGTATAAACCGCCGTCAAAGTGTTGAATATAATGAAGGCGATAAGGTGCTTGCTGAAATTTGCATTCGTGGAAAAAGGCATGCTGAACATATGGCAAAGGTTATTTTTAGTTTTGGTAATTCAGATACTGCTGATTCATGTGCTAAGGCAATGATAGCTTTACATGGAGTTACAGAAGAATTTTCATTTGAAGCAATGCAGGAGGCTCAGAGTGTTTCATGTGGAACATTGTTGACAGATGAGGAACCTTCACATCGTCTTGATTTGCGTGATGAGCCGATCTTTACAATAGACAGTGCGTATTCCAAAGACCTTGATGATGCGGTTTCAATTGAAAGGATTAAAAACGGATATAGGCTTGGTGTGCATATTGCAGATGTTTCACATTATGTTCGCCCTAAGTCATCGCTTGATATGGATGCTATAAGTCGTGGTACAAGTGTTTATTATGCTGATAAAGTTATTCCAATGCTGCCAAAAGAACTTTCAAATGGCATATGTTCACTTAATCCGCAGGAAGATAGGTTTGCATTTTCTGCACTTATGGAGCTTGATGAACATGGTGAGATTGTAAAATATGATTTCAAAAAGACGATCATACGTTCACGAGTAAAGGGTGTTTATAAGGAAGTAAATAAGATTTTGTCTGGTGAAGCAGATGAATTTCTTAAGCTGAAGTATTCTGAAGTTATTGATATGATACCTATAATGGATGAACTTTGCGATGTAAGAATTCGTGAAAGAGATAGACGTGGTGCACCTGAAATTGAAACTACAGAAAGTGAACTTGTACTTGATGAAAACGGTGTTTGCGTAGATGTAAAGCCACGAACTCGTGGCAAGAGTGAGTGCATTATTGAAGAGATGATGCTTCTGGCAAATGAAGCTGCTGCAAAATTTGCCGCTGAAAAGGAACTTCCATTTGTATATAGAGTACATGAGAAACCATCTATGGAAAAAATAGAAAACCTTGAACACGTTTTGGTTCGCTTGGGTGTGGGTGTTCCTGATTTTTCTAATGTCAAACCTGTACATTTAGCACAAATACTCAAAAATGCCAAGGGTACGCCGGTATATCCGGTAGTAAATGTAATGGTTTTGCGTTCTATGGCAAAGGCTCAATACGATACTCAGCCTATAGGACATTTCGGACTTGCACTTGAAGATTACGCTCATTTTACATCGCCTATAAGACGTTATCCCGATCTTGCGATTCACCGTATAATGAGTTATTATTGTGAATGTAAAAATTCTGAAAAGGTAAATAAGAGATATAAGGCATTTGTTACAGAAGCTGCAAAGGCATCAAGTGATGCTGAAGTGAGAGCTATAATGCTTGAACGTGATTGTGAAGATTGTTATAAAGCTGAATATATGCAGCAGCATTTGGGAGAAGAATTTGAGGGTATTGTTTCAGGTATAAGTGATTTTGGATTTTACGTTCAGCTGCCAAATTCAGTAGAAGGAATGGTTCATGTCAGAACATTGCCGGAAGATGGTGAATGGTATAATGATGAGAGCATATCATTCAAGGAAGCGTTTGGAGATAGAGAATACAGACTTGGAGATACTGTAAAAGTTCAATGTGTTAAGACAGATGTAAACAGTGGAAATATAGACTTTGAGCTAAGTGAATAAATAAAAGCAAAGAAAAAAAGGGGACTAAATCAATAAAAGTTTTTTGGTCCAGCAATTTTTCAAAAATGCTGGTCGCTGTCCGCAGACGGCGAAATGTCTCATCACCAAAAAAGGTTCGTGCGATAAATTTAGCGTAAAAACAAAAAACAAAATTTCGCAAAATAAAAGGGCTTTCTGTCAAAATCAAGCAAACGATAGAAAGCCTTCTTTCAAATTCAAGCAAAGAAAAAAAGGGATTAAATCAATAAAAGTTTTTTGATCCAGCAATTTTTCAAAAATGCTGGTCGCTGTCCGCAGACAGCGAAACGGCTCATCACCAAAAAAGGTTCGTGCGATAAATTTA
>CANOIR010000044.1 GCA_947566125.1 uncultured Ruminococcus sp. | reverse complement strand
TTTATCTTTCATTCTACTATTATATCTCTTCTCTTAAGTGTACGCAAGTGACATATAGGGGAGCGTTATAAACAAAATGGTTATCCACGAAAAGATAATCGCCGTTTGCGGTCTTTTCACGGAGTTCCAAATTCATAAAACGCTGAACTGCAGCGTCTTGGGCGCTCAAAGTAAATGTCTGATTAACTTTGATAGCACCTTTGCGGAAACCATGTGGCTTTACATAGTGTCCATCAACATAGTTAAATGTGCCGATGGCTTCTTCAAAGCCAAGCTCTACCAATCGGATTTTTACGGCTTGTCTTGAAACACCATAATCCCGCTCCAATGCCCCGATTACCATTTCCATGACATCAACCGTATGCCTTGCATCGGTCTGTCTCATGAAATAGGCTATGTATTCTTTAGCCTTTATTGTAAAAGGTTCCTTCGGCATCTGGATTCTCGGTGCAAGCTGATTAGCCTGCTTTTCCATATACTTTGTAGATTTTATGGATATGCGGGAATCTGCGTCGCCAACAACCTCGCAACTAATGTAAGAAGCATCCGTATTGAATAGCTGTTCCAGTTTGAATGCCTTACGATGCTTCGCCCAGTGAACACACTCGTGGACAATGGTATTATTAAATGAACCAAGATTTCGAAGCAGATAAATCTGCGGGTCCACAACAATTGTTTTTCCTTTGATGTGTGTAGGAACATCTGCATCCTCGTTTGCATCGTACATTACTGTATCGGTATCATCAAAATAAATCTGTCCAAATACAGAACCATCTTCACGGATACGCTGATTTTTGACGGTTAACCCCATGTTCTTTGCAAGTTCTGTCGGGTCAACCCATACAGGGTCTTGACCACGCATTGGAATGCGAAGTGCCGCCGGATAATATTCCTGCAAGAATGCTGTTGACACATCATCCAACTTTTCATATGGGATAATCGGCACAAGAGAATCGTCCATCGGGTCTTTCACACGGCTTTTGCCGTTGTATTTTGATACCCGCAGGATTTCAAAATCATCCAGGTTCTTATCCAGATCACCACGGCAATGAGCCATCATCCACACGATATTTTCATCATAATCGTCGTAATGGTAATCTCCCTCATGGGTTTCAAACCAAATGGAAATGGCCACATCGAAATGCACCTCCATGCCCGGTTTGTCTTCAACCCACACGTGTTCTACCTTGACCTCTGAAATCTCCGTCTCTCCGGCACGATGGATTCTCTTTAATTCGATACCCAAAGAATCAAGGTTTGCCTCCAGGTAGCTTTCGGCAGCTGCCCAGAAATTATTATCAAATTTCTTTTTTACATATTCAGCAAATGAACGATGTGCTGCCATAATCTACCCTCCTTAAAAGTTTCTCACTTTAAACGGCCTTTTTCATTCCTCGTCATCTTCCTCTATTACCACTTTATATCGTTTTCTCAATCCAGAGCGAGTTTTGGAAACAAAGGCATGAAACTGCCGTGCATCCTTTAGACCAAGAATCTCTGCACACTGAACGGCATTACCAAACGCAATTATCTCTTCGGTATCTTCACGATATACAGTATAGTATTTCATCGCAATTCCTCTCATGGTAGTATCGGCCGCAATGCTTCAGCCACATTGTCGGAATCATTACCAAAAATCAATTCGTAATAATCAATCGAATCAACTGCTAAAGGAAGTGCAGCTGTTTCTGTTGAACGCATAATCTTTGCTTTACTTTCTGCACCTGGAAATGCAAAACCACATTTCTTTACACCTGTTAGAAGTACATATGAAAGTAGCTGATGTGTATCTGCTCTGGCGCTTCTGGTATTCGGCTTGTATTTTGCATCTATAACAGCAACTGGATTCTGCGTGTCATTATCACGAATAATAATGTCAGGAATACAATACGGCATCAAATGTATGCCTCGTTCAACTTCCGAAATGTCTGTAACACCTTTTTGAATAAAAAGTCTTTTCGAATAGCGGTCTAACGAATATTTATTTGAGTCAATTGCTCTCTTAAGAACAATACGAGTATAAAACTCAAACAAAGCCTCCATATTAATCATATACGGGATTGTAAAAACACTTTTCGCAATCGATTGACCTTCTTCGGTTTTATAAGCGTAGTATTTTTGACCATATATGCATCTTGCCTGTTGCAGCAAAGGTTTGTAATACATATAAAGCCCTGATGCATCCGCACCATTAAAATCACTGGTCTTGATACGAACGGTCTTAACCCGTCGGAAAGAATTCATGCAGTAAGCCACTCGTTTTGACACTTCTGATGTAACAGGAAAACGCCTACCTATAATTTCCTTGCATTTTATCAAAGTAGCCTTTAAAATCCTGTTCTCGATATTGTCTTCGGTGAAATCAATATATTTACAATAGAACCTGTCATTTCTTCCCTTACAAGTGTTCATGCGTATATTTTTTTGGATTTCAATTTTCCCTCTGACCTTTGAAGAATAATTTTCTTCTTGATGGAACATTATTTTTTTCAAACCCTTTTTGCACAAACCATAACAGGATGTAACAAAACTTAATGCGTATAAAAGTTCTCCATCTTGTTCTATGTCTTGAGAAAGCTTAATAAGAGGCTGGTCATAGAACACTTGGAACAAAGACCTCCCATCCGCATCCATTTCGGCAATATAATCATCGTATTCATCATCAGTCATCACGGTCTCAAGCATATGCCAAGGTTCCATACCATACTGCGAGTTTACTACAACGATGTGTTCTTTGCCGGATGATTGTAGATAGCGTCCATTCTTGTCATAAAGCCTTCCAACACCGACATAACCACTGCTCCAAAGTCGACCTTGAAATTTATGAATGCCAAAGTTAAGTTCTGGAGTCGACAGGTCAACTTTAGACCATACCTCATCTCTGCTATTCAGTACAGACCAGTCATTTATTTGGTGTATTATTACATCTCGTGCCATAACATCACCTTCCTAATCAATATCCTATCTTCGTCCTCACTTCTTCAACAAAAGTTCCAACATATTCATTGTCAATACGCTTTCCTGCACGAGTCATGTTTCCGAATTCCTTCGCATACAACATGATATTATCACTGATGAAGCGTACTCTCTCACTGCGGTCAGTGGCGTCTCTAATTTCAGAAGGAGTGTGTTCAATTGCTATCAAATCCTCAATAGTATCCAAGATGCCATCTTTCACATATTCTCTGAGGATAGGAATAATCTGAAAAACGAAACGTTCCACAAAATCTTCTTCATAACCCTCTTTGCGCTTACGAAGGAAATATGTATGTCCAAGGCGCACATCACTTTTCTGATACTCATCATTAAAGTAGCTTTCGTTATCAAATATAGCCTGTACGGCATCGAATACCAATAATTCGATAGAATTCTCATCGTCATTTTCAGAGGCGTTCTGATAACAGTTAATAACTACATTTCTGTCTGCTGGGCTATCAACGAAGAGAAAACGTCTGCGGATAGCATAATCAATCGAGTCAATAGATTTGTCAGCAGTGTTCATGGTGCCGATAATAAACAGATTCTTTCCAAGAACAATATCCTTTGTTCTTGATACCGGAGTGCTTACTTTGTCTTCTACTTCATAAGGAGTAGAAACTTTGCTATCACGATATTCCAAACCATAAATCAACTCACCAAAAACAGTGGCAATATTAGCTCTGTTTATCTCATCAATGACAAGGTAAAATTTTGGAGGTTCATCAGGATTAGCTTTTTCTGCAATTTTAGCAAACTCAGCAATTTTACCCAAAATTCTGTTTACGCTATTGTAGGAAGGGAGACCTCCATCAGCTTTTACTTCAATACCTCGGATAAAATCTTCGTAACCGTATGACGGATGAAACTGAACCAAATCCCATCCACCAGTCAATAACTTGGAAGAGGATGATGGGTCGGCATAATCACTTTCGTTCAGTTTATATTCATCCAATGCAGCAGAAATAGATTCCTGGCTAACAAAACGAGCCGCCAATGCATCGGATTCCGGATTTAATTGTTTTAGCACAAATTTCTTGCTTTCAAAAGTTTTTGAAGTGCCAGGAGGACCTTGGAATACCATCTGACGGACACCAATATTCTCCATAATTTGTTGATAATCTTTTAAATCAGTCATTTTTACAACTCCTTTTATCTCTATGATTTTTTCCGTATCATTCGTTACATTGAAAATATCCTCATATGCGTCAGTACTGAACGCTGATACGCCCAGAACTAAATCGTCGAATTTTTCTTTATCGACTCGAATTTGAGTTCCGCACTGAGTCCATAATGTACGCAAATTTCTCATTTTTGTACCGAAATAATCAATTCGCGCTTTTTCTCGTTCGGTTTGTGTTGATGCAGTAACATTTCTTAATTCTGCGTGTAAAGCTTCGAGATACTTTATTTCCAAATGTATTAATGCATTCAAGTCACCATATACTTCGCTGTGACCTTTAACTAAGGAAATATTCATCTCGTAAAGTTTCAAATAATATAGCAACAATCTGTATACGGCACCATAGATTTCTGCGGGGTTATTATCCTTGCAAACATTGTTGACTGTAAAGGTATGCAGTCGCAAACCGTTCAAAGGAAGGTATGTATCGCTCGGAGAACCGTCTGTGTATGAAATTTCATAGGCTGCCACATCTGTACGTTCTGCCCATCTTCCTACATTTCCGGGGCGAGTTGAATAATACGCATGGGGATTTCTCCTGTCTTTGCCCTTGACTGCCGTCTCATAGTAAAAACTTGGTGCATCATTCATTTTTACCAAATATGAGGCGTATGCTACCGGAACAGATTTACTCGGAACAGATGCAACCTCAATGTTGAATAACAATGAATCGGTTGCGATATCACACGGAAAAACACCATTCAATACAATCGCATCTATAACACTCTCCAAAAGACCTTTATAATCGGAACAACGGTTAGCGATAATCTCGGTTTCATAGTAGCTTATGGTATCTTCCAACGAATATGGTTCAACACGCTCGCCTGAATTAACCATAACCTTGCGAATGTCAGATATACGATTCAAGCTGGATATTCCCGTATTAAGCTTGGATTCAAGTGCCTTCTCATATACCTCGATATTCCCGCGTAAAATCCCCAAGGATGAAAGATTATTGATGAACGTGAAAATCTGATACATCATTTTTTGCTTAAATTTATCCAGTACAAAATAAGCAGTTCCCGTGCGTTCTACCATGAACATACCATGCCCAGGCATATACTTATCTGCAACATCAAGGATTCCAGGAGCAACATTCGTAGTAATAAAGTCTTTTATGCTATCGAATATATCAATTATAATTCGCCCAGCATTTGCATTTACAGTATCATAATATTTTTCAAGCACATCCCGATCTGATTTCAGTTCGGCAACATAGTCCATTCTTCTTCTCAATGCGTAGTCAAGGTGTCCTGCATGGAAATTTCTGCACTCAGTTAAAATTATGATGACATTATCCGGGATGCATAAAGTAGAACCATCTGAAAGGGGAACAGATTCATTTCTGAACTCCATAGCATAAATCAAATTTCCAAGCAACGCTCCTGCATCTACTCTTGAAATATCGTCAAATATTACCGCATAAAGTTCTTCCGTGGTTCCTGCTCTGTCACACAGTTTTTTTATTCTCTTCTCCACATAATCGACCGTCATTGTTCCGGTTGCTTTAATATCAATCCCATATACAATGTCCTCATAGGTCATGCTCGGATGAACTTGAATAAACTCACATCTATCACTGCAAATGAAATCCTCAATTTTATCCAAATCCTTATAGATGTCCTTTGATTGGAGGGTATCTATATTTAATTTTTCATAGCACAGGTAGTACGCAGCGGCCCTGGCAAGAAAAGTCTTACCAGTCGCTGGATTACCTGTGAACAATAAGTTCTTCATATAAATCAATCTCCAATGTTTTCGCTATTTTCTACATCCAATATGTTCCTTACCAATCTTGCAAGAAAGTACGATACTTTCGGAGGGACAGCATTACCAATCTGACGACTTATCGAACGCTTATCTCCATAAAAAACATAGCTATCAGGGAAACTTTGAATTCGCGCCGCCTCTCTCGGTGTTAATGTACGGTCTTCATCTGGATGGATAAATCGACCACCTGCAGGAGTGTCAAATCTTGTGGTGATTGTCGACGCTTGCTCGTTCCAACAAAGTCTACCATACGAACCGCTATGAACAGAATTAATCTTTTCATTCAGAGCCGTATAATTTTCTCCATTTTTTATTTTGCTCATTCTTTCCACTGCAACCTTTGAATGGCGTGACCGTGAATGGTTTGTAAGCGTTTTTGCATCGCAGGACAAATATTTTTCATAAGCAGTTTCCGGCGATGGATTATCAATCACTCCATCTTCGCTTGTCATCGAAAGATTTCCTATCGCATCCAGAACCGTTACCTCATCAAAATAGGTAGGGTACTCGCTTTTTATCTCGTTTATAGTTTTTTCCCATAAGGTGTCAATGTCTGCTTCGTCCACAAGAGCCCCTATAATAATCATTCTTTCTCTTCGTTGGGGTACTCCAAAATCTGCAGCGTTGATTACCCTGTGGTATATACGGTATGGTTTTCCATTAAGTGCTTCGGGGTCCTGAAAAATTCTTTTGATTTCTTCAAAAATTTTCCCACCCTGCATAGTAGATATGCCTTTTACATTTTCCATAACGAAAACTTTAGGCTTAACCGCTTTTACAACATTAAAATAGTGCTTGAAAAGGTAATTTCGAGGGTCGTCAATAAATCCCTGTCTAATTCTCGCACCTGCCATAGAAAAACCTTGGCAAGGTGGTCCTCCTATAATGACATCTGCCGTCGTTCCTGCAAACATATCAGAGGTGTCTATATTTTTTATGTCATCAACAATCACATCAACTTCCGGATGGTTACGCTGATATGTGTCCGCTATAACGGGGTCATACTCTACCGCCTTTTCCACGCTGAATCCTGCTTGGATAAAGCCAAGGGATAAGCCACCGCATCCTGCAAATAAATCAATTATTTTCATCTGCGTCAATTCCTCCGCTTGTCCTGTACCTAATAGCAAAATTCTTAATATATTTGCTTTCGGTTTCAGTTAGTCCATACATAGCATTTATAAAATCATCTATAGCCCAAATTTCTGACAAGCACTCTCGATGTTTATATTCATACTGCGTTTGTTTTGTGCCTACATATACTTTCGTTTTTTCCAATCGCTCTCTTAAGTTGTTAGCCAATTCCGTGGCACCAGTCATATCAACCTGTAGCGGCATCATGAATCCGTTTAAATCTTTACTAACGTGCCAACAATCAGACACACTAATCCAATACCACCAGAAAAGGGTAGAGTTGATCAGGCAATAGCAAAAATCAGCTTCTAACGGGGTATGAAAACTGAAAACCTTATATTCAGGGTCATCTACCTTTTCTCTATAGGCCTTCATCCAAAACGCCTCTCGACGATTTAAGAAAACCGATTCAGTGCCAGCTCTCGATATAGCATATACCGATTGCATTTTTCGTGTATCAGTTATTTTCTTGTAGATATCAATATCCAGTTGTGTGCCCAACTTAGGAATAAAATCTGCATTCTCATATCTATTCCTTACCATTTGGATATCAGTAAAAAGCGTACCGCGTTCTTGCTTATACCAATACTGATAGTTTCCAGTAAAAACAGTTTTTTCCACCTTTCGGTCTTTGCCGATTAGAATACATAATTTTTGATGCACCGAATCAAATAAACAATCCGGTCTATCTGCGTAACTTAAAATATATTGTTCAGAAACCAGGTCTCCTAATTCCTCTCGAAGTTTTTTCATCCTCGGTGTAGACACATATGAAAGAGGAATTATAAATCCGATAGAACCGTTCTTTTCAAGTTTCCTTGCCGCATTTAGGAGGATATTAGCATAAATGTTCCCATATTTATCACTAAGTTCAAGACCGGATTTGAAATCCTCAACATAAGGTGGATTACCTATCACGATATGATACTTATCCTCAAAAGAGGCCTCGTCTGCAATAAAATCAAAGGATGTGAATCGTCTGTTCATTACATTTCCAAGTCCGATACAATAATCAGCGCCACAAGATTCTATAATGAACAGTAGCAATCTCAATTCTGCAATAATAATGGATTCAACATTCACATCATTGCCATAAATCGTAGAAACTACCTCTTGTATAAGACGATTGGTAATCTTTGCATTTTTCTTCAACAAATCAATTTTAATTTCAAGTGCTGCAAGCAGATATTCTCCAGCTCCACACGTTGGGTCAAACACGGTCTTCCCACAGCAAAATGAACGGTATGGTATGTTATCCAAGTTCAAATCACTAACATTGGATGCTGCAAGCTTTCCGAATGAGGCTTTAATACTATTCGTGAGGATAAACCGGACAACATCATTTGGGGTGTAATATACCCCTTTGCTTTTTCTTATGCTCTGTTTCTCATTAATCTTGGAAAGAGCATCTTGAACTTGAGTATATGTTCGCTTAGATGAAGCTACCTCAACACACTGAAAATCGTCTCTTCTTGCAATGCTTTTTAACTCACCGCAAATCAGTTCTACTTCCTTCGGCGAATAAACTTCTTGTATATATAAATAGATAAGGTTCAATGCCTCATCTACAGCACTATATTTTTCAACCCTTGCCAAGGATGTATTAGTTTTACCCATTAGGAAATGCATCCTTTCGTTCCTGTTCTTCAAAATTTTCTTCTCTAACAAATTCCATAATATCTCCAACATCACAATTGAGAGCGTTGCATATTCTAAGCAGCACATCTGTGTTGACGTTGCCACCTTTTCCAAGTTTGGCAACCGATGTGGCACTAATCCCACTCATTTCACGCAATGTCTTTTTATTTATTCCGCGGTCTATTAATAATTTCCACAATTTATTGTAGCTAAAACGCATCCGCTTTACCTCCACACTTTGTATGCTTTTCTGTTCTTCTATGCACCACCGAATGCTTATACGCCTTTATTTCGAAGTGTCGATGGCCTATGCTAAATATTATATCACAAAAATACGCAAAAGTCTATAAAAGTTTGTGAACGCAAAACTAATTTCGTTTGCACGGTTGCTTGTCCGCATCCTCATTGTCGCAAGACAATCACCTTATCCATTCAACTCTACACAAAATCATCTTATCAACTCAACCTTGCCTATTTTCAACCTGTCAACTCAACCCTCGATTTCTCCTGGCTGCAAGCACCCCAAAACGAAAAAATCCGAGAGCCGGAAAAGAACTCCCAACTCTCGGAAATGCCTTGTTTTCAAGCCTTTTTCGGTATTTACTTCTGTACTTTTGACATCAACACTACGCACTCGACATGTCCAGTTCCGCCAAACAAATCTACTGGTTGGACTTTTTCGGTTATATAACCTTTTTTGCTAAGAATAAAGCAATCCCTTGCAGCTGTAGCCGGATTGCATGAAACCATTACTATACGCTTTGGATTCATTTTGCATATTGCATCAATCGTCTGCTCATCGCAGCCTTTTCTCGGCGGATCTGCTATTATAACATCAGGCAGCATTTTTTCACCTGCAAGCTTATTTGCTATTTCTCCTGCATCGCCACATATAAATTTAGCATTTCCTATGCCGTTTATCTTTGCATTCTCTTTTGCATTCTCTACAGCCTCAGGGATCACTTCTACTCCAAGTACACTTCCGGCTTCATGTGCCATTGAAAGTCCTATAGTTCCTGCTCCGCAGTAAAGGTCTAAAACTCTCTCATTTCCCGTAAGTTCGGCAAATTCTTTTGCCACTTCATAAAGTTTTTCTGCCTGAGGTGTATTTACTTGATAAAATGAAAGCGGTGATATTAAAATTTCATTACCGCACATTATATCCACTATAGTATCGTTACCCCAAAGTATTACATTTTTTCTGCCAAGAATAACGTTTGTTTGCTTTGGATTTATATTCATAACGATGCTCTTTACACCTGTCACTTGTTCTGTCAATTGTTTTACTAAACCTTTAAGCTCTCTGGAAATGTCTTTCCTTACCACAAGGCATACCATGATTTCATCGCTGTAATGACCTTTTCTAAGGTAAATGTGACGTAAAACACCTGTATTATTATCCTCTTTATATGGAGATATTTTCTTCTCCTTTGCGTATGAAATTATAATATCTACAATTTTACTAAATATATCAGGCTGTAAAATACAATTCTCAATAGAAACTACTCTATGACTTCTTTTAGCATAAAATCCACATATTATCTTACCATTTTTATCAGCAGAAACGGGATACTGTGCCTTATTTCTGTAACCCTTGCGGCTTTCACATCCTATTATAGGAAGAAATGCAGGACCCAGTTTACCTATTCTTTCAAATGCATCTTTTACTATCTTCTCTTTTATTTCAAGCTCTTTCTTATAATTTATATGACGAAATATACATCCGCCACACTGCTTGTAATAAACACAATCCGGTTCTACACGGTCAGCTGAAGGCTTTATAATTTCCTCGACAATGCCAAATGAATAATTTTTAAGAACTTTAACTATTCTTACTTTGATCTCATCACCTACAGCAGTTCCAGGTACAAATACTGCCATTCCATCTATATGACACACACCTTGTCCTTCTGCTGTAAGGTCATCTACGATCGTCTGATAGATTTCATTTTTTTGCATTTGTACTCTCCTCTTCAAATATACGGTTATATATTTCAAATACCTGATTTTTCTTTTCCATCAATTGCTTAAATTTAGCAATATATTCATATGGAAATTTATAATTACATACACGTGTAATCATTCCATTTGGTTCTACAAGCTTTGTTGACGCTGCACATCCTGCACCAAATATAGACTGGGTTTCATCCATAATAAGCATATTATAATATGATTCTTTTCCCGGTTTTGCATAGCCAACGTTTTCCTGGTTATCAAGTGTATTTTTTTGACGATACATATAATATGGTCTGTAACCATTCTTAGGCAGCATAATTATACTATCTTGAACCATCTCACGCACCGGATTTGCAAGCTGTGACTTGCCGTCTGAAAACATATTTGCAGCTCTTTTAAGAGTAAGAGTATGGACAGTTATGCTATCAGGGTCCAGTGCTATTACCTGATCAAGTGTATTATGAAACCCTTTTGGAGTATCTCCAGGCAAACCAGCTATAAGATCCATATTGATATTATCAAAACCAATACTCCTTGCCATTTTATATGCTTCAACTATTTCTTTAGATGTATGGCATCTACCAATATTACAAAGTACCTCATCACTCATAGTCTGCGGATTTATCGATATTCTATTAACTCCGTTTTCCTTCAATACAATAAGTTTCTCTTCAGTAATAGTATCCGGTCTGCCGGCTTCAACACAATATTCACGCAAGTGCGATAAATCAAAATTACTGTTTACCGTTTTAAGAATACTCTCAAGATGCTCGGCACTTACAGAAGTTGGCGTTCCTCCTCCAAAATAAACTGTATCTACAATAAGTCCAAGCTTTCGTACAATATCTCCCCATATTTCCAATTCACGACAAAGCAGCTTGATATATTCAGGCATAAGCTTTTTAGCCTGCTCCACTGAATGTGACACAAATGAACAATAGCTGCATCTTGACGGACAAAATGGGATAGAAACATAAAGTCCTATGGAATGTTTAGGAGTATCAATAAGAAGTGGCTGCTGAACTACAGCAGTATCATATACAAGAATCAGCTTATCATCACTTATCCAATATTCTTCTCTAAGATTTTCAAATATATCTTCACGACTCATTCCCTTTTCAAGCATTGGCAGAACCTTTTTGACCGGACGTATTCCGGTTAAAATTCCCCAAGGCACATCTATACCCGTGATCTCATGAAGAATTTTAAACAAAAGCTTAGAGATTATAGTTTCACATGATTTTTTGTCTGCGTCAGGATACATTCTTTTTGATTTGTGAACAAGACGCAGCCGTTTCCCGTAAAGAGAAACGGCACAATAAAAATAAGTATGCTCTCTGCCTTGACGAATCTGAACCGCTGCATAGCGGCTGCTGCTTGAAAGCAGCGTCAAATCATCATAGTAAAATTGAAAACGCACAACCGGCACAAATGCCTTTAAAATACATTCAGTTTCATATTTTAAGCCATGTCCTATAAGAAACACCAGAAATGGCTTTTCTTTTTTTATATTCTCGTTCATATAATTCCTCGCATAACAGGATTGTTTTTTCTTTCAAATTCAAGTGTAGTCGATCCATTGTGACCAGGAAATACCCTGTAGTCACCTTCAAGCTTTTTTAATCTCCTAAAAGAACTAAGCATTTGCTCATCACTTCCGCCAGGAAAATCTGTTCTTCCTCTTGACATATTAAACAATGTATCACCAGTTAACAGAACATCTTCGCTCATATAGCATACGCTGCCCGGAGTGTGACCGGGCGTATGCAATACAGTAAATGATATATCCCCAGCATCTATAACATCGCCATCTTTTACAGTTATATATTCAGTCACCGGCTTAAAATCAGCTGTAGGCTCTATCCAAAAAGCAAGATTACTTTGAGCATCTGAAAGCATAGATATATCAAGTTCGTGAATATACACTTTTGCATTTGTAGCTTTTTGAACGTCATAAACACCGCCTATATGATCATAATGTCCATGTGTCAAAAATATTTTAGTAAGATTAAGCTTATTATCATTTAAAAAGCGGAGCAGCTTCTCAGGTTCGCCTCCAATATCAACAGCGATTACATCACTGCCGCCTATATATACAATATGACAGTTTGTTGCAATGCTTCCAAGCATAAAAGTTTTTACCGTTATCATAAATATCTCACTTTCTTGCACGTTCAACTGAAATAACACTTTTTATCTTCTTAAGTTTTTCCATAACATTCTTAAGCTGATCTGTTCCATCTACACGTACTGTAACTTCAATTATAGCATTACCGTTTTTAAGAGTACGTGAATTTGAATTCATAATCATTACATGATTTTCCATCAGTATCTTTGAAACGTCAAATACAAGTCCTACTCTGTCAACAGCAACAATTTCCAAACCTATATCAAGCTTTAATGGCTTTGCAGTATTCTTCCACTTAACAGCCATCCAGCGTTCCATTTCTTCAGATATATTTCTCTTAACTGCCGAAGTATAATTTATACAGCTCTTAGCATGAATAGAAATACCGTGTCCTCTTGTAATAAATCCTACAATATCATCTCCAGGCATTGGACTGCAGCATTTAGCAAGTTTATATACAATATCATCTATCTTATCTATTTCTATACAACCATCACTATTTTTAGAAACCGGCTCAATAATAGGCATTTCTTCCGGTTCTGATTCCAAGGATTTTCCATAATTCTTTTCATACTTATCCTTGAGTCGTGGCATTATCTTTGAAAGTGAAACACCACCGTAACCGATTGATGCATAAAAATCTTCTAAATTATCGCAGTTGTGACGTTTAAGGTCATCTGAAAGAAAATTCACAAGCTCATCAGAAGGAAGATTTATTCTAAAACGTTTGAACTCCTGTTCAAGACTTGACATTCCATGCTGAATATTCTCTTCACGCTTTTCCTTTTTAAACCATGAACGAATTTTAGCTTTGGCTTCATTAGTCTGTACTATCTGCTGCCACGCTCTTGTCGGACCTTTGTTAGGATCTTTAGATGTAAGTATCTCGCAAATCTCACCTGTTTTAAGTCTGTAGTCAAGCGGAACCATCTTTCCATCAACTTTAGCTCCAACAGTTTTATGACCTATTTCTGTATGAATTCTATATGCAAAATCAAGAACAGTTGAATTCTGCGGAATAGTTATAGAATCACCTCTTGGAGTCATTACAACAATTTCCTCCGGTGCAATATCATTTTTTATGATATTTACAATTTCTTCAACATCATCAGATGTCTGCTGTGCTTCTATAATTTTTCTGACCCATGCAAGACGTTCTTCCATGCGGTCACGTTTTTGTATGCCTTCTTTATATTTCCAATGTGCTGCAATACCATATTCAGCAGAAATATGCATATCCCATGTTCTTATCTGTATCTCAAACGGAATTTCCTCAGCAGAAGTAACTGTTGTATGAAGTGACTGATACATATTTGCCTTAGGACTTGCAATATAGTCCTTAAATCTATTTGGTATAGGACAAAAGAATGAGTGAACAATTCCCAAAACAAGATAGCATTCAGCCTCTGTATTTACAATAACACGAATAGCGTATTTATCAAATATCTCATCAATATTTTTATGATTCATATATATCTTCTTATATATGCCGTATATACTCTTTACTCGCCCCGATATTGCTGGTTCTTTTTCAAAATGTTCCTCTGCCAAACGCTTGCTTAATCTATCGATTATCGACTTTATAAAGACCTCACGTTTTTCTTTTTTAAGCAGCATAACGTGTTCAATTTCTGAGTATGCAAACGGGTCAAGATATTTAAACGACAAATCTTCAAGCTCTTCGTGAATTGCACGTATTCCAAGTCTGTGGGCAATAGGTGCATAGATATTCATAGTTTCAAGTGCAATTCTACGCTGCTTATATGGAGGGAGATATTTTAGTGTACGTGTATTGTGCAGTCTGTCTGCAAGCTTGATTATCATTACACGTATATCATGTGACATTGCAAGAAGGACTTTCATAAAATTGCCTGCCTGCTGCTGCTCTTTGTCAAATACAGGAATACGGCTAAGTTTAGTAACGCCATCCACAAGCATTGCAACATCCTGACCAAAACGTGCACGAATATCATCGAGAGTATATTCAGTATCTTCAACAACATCATGCAGAAGTCCAACACAGATAGTATCAGTATCCATTCCAAGGTCAACCAGTATTTCCGCCACTGACAGTGGGTGAATAATATATGGCTCACCGGACGAACGTTTTTGATCGCCATGAGCTTTTTCCGCAAACTCATAAGCAGAAAGTATCTTGCTAAGATTATACTTTCTATCCGTTTCAACGATTTTCTTTGTAAGATCCTCAATGGTAATCATTTCTTTAGATTTTTCTTCACTCATGACTTAATTCTCCCCTTTTTTACGTATTTCACAAAGCAGCTTGGAATCATCTAAATTTACACTTGCCTTTACAGGCAATTTTTTAACAGTATTATTATATGCATTTATTTCCACAAGGCCAAGTTCCCTAAAAACATCAAGTGATATACGCAGCTTGCAGTAATTCATATCAAGCAGCTGCATACACATAAAAAGTAAATCTATATCCCCAAAATCAGCAGTTATATTTTTATAAACAGCAACAAGCTCGCTTCGTTTAGGAGCAATTGCTTTATAATATGCTTTTGAAAGCTCTTCACCTCTTACAAATTTTTCATAGGCAGATAAAGCAGCAAAATATTTTGACTGTTTAACGCCGCTTCTGCGGTAATCCTGTACAATAAGACTTATACTTTTTCTTCCGCAAAAAATATTTATGCTTGCACTGACAAGCAGATCACACATCTCTTCTATCTTTAAATGTACATTATCAGGTGATGTTCTAAAAAGCAATGCCTCTATAGCCATAGTTCCATAAATAAGCTTAAGCTTAGTATGAACTCCACCAGACAAAGGCACAATCTCTTTTAAAACAGCGTGACAAATTGCAAAAACCGGTGACGGATTGCCTGCACCAACAGGTTCTAAAACTGAAAGTCCGCCTATATTTTCAATTGTCATATCCTGCGGAAGCATAAGCTTATCTGCACGTGCAGTTAATACCGGCATTTCCGGGAAATTATCTGATGCATATTTAGCTATTGCACTTGTAAATTCCGGTATACTTTCCTTTTCCAAAGAAAATCCGCCAGCACCCGGGTGACCGCCATATTTTGTAAGATGTTCTTTGCAGGCATTCAAACAGTCAAATACAGAAAACGTTCCAAATGAACGTGCAGAACCTCTTGCACCGTTTTCTTCTATTGTTATCATAAACACCGGTTTGCCAAAACGTTCCTGTAATCTTGCGGCTACAATTCCTATTACACCGTGATGCCAATTATTTCCCGAAAAAACCAACACTCGTTCAGATAAAATATACGGCTGCTTTTCAACCTGATTTTGCACTTCCAGAAGAATCTTTTCCTCCTCTTCTTTTCTTGCACGGTTGCATATTTCCAATTCATCAGCAAGCTTATGTGCATCCTCTGGATTTTCTGAAAGCAAAAGACATACCGCTTGTGATGGAGAACCAAAACGTCCGGCAGCATTTATTCTTGGTGCAAGAGAAAATGCAAGAGATGTAGATGTAAGCGGTTTTCCTAAAACGCCGCTTTTCTCCATAAGAGCCAGAAGTCCAGAACGCTCTGTATTCGCAAGATACATAAGACCTCTTTGAACCAGAAATCTATTTTCATCGGAAAGCTCTACAACATCGGCTACTGTTGCGATAGCTGCTAATTCTGCAAAAGCTTCCATGGCTATAGTATAATCTCCATCATTAAGTGCAGCAACAAGCATAAGTGCAATGCCTGCACCACAATACTTTTTATACGGTGATGGACAATCGCTTCTATGTGGATCAACTACAGCTTCCGCTCGTGGAAGTTCCTCAAGAGTCTGGTGGTGATCGGTTACAACAAGACGCATACCAAGTTCATATATAAGCTCTGACTCTTTAAGTGCAGTAATGCCATTATCAACAGTTAAAATAAGACCGATACCTTCTTCACAAAGTTTTCGGATAGCAGATTCATTCATACCATATCCTTCATCACGTTCAGGTATATAATATGTAACATCAACACCAAGTTCTACTAAATAAGAATAAATAATAACAGTTGCAATAATGCCGTCACAATCATAATCTCCATAAATGCATATTGGTATCCCTTCGTCAATAGCATTGTTTATAGTATCAACAGCAACCTGCATATCCTGCAATAAAAAAGGATCAGATAAGCCGTCACAATTAAGAAGTTCGGCTGCTTCTTCCAATGAATTTATATTACGTGCTGAAAGCACTTCCGCACAAAGCATTGATATATTTCCGCTTTTGCTTAAAGTTTCAGCTGCTTTTTTATTAGGTTCTGCAATTTGCCACTTCTTCATCATTTCGACCTCCCGAAAATCAATTTAATTTCACCTTAATTATTATAAATTATCATACTATTATATCAACTATTATACACGAATTTACAGGAAAATGCAATAGATATAGACTATTTCAGGAAAAATTTAAAAAAATGCCGCCACGAATTTTTTCGCAGCAGCATTTTTCTTATATATTATTACTTTTAATATATTTTTACTTGATAAGGCTCTTTCCAGTCATTTCTTCCGGCTGTGGCAAACCGAGAAGCTGAAGCATTGTAGGTGCAATATCAGCAAGCACGCCACCTTCACGCAGCTCACAATCCTCACCTACTACGATAAACGGAACAGGATTTGTTGTGTGTGCTGTAAATGCAGCACCATCTGGTTCGTACATCTTATCAGCATTACCATGGTCAGCTGTTATAAGTGCAACGCCACCCTTTGCAAGTATAGCGTCAACCATTCTGCCAACACAAGTATCAACAGCTTCAACAGCAGCCTTTGCAGCATCAAAAATACCAGTATGACCTACCATATCGCAGTTTGCATAGTTCAAAATAATAACATCATAATTATCGCTATCGATAGCCTCTACTACTGAATCAGTTACCTCATATGCACTCATTTCCGGCTTAAGATCGAAAGTAGGAACATCAGGACTCTTGATAAGAATTCTGTCCTCACCTTCAAATGTTGTTTCTTCACCGCCATTAAAGAAGAATGTTACATGAGCATACTTCTGTGTTTCTGCAATACGCAGCTGAGTTTTGCCGCTCTTGCTGAGGTACTCACCCAAAGTCATCTTAAGTTCTTCAGGCGGATATGCAACTGATACATTAGGCATAGCAGCGTCATACTGAGCCATGCATACAAAATGTACTGGGAAATAACCGTTTTTACGCTCAAATCCGCTGAACTCTGGGTCAACAAAGCTTCTTGTGATCTGTCTTGCACGGTCAGGGCGGAAGTTAAAGAATACCACACTGTCACCTTCAGAAATTGTGCCGTCTGCATCAATTACTGTAGGCAGCATAAATTCATCTGTAACACCATTTGCATAGGAATCTTCAATTGCCTTGACAGGACAATTTCCGTTTACGCCTTCACCGTAAACCATTGAGGAATAAGCCTTTTCCACTCTATCCCAAGCATTATCTCTATCCATTGCATAGTAACGTCCAGATATAGTAGCGATTTTGCCCACGCCGATCTCTTCCATCTTATCGCAGGCTTCTTTCATAAATTCAGCAGCAGATGATGGAGGAACATCTCTTCCATCAAGAAATGCATGAACATAAACCTTTTCAATGCCG
>CANOIR010000043.1 GCA_947566125.1 uncultured Ruminococcus sp. | reverse complement strand
TAGTTGATGATAAGCCTGCTAAAAAGAAAGAATGCGATGCAATGGTCTGGTCGCTGTTGGCTTTTACCTGCCAAACGGAAATTGCATTATATCAGCAAAAAGAGAGCAATGCAAAAGCAGATATTTTGCGACTTCAAACAACGGCAAATCAGTATTTACAGCGAGTAGAAGATCTTAAAAATGAAATTGCAGAATTAAATAAGAGTACTATAAATACCACAGCTGCTAAGGATAGTATAAATGCACTGATCAGGTCTTCCGGATTTCAAGGCTTTCAGCTTCGTGAAAAGCGGGGAGCACAATATGTTTATCAGCTTGTTCGTGAGGATGGCAACATTGCTAAAGGTCTTAGCGAAGGTGAACGTCATTTTATTGCTTTTTTGTATTTTTATCATACAGTAATGGGAAGTCAGTCTGATGACGGCAAACGAAGAGAAAAAATTGTAATTATCGATGACCCTGTTTCCAGTATGGACAGTGGAGCAATGTTTACTGTATCTATTCTTGTGCGTGAAATGATTGCAATTTGCTATAACAATTATGATATGACGGAAGAAATAAAAGATGATTACATTAAGCAATTTTTCTGCCTGACGCATAATCCGTACTTTTTCAAAGAAATCGTGTATAATCGTGTTTCGGACTATGAATGTGTAAATATATATGAAATCAGAAAGCAAGAGAACAATCACTCTTTGATTGCAAAATGCGAACGCAGCAGATCAAGAACTGGCAGCGAAAAGGAAAACTATAGTCCTGTAAAGAATACATATGACGCTTTGTGGGGTGAATTTAAAACTTCTGAAGATACAAATACGCTTTTGAATATTTCCAGACAAATCCTGGAATATTATTTCCTTCAGATATGCGGTTATAAAAACGGAAATCTTCGTTCTGATTTACTTGAAAAACACGCAAATGAATTTATAATAAAGCGAGATGACGGCAGTATTGATAATACAAAATATATGACCGTTTCAGCTATGATTGCTTCCTTAAATGTAGGAGCATTGGGCTTTAATGATGGCTTGTATTTTGATACTTCTTCTCTTGACGCTGTACAACTGAAAAAGTCATTCAAGATGATATTTGATGTCTTGGGACAGATACAGCATTATAATATGATGATGGGAAACGAATAATAATATAGAAGATAATTTGAAGAACGATTGCGTTATTAAAAAAGCAGATTTGTCTGAAATTGGAAGAGTCAAGGGTATTGAAAAGAAGAGGCTGAATAAAATGATGAGTGTTATAGAAAAGTATATTGGAGAGTAGAATTATGAGCAATGATTTTCAAATAAATGAGATAGTTGAATCAACATATTCGACTATCAGAGATTGTGTAATTTCCGCGCAAAATAAGGTTGCACAGGCCGTTAATTCAGCTATGGTCATTGCGTATTGGGAAATTGGCAGACAGATATATGAATCTTGCGGTGAAAGTGAACGTGCGGATTATGGCAAAGGATTTCTGGAATTTATTTCAAATAAACTTACGTCAGAATTCGGCAGCGGTTTTACTGTGCGTAATCTTCGTGCAATGAGACAATTTTATCTGTTTTATCCAAAACGGCACACGCTGTGTGCCGAATTAAGCTGGTCGCATTATCGGCGTTTAATGCGAATAAGAGATGAAGAAGAGCGAAATTTCTATACATTGGAATGTGCAAAATCGGCATGGAGTGTTCGACAACTTGAAAGACAAATCAATACTATGTTTTATCAGCGACTGCTTGCAAGTCAGGATAAAGAAGCTGTCAGTGCCGAAATCCAGACATCAGAACCGAAACCACAGTATGAAAAGATTGTCAGAGATCCATATGTCATGGAGTTTTTGCAGATCCAGCCGGATACTCATGTTTATGAGAGTGATTTGGAGCAGGCACTTATTGATCATTTACAGCATTTTCTTCTGGAACTTGGCAGAGGGTTTTCATTTGTATCTCGTCAAAAGCGTTTCGTTCTGGACGGTCAGAATTTCTTCATTGACCTTGTATTTTATAACTATATTTTGAAATGTTTTGTTCTAATAGATTTGAAAACTGATACGCTTACACATCAGGATCTTGGTCAGATGCAGATGTATGTGAACTATTATACTCGTGAGTTGATGAATGAAGGTGATAATCCACCGATTGGCATTGTTTTGTGTGCAGAAAAGAACGATGCGGTTGTGAAATATACGCTTCCAGAAGGTAATAGTCAGATTTTTGCGTCAAAATATTTCACCTATTTGCCCACAGAAGAAGAACTGAAGCGTGAGCTGAGACTTGATGAATTTAATAAACTTGATACTGACGATACACAAAGGAATGGGTAATTTTATGTTACACAAAATGAAACTAAAACAAGAGCCTTTTGATAAAATCAAAAACGGTACAAAAACAATTGAACTCCGTTTGTATGATGAAAAACGTCAGCAGGTGCAGATTGGCGATTTTATCGAGTTTTCGCTTCTGAGCAATCCGGAAGAAAAGATAACGACCAGAGTAGTTGCACTTCACCGCTTTGACAGCTTTCAGGAACTGTATTCAATACTTCCGAAAGAGAAACTTGGCTACAAATCTGACGAAAAAACTGATCCGAATCATATGGATGCTTATTATTCCAGAGAAAAACAGGTTCAGTATGGTGTTCTCGGAATTGAAATAGAAATAGTGAGTATATAATAGATATTGGTGCAGATGAAGCAAGAGAAACGGTAGAAAATATTTACAAGAGGTATAGATATGGAAATAATGAAGCCTAAAATGATATTGTTCGATTATGGTGGAACTCTTATGTACGAACCGGATTTCAGCCCGTCCGCAGGAAATGCGGCGATTTATTCGTATATCAGCGAAAATCCGCACAACATCAGCTTGCAGGAATTCAGCGATTATCTTTTGAATCTGTTTGACGAGATTCGTGCATTGCGTGGAGAATTGATTGAGATTCATGAGCATACGTTTTTAAGCTACGTTCTGGAGCATTTCGACATGAAATTATCTGTTCCGATGGAAGAGGCAGAGTGGATCATGTGGAATGGTATCTCGAAAGGATGCATGACACCAGGTGCTGATAAGATGCTTGCAGCATTGCGGGAAAATGGTATCCGAACC
Organism: uncultured Ruminococcus sp.; assembly: GCA_947566125.1. GTDB lineage: Bacteria > Bacillota > Clostridia > Oscillospirales > Ruminococcaceae > Ruminococcus_C. The sequence continues at coordinate 15,310 of CANOIR010000043.1, read as the reverse complement.
GGAATTATCAGCAATTTGTGTTGGTCGAATACTGCCCTTACCAGACGGTTGAAGCAGTTCTTCCCAGGGCATGAGTTTGATTTTATCATGACTTCCAGCGAATACATATTCCGCAAGCCGGAAAAGCATATTTTTGACCTTGCCGTTCGAAAGTCAGGGCTTTCGGCAGGTGAGATCTGGTACTGCGGAAATGATGTGGAGGTAGATGTTTTCGGCTCACATAATGCAGGACTGTTTCCGGTTTGGTATGATGACAGGTCTGTGCCAAGTAAATTCTATGAGAAGAATGACAGTTTTTCGATTGAGTTCCCTCATCTGAGAATCGGCAGTTGGAATGAGTTTATAGAGCATCTGAATATATAAAGAGAAAGCGATTGTGGTCGTAGTGATCACAGTCGCTTTTTTGACGGTCATTTTACGTTATTTCTGGGATATGGTTCATTTATATTTGTGATTCCAAGCAAATAATCCACGCTGGTATCATAGTAATCGGCAAGAAAAATCAGCGATTCCAGCGGGATTTCTGTGGTGTGGGATTCATATCGGGAGTAAGTCTGCTGCGAACATCCTAGCAGCTTCGACATTTCAGCCTGGGACATATTATTATCCTCACGTAGCTGACGCAATTTTAAGTTCAATTTCAACAAAATCACCTCAATATATCTGGTATATAGTTATATTGACTTCTACTCAAAATATGAGTAATATAGAGTAGACTTCAAATTCAATTTTATAGAAAATTTCGTAAAATTCGGTCTTTTACGAAATATGTTGCTCAATTAAACATATTTAATTGTATCACACAAAAAGTAGAAAGTCGATAGAATTTGAAGAATTTTATACTCAAGGAGTTAATTGAATGGAAAGATTTAATATATATAAGCGCCGAGATGGACGTTGGGAAGGGCGTATTGCAAAAGGAAAAAACAGAAATGGGACACGTCAATTTCAGTATTTTTTCGGGAAAACAAGAGAAGAAACTCAAAAGAAAATGGCTGAGATTCGCAGAAAATCTCAAAATGGTTGTTGTTTTCTCAGTATTACTCAGTTATTCAATGAGTGGATGAGAAGCATTAAACATCAAGTCAAAGAGTCAACGGCAGCAAATTATTTTCTTAAGGCTCAGAAACACATCTTACCTGCGTTTGGCAAAATGCAGGTAGATGCGTTAGAATCGGCTGATGTTTACTCATTTATTGAATTAAAGCAACAGTCAGGCTTATCAAATCGCTATATTTCGGATATAATCATTGTTATGAAAACTTTGTTCAAGTACGCTGTGCGAACGTATCATATCTTCAATCCTATGACAGATATAGAGCTTCCACGAAAAAAATCTTCCGATATCAAACTACTTGATAGTAATGAGCAGGATAAACTGCAGCAATTTATTCATAATCATCAAAATCATGCATCACTTGGAGTAGCATTATCGATGGCTACCGGAATTCGAATAGGAGAACTTTGTGCCTTGCAGTGGGAGGACATTGATTTTGAAAAACGTATTTTGACCGTCAGAAAAACTATCCAGCGAATTCAGACCCCACACGAAAAAAGAAAAACAAAACTTGTCATCACAGAGCCTAAAAGCGAATCTTCCAAAAGGAAAATTCCGATCCCTGAGTGTGTTGTTGAATTCCTAAAAAAATTCAAAGGAAAAGCTAAGGAATTCATTGTTTCCGGCAAAAATAAGCCTTTTGAGCCAAGAACGATGCAATATCGTTTCTCAAAAATCCTTAAAAGAGCCGAATTACCATCGGTTCATTTTCATGCACTTAGGCATATATTTGCTTCAAACTGCATAAAACTCGGATTTGATGTTAAATCCCTTTCAGAACTTTTAGGGCACAGCTCTGTTGAAATTACGCTTAACCGCTATGTTCATTCATCTTTTGAACAGAAAAGAGAGTATATGAAAAGGATAAATTTGACTTTTTGAAAAATAAATCTTGAAATTTTAATGTTTTTATGCTATAATATTTCGTAAAAGACCGAATTTTACGAAAATGGAGAGCTTATTTCAACTCCCATTTTAATTATACCATATCGGTTTTTGTTTATACAGCTTGACTGTTTTTTACGCTTGCGGTATTATGAGGGGTTCCGTTGGATGCTTAGGGTTGCTGTTGTGGATGACGATAACATAATGATTAAAAAAATTTGTACATTGATTTGTAAGTATATAAAGCAAGCAAAACAAATTGAAACTTTTAATAATAGCTCGGATTTTTTCTTTTGTAAGAATAAATTTTTATATGATATTGTTTTTTTAGATATTGATATGCCTAAAATAGATGGGTTCGTAATTGCCGGTGAACTGAATGTGATCAAGCCTAATATGCCTATTGTATTTATTTCGAATATGGAAAATTTGATTATAAATTCCATAAGGTATAGACCACTAGCGTTTATTAGAAAAAATCAGATGGAGCAAGATTTATTAGGCAATCTTGATTTAATACATAACCAATTATCTCAATCCAATGAAGTTTTCACAGTTAACATTGATCATACGAATTTATCTATACCACTGGATGAAATAGTATATTTTGAAATAATTAATCATGATTTATATGTATACACGTTGTATAATCACTATAGAAAAAAAAGAAATCGGAATAATGAAATAAATCTTAAAAAGCTATTAGAGCAATATAATTCTAAAGGATTTATTCTTGCAAGTAGGAATTATCTTGTTAATTATAGATTTATAGATGTTATTGAACACGATAAAATAATATTAAAAAACGGGGGTAAAATTAAGATTTCACCTCGCAATTCAAATGAAATTAAACGTATTTATCAACAATTTTTAATGACGGGGGGATACTATGATTGTCATAGTTGAGCAGTTATATAATTTAATTGACTCTGTTGTATTAACCGGATTTTTGTATTTTTATTTTGGTATAAAACAAAAATTTAATCTTGCAATCGTTTTACTTACATCAATTGGAACTATTTTTCTTTTTTCAAATTTACTTACAAATGCTTCCTGGATATTGACATTAGCAGTGTATGGAACTGTAATATCCGCTATTGCCAATACGCTCTTTAACGGTAAACTATCAGAAAAAATAATGATTGTTGTTATTGTTAATGTTGTTTTGGCTTTAATAAATATGTACGTCATTACATTAATAAGTAGATTTATTGGTATTGAATATAACATTTTGATAAGCTTTGGAAGTGTTAACCGATTTTTTGTGGCGATATCAGCTAAGTTGATTTATTTTATTTTTCTAACTTTATTGGTATCATTAAAAAAGAAAACGATATTTATGCTCAGTAAAATCGAATATATGCTTATGATATTAACATTTTTCATATCGTTTACTCTTATATATTTATTAAGAAATATAATTGTTCAATCGGAAAAATATTATGGAATTTTTTTGACAGCTTTGCTGTGCGTACTGCTTCTGAATATAGGTAATTTTTTTATGATACTTTATATAAGCAGGAAAAATCTAAAAGAAAGAAATACAGATTTGTTGCAAAAACAACTAGAGTGGCAAGAAGAAAATTTGCATAACCTTGAAAAAAAGTATGATGAAACCTCAAAGCTGAGACATGATATGAAAAATCATATTTCCTGTGCAATTGCATTAGCTAAACAGACTGACAATATGTCCCTTATCAATTATTTAAAAGAATTGTCAGATGAGAAATTATCTTCTGCTGATAACTATGTCAATGTTGGAAGAAATGTTATTAATGCAATTATAAATTCTAAATTTGAACTTGCAAAAAAATCAAATATAGATGTAAGATGCGTTATAGTTGATGAAATGTGTAATGTGTCAGATACAGATATTGGAATTTTGCTTGGGAATTTATTAGACAATTCTATTGAGGCATGTGTGAAAAACGTCGGAGATTCGGATATTCTTCTGAAAATATTGAGCGATGCAGGATATTATTGTATTGAACTAAGCAATACAGTAGAAAGAGATATCCTTTTGGAAAATCCAAATTTGATAACAAGTAAAAAAGATACAAGAATACATGGTTTAGGTTTAAAATCCATTTTTTCTATTGTGAAAAAATATAATGGTATTATTAATTTTAACCAAAAATCCAACAGATTTTATGTGTATGTTTCACTTAGCAGATATGTGAGTTAATCTTCTGCGACTTAAAATTGCAATTTACGACACAAAAGTGTAATTCACGACACGAACTATTGATTAAAGATATGTTTTTGAGCTATAATTTACTCTGGTGATGGAAATGATTTCATTCTTGAGTAAATTTATAGCTCTATTTTTATTTAATAATAATATAATTGATGAAAGTTCTGTTTCAGTTTGTGAGTACGGAATGGAGATAATCATTTCAACTTTGATTGGATTTTTATTAATCCTCACTTCAGGAATAATCTTTGGAGAAGTGGGGGCAGCAATGTTATTTTATGGATTGTTTGTCGCTGTAAGATTATTTTCAGGTGGGTATCATGCTAATTCGCATTTAAAATGTAAACTTACGATGCTTTGCTGTTGTTTGTTGGTTTTAGTTACAGCGAAATATTTAATTGATAAGTTTTCTTTAATTCATCATCTGATATTTCTTGCTGTTTATATATTAACAATATTTATTTTTGCACCTGTAGAAAACATTAATATTCCATTGGATGATAATTTGAAAAAACATAAAAAAAGAGTGTCGATTATTATAGCGATTATATTAGTGACTATTGGTGGCTGTGCATATTGGTATAGTCCAAAATTTGCAGTTGTAACATCACTTACACTCTTTATTATCGCAATATTAATAATAATTACTAAATTTTCGAGAAAGGAGAATTTGCTTTATGAAAAAGACAACTGATAAAATGCTTAAGCTTTTGGCGAATTTAAGCAAAAAAGTTGCTGTGAAATCATGCGGTGCTACATCTGTTTATGATTTATATCAACCTAAGGTTCCAGATGCTGTTAAGTCTTTGGCACATAAGAATGCAAATTGATTATAGGTATGAAATTTAATAATCTTCAAAAAAATGCTTATCTTGCTGAGATTCCGAAAGCAGTGGTTTTATCGACTCAAAATTTGTGGATCCAGTTCAGAAATGCTTACTTATTTTAATATATAGTTAAATAAAAATGGATTACCAAAATGGAGGGAGGGATATGGAAAGAAGAAATTTTGCTATATATATGTTCTTACTGCTAACTTCTGCGTTTTAGGGGTTGCTTTACATATGGACATTTCTTCAAGCAAGCTATATTAAGGCAAGCCTTGCAGTTGTTAAAGCTTACAGACGGCTCATGGATATCTTGTGCAAAGAAGAAGGAAATTTTTATGGGTATTAGTTATAAGTACAATTTGATTGATATGTATATCAAATCATTAGGAGTTGATATAAAATATAAGGTTATTTCTGGAGCTGGAGAATTTGGCACATTATTATACCATAATTTCACAAAAGCAAATCTAAATATTGAGTATTTTTTTAACGACTATCATGGTATAGATAAGAAAAAAATTGGTAACGCCGTATTTATCCATTTAGAAAAACTGAAAGAGATTTCTGATAATGCATTTGTTTTTATTTCTGACAGAGAGCCTGTTATATATGAAAAGGCTTATAAGTTATTAAAAGAGAATGGCATAAAATACATATGCCCTAATTCATTAATGAGAATAATTCGTTTTTTACCTGAAAATGATTCTAATCTATTTCCTGTGGGACATTATTTTTCTTTATATCCTGACATTGAAGCTATTAAACAAAATTCAAAATCTATCTTTAACAAAAATATTGAAGTAAAAGAGATCGATTTTAATGAAAAAAGACAGCTCGAACTTATGAATCAGATGATAGAACTTTATCCTACACTGCCAAAATGGAATCTTGAAGAGAAGGGCAATTTAAGATATGATTATAATAATAGCTGGTATGGAGCAGCTGATGCGGTTGCATTGTATTGTATGTTGAGAATATTAAAACCTAAAAGTCTTATTGAGGTTGGTTCTGGATTCAGCAGTGCGGTAACTCTTGATACTAATGAAAATTATTTAGATGAAAAATGAATATTTCATTTATATAACCACACCCTGAAAGATTGAAAACATTGTTGCGAACAGATGATAATATTGAATTACATGAAAAAGTGATTCAGGATATTCCTTTGAATTATTTTGAGAAATTAGAAGAAGGAGATATACTGTTCATTGATTCTTCTCATGTTTCTAAAACTGCTTCAGATGTCAACTATCTGTTATTTGAAATATTTCCTCATTTGAATAAAGGCGTATATATCCATTTGCATGATATATTTTATCCTTTTGAATACCCTGAAAGCTGGATATTGGAAAATGATTATATATGGAATGAATTGTATGTATTAAGAGCTTTTTTACAGAACAATTCCAGATATTCGATACAGTTTTTTCAGGATATGCTGCAATATAAACATAAGGACATCTTTGAGCAGAATTGGCCAAAATCAATACCTGCATATAACAGCTTACCTTATCCGGCAAGTTTGTGGATAAGAAAAGATGCTTGATATAACTATAAAACAGCCTCAGGAGTAACACTTAGCAGTTACAAGCTATTTTGGGTTATATCTATTGGCAATGAAATGTTGCAATATTTTATAATAAATATATTGATATTTTCAATCATTTGTAATATGATGATAAAAATTTCATTTTGAAGCTGATGGAAGTATGGTGAAATTTCATCGCAGCAGTCACTGCCGTATAGCCGGATCGCTCGTCGAATTGCATATTTGTTACGGTTTTTGGACGAAGAAAAGCGCAACAAACTCACTTTGCATTAAGTATGCGGTGTGTTATGGTAAGATCAAACATTATAATTTGAATGCATAACACGCTGCATCTGTTTGATGATTACCTGTTTTGTTTATTCAATTTTCGTATCAAATATGGTTTTTTATTATCCAAGGTTTTGGATAATAATATTTAACCATGGAATAATTAAAAAGTACGGAATCAGATGTGGCAAACTGTTTCCAAATTAATTAAATGAAAGGAGTGTTGAGCTTGCCAACTCAACGAAGAAAAAATGGATATAGTATTTGTTCAGATCCCTTTAAAAGGAAAAACTTCCAGTGAACCGGAAGAAAGTTTTTTTATCAAAAATACTGGAATAAATTTTCAGAAATAGTCGAAGAAGATCTGCCAAGTTTACCAATTTATGACATAAAAGAATTACCTCTTTGGATAGCCGCTTTAGGAGCAAGTGTTGAAAAAGCAGGCTATAGTGCGCAAGTTGTTGACTTAATGGGCTTTAATGGTTCAACAATTGATTATGAGGGAATTGAAAATGAACTCAGAAAAGTTGATTCATCAATATTTGCTTTATCGCCATTTACTAATAATTATAGTGTAGCTGTTGAAGTATCAAAAATCATAAAAAAGATATTTGGTAAAAAAGCTACTGTTATTTTTGGCGGGGCACATACTTCTTATACAGAAGATATATGCTTGTCAAATGAAAGCGTGGATATTGTTTCAAAAGGAGAAGGCGACTTAATTCTTCCAAGAATAATGAAAGCGATATTCAACAATCAGGACCTATATGATATACCTTCGATTTCATGGAAAAAAGATGGCAAGATAATACATAATGAAAGTAATAAAGAATATATTTCTGCTGATGATTTGCCGTTACCAGCATATCATTTAATATCGCAAACTTTTAGAGGTGCTATTCCTTATGGCAGAATATATACATCAAGAGGATGCGCATATAATTGTGCGTATTGTGCCGATACATTATACAAGAGAAGAAAACCTATTTATCAGAGTATCGAACGTAGTGTTAAACAAGCTGAATTAATGAGAAAATATTTTGGAGTTAATTTAATATATGTCGGCGATGAATCTTTTACTTACAATGAAAACTATGTCAGAGAATTTGCTGAGGCTATGAAGGAACGTAATTTCAAGTGGGTTTCTCAAACAAGAGCTGACCTTGTAAACGAAAAAATACTTGGGATCATGAAAGACGGGAATTGTAAATTGATCAAATATGGTGCAGAAACTGCAAATCAGCATCTGTTAGATTTAATACGTAAAGGAATAAAGGTCGAGCAAGTAACAAAAGCCTGTGAAATGGCGAAAGATGCCGGACTAAGTGTCTTACTGTATTATATGGTTGGTTTACCAGATGAATCATTTGAAACAGCAGAAAAAACAGTTTCATTTGCTGAAAATCTTTTCAAGAAAAAACTTATTGATTTGGTAGAGTATTATATAACAACACCTTATCCAGGAACAGATTTATATCAGAATCCTCAAAGATATAATCTTGAAATAATAGGAAAAACGTTTGACGATTGGCGTGAAGATCAACCATCTGTTACCAACACCCGTTTCCTTACAAATGTACAGATATTTGATTTATGGAAAAGCGGATTAAAAAGATTTGGTGAATTAATATAAAAAAGGTGATAATATATGAAATTTGCAGTATTAACTAATGATTTACAGTATGCAGCTGCAAATAAGCATACAGAGCGAAGAAATGCAGTTGAAAAATTTCTTCCTAAACAGATTAATTTCCTAAAGGAAATTCGTGAATTATCAATACCAATAATACATTTGCAACTTGTAAAACCTGATTCGGAAGAGAATTGGCATGATAAACAATTCAAAAGAAATGAACCCGGTGTAAAAATAATAAAAGAAGTTTTTGAAGATACTGATCTTATTATTGAAAAAAGTAAGGACAGCGGTTTTTTTGAGACTGAACTGGATGATGTTTTGAAAAAACTGGAGGTTGATACCATTATTATTACAGGTATGCAGGCACAAATATGTGTTCAAACAACTGCGGCAGATGGATATTTTCGTGGTTATAATATTATTGTTCCTTCAGATGTTGTTGTTTCTACAAATGAAGATGACAGTTCAAGAGCGTTAAAGTGGTTGCAAAAGTACTGTGCAAAAGTAGATACATCAAATGAGATTATAAAGTATATAAAAGAAAATATCTAGAGCTTGTTCACATAAAAAGAGCATCAAAAATCATAGCAAGCATGATAACAGAGAGGAAAATAGAATCAAGTTTATCGTAGCGAGTAAAAACTTTTCTGAAGCGTTTTAACCTGAGAAAGTATCGTTCAATCTCGTTGTGCTGTTTGTACAGGACTTTATCATAGGCCCAAGGTTCTTTGCGATTTTTCTTTGACGGAACAACAGCATTAAATCCATGATTTATTGCTAAAGCACGAGTTTGAGCATCTTCATAAGCTCTATCCATAAGAAGATTATGATTATCTTCCGAGTAGATTGTTTCAATCAGTTTCCTTCCCTCGGGAGCATCATGATTATTGCCCGGCGAAAGGTGAAAAGCAAAAGAATAGCTTGCAGATGTACAGTATAAGTGCAGCTTCGTTGTCGACCCCCTTTTGAACGCCCGATACTCTGTTTTCCTTTGGATTTACGAGCACCTGCAGCATTAGGATGCACTTTTATGCTTGTGCTGTCGATACACAGCGTGTCAGTACGAATATCAATGATATTTAGGTTCTGCATTTCTTCAAAAATTCTTTGGATAGTTCCATTTTCTGACCACCTACTGAATTTCATATATATTGAGTGCCACTTTCCAAATTTTTTCGGTAATGCCCTCCATTTACAACCGTTTTCTATCATATAAAGTAACGCACACATAAATTTATAATTTGAAATCTCAGTTGGTTTTCTTGGTATTGGCATTCAATGCTCAATTTTCCTGAATTATTTTTTAATCAGTATCATTCCTTTATTATACCGCATTTTCGCTATTTTGTAAATATTTATGTGAACAGGCTCTAATTGACCGTAATAGTGACAAAAGCATTATATTAATAAATGCGTATTTATATTTAAATGAAAAGAAAAGGATTATTATGAGTTATGTAAATTTGTCTCATCCGCTCAACAATGAATATGAAAAAATGCTCGGTTTTTTAGGAATACCTTATGATAGCGGAGCCGGAAACATCAAAGATGCATTTTTTGCTCCTGATACTTTAAGAAATATTTTCCATAAACTGCCATTAATTACAAGAGATGGAATAGATGTTTCAAATGTTGTAATTAATGATTTAGGAAATGTTAAAGTATATTCAGATAATTGGGAAAATACATATCATGAAATCAAAAGAACTATAACAGAAATTATTAGCAAGTATAATTTCCCTCTTCTTACTATAGGTGGGGATCATTCCATAACATATGCCACTGTCAGTTCATTTGCAGAAAAAAAGAATTGGGTCTTATATGGTTTGATGCACATTCGGATTCACTGGATGAGTATATTAATTCAAGATATTCTCATGGTTCTCCTTTAAGGAGAATCATAGAGAATAAATTGGTTAAGCCCGAAAATGTTCTGGTAGTTGGAACAAGATATTATGAGGGCGATGAGTATTATTTCATAAAAAATAATGGGATCAGTGAGATGCCGATGCATCATATTAATAAAGGTGATTATAAAGAACTTTTTAATCAAAAAATAAAGGAAATATCTGATCGTACATCTTCATTATATGTATCTATCGATATTGATGTTATTGATCCGGCTTTTGCGCCCGGAACAGGAAGCTTAGTTCCTATTGGAATGGAGCCTTTTACACTGAGCGAGCTTTTGGAAATGCTGCCAAATGATATATGCGGATTTGATATTGTAGAGTATTGTCCGGGTATTGATGTTAATATGATGACAGGGAGACTGATCTTATTTATCATAAGTGAAATAATGAAAATGATAATATAAATATTGAATCAAGGTGAGAAAAATGAACAAATTAGCTGCGTTATGTTTTGGAATTGAAGAGATCTATAATAATGAAAGTAATACTGAAGAGCAGGAAATGCTTTCATTTTTAAGAAAAGTTCTAAATTATAATGTGAAATTATTTTTTATTTCACAAAACAAAGAAAACAAAATAGAAACCAACGATATAGTTCGTAATAATGAAGATATTATATATTGTAGTTCACCTAATACTTTTTTGGATTCTGATTTAGATAAGCAATTAAAAAAGAACAGCATTTCTCATATTATATTATTAGGAAAAATGTATCCTATGGTCATGGAAGCAACTTCTTATAATGCTTATTTCCATGGCTATCAGGTAATTGCATTAGAAGATATGATGATTTCAGAAACAAAAGAAGATATTCAGGATTTTTTTCATGGTTCAATCTATACTTTGGATTAATGTGCCTTGCCACGCAAAACGCAAAAAACTGACACGCAAAATACAAAAAATCACTCTAAAAGAAGCAATTTAATAGTACTTTAGAGTGATTTTTAATGTAAGATTTAATTTTTAATCAGCTATTTAAAACAGTAAACGTTCTGAGGAATGTACTCAATAAGCTCATGAATTTGACAGTGTAAGCACCTGCATATCAATTCAAGGTGATCAAACTTAATTCTTTGAGCCGTTTCGTTATATAGCTCATGAATCGTAGCAGGGCGAATTCCGGTCATTCGTGAAAGCTCCGCTTGTGTAATACGCCTCTCACCAAGCAAACGAGATAAATGAATTTTTACCATAACATACATTCCTTTCATAGATCATATTGTTTTTACAGTGCAAATCGTAATGAAATTACGAAATTCGTTCTTTGTACTCTAAAAAAAATACGATCAGAAGTTTTTAATAATAAGTTCTTTGTAAGAGCCTTTAGAAAGATTATTTTGCCTTTCTACAGGTATGATTTGATAGTCATGATACAAATCACGTATAAAATCATCATCATTGTAAGACAATATAAACCGCCCTTTAATGCCGTTTAAACACTGTTTAAGGCGTATATGATCATCTTCCTTAAACTCTGCATCATAATATTTTTCCGTCTTATGATAAGGCGGATCGCAGTAGAATAAGGCTTCTGAACGGTCATAAACATGGATCAGATTTTCAAAATCTTTGTTTTCTATCACAACATTCTGCAATCTGCTTTCAACCTTTTCAAGATAGTCGGCTGATACATTTTTCTTGTTGCAGCCATAAGTTCTACCGTCTGCACCATAGCTTATTTTTATCAACACGTAAAACATTGCAGCTCGCTGAATATCTGTAAAACCCCGAACATTCAAACGTGCTTTAATATCTTCAAACATTTCTCGTGAATTGTAATATCCTGAAATTTCTTTCTGCAATTCCGCACGATGATATTTTGCACATCGAAATAGGTTTACAAGGTCGCTGTTTAAGTCGTTATAGACTTCAAGAGGTGCATTTTTATCCTTATAAAACAATATAGAACCGCCTCCTCCGAATACGTCAATATATCGGTCGATATTATCAGGAAACAGTGATACGATCTTCTTAGCAAGCTGAGTTTTGCCACCTATCCATGGTATAAAGCTCTTCATTAAGATACCTCCGTAAAATAAATAATTGAAAAAGCTCCCACAATCGGGAGCTTTTATTGCTATTAAGTGTTTATGATAATTTATTGTCAATGCTTGCAACATGATCTAAGATCTGCTCAAGCGTACTTTTTTCCGGTTTTTCTTTTTCTAAGTCAGGCTTAGAAAAAGGCTTTGAGAAACCATTTAGCCCCGCACTTTTTATAATAGACGGATAATCAATATAAGCATAATCAAGGTCGCACTGATCTTCAACGCCGTATACACTGCCTGTTCCCAAAACATCATATTCCGGATGTCCTGCCACACTGTGCTGCCATATATCATAATCGCTTGTATATGTGCATTTATCATTGTACTGTGCAACCCATATAGCGTAACGATTCTTGATGCTATCAGATATATGACTATTCAGATAGCTTGTGCTGCAATACAAACCTGCATAATATCCGGCTTTCTCTATTTTATCGCAGAAAGCCTGTACCATATCGCTGCAAACTTTCTTTCCAAGTGCAAACTGTGACTGCTCTTCCAAGTCAAAATAAATGGGATATTCAAATGTTTTCCCACTGATTACCTGTAAGAAAGTTTTAGCTTCCTGCCTTGCTTCTTCTGCACTTTTGGCATAGCTGTACCAGTAAGCACCACAAGGAATACCAAGACGCTTACACTCTGAATAATTTCTCTCAAAAGTTGAATCTATTTGGCTTGTTTCTTTTCCGTAACCGGCACGAAGCAAAGCAAATTCACCCCGTCCTGATATCTTGACCTTATCCCAGTCAATTTTTCCCTGTGCATATGATACATCAATGCCTTTTACAAGTATCTTTCTTGAATCGTTCCGAATAATACCGAAATAATTATAGAAATCATCTGTTTAACAATATGCGCAATAGCCTGCAAGAACAACTTCTAAAAACAGGAGGTATTACATGGGTGCATTAAGAGATATAGTTAAAAATGCAGACAGAAGCTCTCAGGTAGAAGAAGAGGTAAAGGAAGCCCTTGCGATGCTTGTTGAGCTTGCACAGGAAAAAGCAAAGTCGGCTGAAGGAGATATCAAGCTGGATCTTCAGACAGGAAAAACTACTGACGACCTAAGTGTTCCTATCACAAAGATTGTTCAGAGTAAGATGGAGTATAGAGCCATCACATCTACTTCAAGCGATATAATCAAAGACATTGCATCTTCTATCGGCGAAATATTCAGCGGTGACAGCGGAATTCTTAATGGTATTTCGGGCATTGCAAATACTGCTCTTACTGCTATTACTGGTGCAGGTGAGGGACAGGAAAGCGAAGTTCGCATTTATAACGTTGTTACAGAGTACCCTGCCATTGTAAGATTCGACTTTTACTTCTGGGGTCGTAACACTAAAGCCAAGTCTATCATGACGCAGGTCAAATCTGCGTTTGCATGCGTAGGCATTAAGTCGGCAGTTGACATTTCAAAGCTTGACTATAATACGTTTTTGTCGCTTTATTCTCCCATACTGAGAACTGCATTTGGAAATGATCAGCAGAAACTCAAGGAAATGATCAATGAGTCAAAGGAAGTTTATAATATGTTTAATGAGAAAAATAACATAGCTCCTATTAAAGCAAATACCGAAAGAATCGTACAAGGACTTCTCAATGGAAAAAATTTGTTTAAAATTCCGGATATCAAGATCATTAATTGATAGAAACGCAGCTTGAAGAACTTTGACAGTGCCACGTCAATATTTAATAATGATTTCTAATAAAGTTTGAAGAAATAATATGACAATTTATGCGGCACTGTCATATATAGAAAAGAGGTATAAAAATGGCGCTTAAACATATAAACCCTAATCCTTCGTTAATGGGAGCTCAACTGGAGTTGAACGACGAACAGAAAGAAAATTGCAAAGTTCTTTATAAGCATATAAAGAACGGTTTGCATGAGTTTGCAGGAATATACAACCCAGATATACCGGATGAGAAATATCCCGACGGAATAATAGCGCTTCCTATAACGTCGGTTTATAACAGTATGCAGCTTTTAACAAAGGGTCAGGTAGTATATAATGTAATAGAAAGCACTAAAGATCCGTGGTATAACAAAGACTACAGAAATCATAAGCCTTGGGTTGCAATTTGGGAAGGAAAAATCGCAAAGGAAGGATATTACGATGAAAAAGAATGTTATGTTAACGGAAGTGGAAAAGGCTGTAACGGAATAATCATTGGAGGTCATGTAGTTCTGGATAAATCTGATATTAAACCTGATAAAGGTATTAACGAATTGGTATATATTGTTCCAATATGTAATTCACACAATCATCGTACCCACGCTATGACCATATGTAAGGATGTACATGCAATGCTTATGGATAAGTATTTTCAATCGACTGATTATCCCGATCCAGATGATGAAAAGTAATAAAAATATTTTGATTTTTTCTTTATATATCCTTAAAGTTAATGCTGTTTCTAACCGTTTTTGAATGACGCAGTTATGGGTGGCTGGTATGCGTAATTTCACTCGCATATTATTCTGCACGAAAAACCTATATGCTTGAAATAGAACTTCCTGCGGGAAAAGGTTTTGTAAATTTGATTTTAGATCGAGGAAAAATAACAGCAAGCCTGTGTTTTTAGTGAAACTCAAATATGATAAATCATCCGAAGGTGCAATAGAACAGATTAAGAAAAAACAGTATGTTGATTGACTGAAAGATTACAGCGATGAAATTTTACTTGTTAGAATTAATTATGACAAGGACGATAAAAAACATATTTGTAAAATTGAAAAAATAACTAAGAATATGCCGAATAAAAGCCAATATTAAGAAGAGGTAAAAAATAGTTATTTCATAAAAAAGCACTCAAAATACATTAAATTTTGAGTGCTTTATTCTTGAAATCAAGCCTGTTACAAGAAAAAATCTCTTGACAAATTACTGAATTTAGAGTATGATAATCGTAATTCAGTAAATGCTG
>CANOIR010000042.1 GCA_947566125.1 uncultured Ruminococcus sp. | reverse complement strand
ACTCGCTAAAATTATGCTCGAAAATCTACGCACAAATCCTATGAGAACAAGTTCT
Organism: uncultured Ruminococcus sp.; assembly: GCA_947566125.1. Lineage (GTDB taxonomy): Bacteria > Bacillota > Clostridia > Oscillospirales > Ruminococcaceae > Ruminococcus_C. The sequence goes on along the minus strand of CANOIR010000042.1, from coordinate 18,646 downwards.
AAATTAAAGAAAGGTTGTTGTTATAATGAAAACAATGCGAAAATTGATTTTGTCGTTTCTGATAATTACAATGATCATAGGTATGATATTGCCTTGTTCACTAAAAGCAGAAGCCTATACGTTCACACCGCCGTTTACTATAAAAAGTAATGCCGGAATTATTATGAATCTGGATTCTGGTACTGTTATCTATGAAAAAAATGCAGATCATCAGGAAATGCCGGCTCATCTTGCTCAGATAATGACCGCCATAGTTGTAATGGAAAATTGCAGTGATATTGATAATACAACCATCACTCTTGATATAGATGCGGATATATATTTTCAGAATCTGGCAGCGTCTGATGATATAAGATATGCTGAAATAGGTACAGGCGATACTCTTACAGTTACAGAATATCTTTATGCTATGCTTTTGACATCAGGATGCGATGCTGCATATGCTTTGTCAAGTTTTATCGGCAATGGAAGTTCGGAAGCATTTGTAAAGATGATGAATGATAAAGCAGTGGCAATTGGATGCACTGGTACTCATTTTGTAAACGCCACCGGACTTTATGATAAATACCAGATAACAACTGCACGAGATATGATGTTGATAACGAAATATGCTTTGGAAAAAGTTCCAAGATTTCGTGAGATAGCTACTGCTAATCTTTATAATACTACATCAAAGAGCAAAACTGTTTCATATGCTATGAATGGTTGGGCGTGGAAGCATTCAAATACAATGACTGAAAAGGACAATCTTTTTTATTATGAAGGTGCGTCCGGTATAAAGACAGGTAATCTTAATGATTATGGAAGAAATCTTATAACACTGGCTACACGTGACGGAATAACATATCTGGTTATTTTACTTGGAGCACCGTTTGAAGATGAAGACGGAGAATTACGGTTTTATCATATTGAAGATGCGGAAGGATTGCTTGATTGGGCGTTTTCGAGTTTTCAGTATATGACTCTTATTGGAGATGACCAAGAGATAGCAGAACTTCCGGTAACAGGCGGAAGTAGCAGTAATTTTGTTTTGGTCAAGCCTGAAAGTTCTTTGAATATGCTGTGGTGCAAAGATGTGGATGTTTCAGCTATTCAGAAAGTACCTACATATAATGAAAATATATCAGCACCTATAAAAAAAGGTGATGTTTTGGGTAATTTGGAACTTAAATTTTCGGGAGAAGTAATTGCAAGTACTCCGCTTGTTGCAGTTAGCGATGTTGATAGATCAGTTGTAAAGCATAATGTATCTGCATTTACCTCATTCTTTACGGAATCAGGACCAGGTTCAACATTTCATGTAAGTCTGATATTTGCCTCACTATTATCAGTTGCTTATATTTTGCTGTGTATCTATTCATTATATGCGGCAAAACAAAAACAGAAAACAGCTGATGCGATCCACATAGTACCAAAGAGTGCAGGTGCTTTAAATAATAATAAAACTGTAAATACATCTGACAATAAAAAGGCATGGAAACGTTCTGATCCGCCGGTATTTTATCATAATAATTCTGACAAAAGGGAAGATGAGTGATAAACTAATAAAATAATATTATAAAAAGACTTTTGGCTCTGCAATTTTTAATTGCTAAATAAATCGAACCAAAAGTCTTTTATTTTTATCTTCTTATTAAATTATTACAGTATAGCTTCAAACTTTGAAATATCTTCTTTATGACCTATTACCGTTATTGTATCGCCTACAGTAAATTGGAAGTCCGGCTGGAAGTTGATTATTACATCGTTATTATGTTTTATTGCAACAATATTTAATTTATAATTTTTACGCACATTAAGTGATAGAATGCTTTGTCCTGCAAGTCTTTCTGTAATTTCAATTTCCATGATATTTATATTATTGCTAAGTTCTATATATTCCAGTAGATTAGGAGCTAAGAGCTTATTTGCAAGCCTGATAGCCATATCTCTTTCTGGATATATTACCTCTGCACCCATCATTTCCAATATATCGCCTTGTTCTTCGCTCATTGCTTTAGCTATGATTCTTTTTACTCCAAAACGTTTTACATAAAGAGTTGTAAGAATACATACATCTATTTGTTCGGCTATTCCAATTATTACTACATCGCATTCATGTATGCCAGCCTGCTGTAAGCTTTCCTTGCTGATAGAATTTATTATATGTGCATTATCCGTAAATGCTGATGCTTTATTTATCTTATCTTCATCTTTATCGACTACAATAAGGTCACAATCATTTGCAGCCAATGTTTCAGCTACTGCAAACCCAAAACGTCCGAGACCGATTATGCCATATACGAGTTTCTTTTGTTGTTTTTTTCTCAAAATAATCTCTCCTTTCATTATCCAATAGGCATCTGCCCTTCTGGCAGTTCTGTAAGCTGTGTGTGTTTTCTTGCAAAAAGACCTACGATGGTAAGTGAACCAAGTCGTCCCATATACATTGTTATTATAATGCATATTTTTGACGGCAGACAGAGTCCGGCTGTTATTCCAGTAGAAAGACCTACTGTTGCACATGCTGAAAATGATTCATATAAAAGATCGGACAGTGGAATATCAGGTTCAAATATACTCAGCATAAATGTACAGCAAAATACAACGCTAAGAGCTACTACAAATATTGTAAAAGCTGAATTTACAGTAGAAGAAGGAATTCTTTTTTTAAATGCTGTAACAGAGCGTCCGGAAGGGTAGGCTATAATTGCACGGAATATTGTAAATATACTTGTAACTTTTATACCGCCACCTGTAGATCCTGGAGCTGCACCGATCATCATAAGGAACATCATTATAAGAAGTCCGGCATCGCTGAAATTTCCTATGCTGTAAGTTGAAAAGCCTGCTGTTCTTGTTGAAACACTTGTAAAAAATGCAGCCAGCCATGAAATATCGTTTTGTGCAATTTTAAGCAGAAGCATTCCGCCAAATGTGAGTATTACTGTCATTAGCATTACAGTTTTTGTATGAAGACTCCATTTGCGGATATTTCTTTTTTTGATAACTTCACTTATAACAAGAAATCCAATACCTCCTGCTATAATGAGAAACGCTGTTATTAAATTTAGAGGAACATTGTTTATATATTCAGAAAGACCTTTTCCGCCTCCTAAAATATCAAATCCAGCATTGTTAAATGAAGCTATAGAGTGAAATACACTTATACCAACAGCGTGCCAAAAAGGATAGTCTTGTATAAATACAAAAAAGCTTAAAAAAGCTCCAATTGCTTCAACTATAAAAGTGGTAAGGATAACCCATTTTATAAGTCCACGCAGTCCCATCATAGACGGGTAATTCAGTGCTTCACGGAGAAGGACTCTATCACGCATACGTATTTTTTTGCCAGCCATAGAAATAAATCCAAGACCTATAGTTGTGATACCAAGTCCGCCTATTTGTATAAGTATTCCAAGTACAGTTTGTCCGAATGCTGTAAATGTATCAGCAGAATCTGTTACTAAAAGACCAGTTACACAAACAGCACTTGTAGATGTGAAAAGTGCATCATAAAACGGCAGTTCTTTTCCAGCTTTAAGTGAGATTGGAAGCATTAGAAGAAAAGTGCCTGCTAAAATAATTATTGCGAAACCAAGTGCTATTGCCTGCATTGGACGCAAATGCCTTTTTCTTTTAGTTGTATATGTATTCATTGTATCAGCCCTCATTAGTTAAGAATAATATTTTCTACATCAGAAAGCTCTAAAGATGTCAGAATATCATCTGAAATATCACCGATTATTTTAGCAATTCGATTTGCCTGATTTGAAATTGCACTGTCTACAAAATTACGCACATCTCTTGCGTTAGCGAAGTTTTCATTATTTTCTTCACAACGTTTCTGGAAAAACTTTAGAACACTAAGTTCAGCTTCTTTTGTAGGAGTGAGAGCATAATTTTTGCACATATTTTTAAATATGTCCATCAGTTCCGGCGGAGAATAATCCTCAAATAATATTTTGGTACGGAATCTTGAATTAAGTCCCGGATTTGATTCAAGGAATTGTTCCATCTCATCAGGGTATCCTGCAACGATAACTATGAAATCATCTCTGTGATCTTCCATCTCCTTTAAAAGAGTATTGACAGCTTCCATTCCGAAATCATTAGAGCCGGCACTTGCCGTTAGAGTATAGGCTTCATCTATAAATAATACTCCGCCCATAGCAGCTTTGATTATCTTTTCGGTTTTTATAGCAGTTTGACCTACATAACCGCTTACTAAATCAGAACGGTCTGTTTCTACAAGATGACCTTTGCGAAGAATTCCAAGTTTTGAATAAATTTTTGAAAGCAATCTTGCAACAGTCGTTTTACCGGTTCCGGGATTGCCTGAAAATACCATATGCAAAGAAAGTGAAAGATTTGGCAAGCCACGTTCTTCACGAAGTTTTTTTACTTTTATAAGATTTATCAAAGTATCCAGTTCTTCCTTTACACGTTTTAAACCGGTAAGACTGTGTAACTGTTCCATAAGTTCATCGAGTGTTTCAGGAATTTCTTCAGTTATTTCTGCTTTGACATCTTCTTTTTTATTTGCTGTAAGAGTATTATCTTGAGAGTTTGCTTTTATACAGAAATCTTTAGGCACATGAGCAGCACGATTTTTAAGAGGACTTTGCCAGTGCATTAAGTTTGCAGCTCTTTGAGAATGCAGTTTTACCATTATCTGTGCAATAGCAGTTGTCTGAAAAGCGTCTGCGGAACCGTCCATTACAGTAAGCATAATTCCTACAGAATTTATCGTTTCAATAAACAATAGAGATATACTTCCACTAGGGTCGCCGTACAGTATATCTATATCAGTAAAAAAGTCAAGCAGCTGAGCAAGTGTATCACATACGCTTTTCTGAGATATTTTGTTTTCATTAAGAAAACGTTTAAGATATTGCACCGATGTTTCCATATTCAAACAGTCGCATATGAAATTTACTTCAGCTTCATTTATAATATTATTGGAATCAGCAAGAAAAAGCATATATTTCAAATAAGCAAATCTTGCAAATTCACGTGTAGGACTGCCGTTTTTATTTATATTTTTTAAGGCATATCCTTTTGATCCATATTTTCCGCAAAGCTCATATGTGTACTGAACAGCAAGCTGTAGATCAGTTTTCGCCATCTGCAATTTCCTCTTTATCAGTATTGTCAAAAACCACTTCTTTTAAGTCATCATACATTTTCATATAAGCGTCAATAAGCTTTTGATTTGTATTTTCACGTGATTTTACAATTTCCATTGTGGCATTTGCCTTTGCCTGACCTGCAATATCACCGGGAACATTTTGTGCAGGAAATCTTTCCAAAAGGTCGAGTGATTTTTGCATATGATCATGGTCTGCCTGTACATCTGAAAGCAGACGTATTATAGTATTATAATTTTGTTTAAGCTCACTTATTGTAAATATACTGTCTGACATTTTTATTACTCCTTTTATTAAAAAAACAATTTATAATATACTTTTTATAGTATACTTTTATAGTATACTTCATTCATATCAAAAAATCAAGGATTTTTACTTTTTTTCTTCTATTTATTTTAATTTGATAAAAGTGCTTGACTTTTTTGGCAAAGACGTGTATAATAGAATAAATCCAAATAGAAAGGACGGGCATATTATGAAATCATTAAGTGCACGTATAGCAGCTATTTTATTAGTTGCAGCAATTGGGGGTACATTGAGTGCCTGTGGCAAAGACGATACAGATGTTTCTTCTGTTTCTGATAGTATTGCTGAGGCTTCTCTTAATGGGGAAAGTAGTGTAGTTGACGGTGATAACAGTTCAGCTATCGAAAATGATAATAACAACAGTGACAACAGTGAGAAAAGCGACGAGAGCAGCAATGCTGAAAGCAGCGGTACAGAAGCTGCAAACGCTAATGCCAATGCAAATGGAGGAGCTGCTGAAGATCCTACATCTTTCTTGAAGCAGGAAATTACATTTGGTGTAGACCCAAGCAATATTCTTGGAGGAGGAGCTCAGGATCCTACTGAAGCACCTGCACCTATACAGACAGAAGTTCATACAAAGAAAGTCGTAGTTACTGAAAAAAATGGCAGCCCTGCTAAAGATTCAAGCGGTCAGACTGTTACAGAAGTAGTTACAGAAATTCAGAATAAATATGTTTCTATTCCTGTTTCAAAGCCGGTTTATTGGCTTGATATGACAGGCAATACTGATAAGATATTCAATGGCGATATGATAAAGCTTGAATTTAAAATCAAGGAAAATACTCCTGATGGAAATTATCCTATCGTTTTGTCATCTCCTGACTTTGTAAACTGGGCAGAAGAACAGCTTGATGTAAAGACTGTAGGCGGTTATGTTACTGTTGGTAATGCAACTCCTACTCAGCCATCTCAGGTTCAGCCGGGTCAGTTCACTATATCCGCTTCATGTGCAAGTGGTAAGGTTGGGGATACCATTACAATTTCACTTGATATTAGCGATAACCCTGGTATTGTAGGAATGCTCTTTAAGGTTGAGTTCGATTCCGGAGCACTTGAATTTGTAAGTGCAGAAACAGGTAGTGCTATGGAGGATGTATCACCGGCAACTGCTAACTAATAATAAATTTATTAGTATAATACATATTTGTTTTTAGTAAGAAATAATAATTACAAATATAAAAAAGCCCGCTGTATTTTTACAGTGGGCTTTTTATTTTAGAATGTTAAATTATTTGGCAGCGTTTTCGGAGTAGTATTTGAGTATAAGCATTGCATCTGATATATCTATTTTACCGTCACCGTTTACATCGGCATTGGCGTATTGATGAGCATTGTATTTATCATTCTGTGAATTCGCCGCATTTTGGGTATAAATATCAAGCACTTCTTCAGCATCAGCTATATTTATTACACCGTCTGCATCTACATCACCGACTATGGTTTTTACCTTGATAAATGTAAGAGTGTATTGATTAGTTATCTTGCCTTCTTCGGAAACGCTTACATTTATATCATTGAATCCATTGTTGAGTGATATATTGTAATTTTCTCCTGAAGTGATTTTTGTACCGTCAATATATATATCACCTGTTGATATAAGCTGTAAACATACGCTGTCTTCACTTATTGATACGTGTTCGGTATATCGACTGCTGCCCTTTTCCGTTTCATATATGTATTTACTTTTTATTCCGTTATTCATAAGTACACTTGATAAAACGGCCTTTTGCTGCACATATTTTTTTTCAAATATATTATTCTCATTTGTATAAGCAGATATTACCATATCTCCATCAAAAATGATAGGGGAATCATAAGTTTGATAAGGACTTCCATTTATGGAATATTTTATTTCACTGCCCGAAGGCGATTCAAGTTTTATATTAGTGCCAAGCGGCAGTTCATCTGAATATTCAGAGAATATTACAGAATCAACGGGTTTAGTGAATGATTTTATACTATTGTTTGTAATGACTTCATAGTATACATATTTTTCTTTTTCATCGTCATTGCACTTTATTTCATATTCATGAGTTCCGTTTTCATAATTGTCACTCCACTTTATTCCATCAGAGCTTATAAAACTTTGACCTTTTTCAAAATCATTTAAGATATAATTTTTCATTTCATCGTTTACATATTCGCTTGAACCGTCTTTATAGAAGATTTCATAATCAATATATCCTTCACATGGGATGTGATAGCCGCTGTCACCGCTTAATTTTACAACGATAGAATAGCTATCTCCTGCACTTACAAAAGCAGGTGTTTCAAGATCTATTGTATGATAGCCTGCATTAGGCAAAGATCCACTTATTGTGCTGCAAAGTTTTCCAGAACAAGGATTATTAGGGTCGCTAAGTTCGGTGTATATTGAAATATCATATTTCTCGTCAGTCTTGCTTGTACTAAGCATAGTTGCTGTAACGAAACAGTCCTTGTCAGCAGTGAAAACATTTGCCATGTAGTCAGACGTTGTTGTTAAATTTTTTTCAGATGAAATGAAATTTGTAGCTCCATAGTTATCGTAAATATGAATATCATTATATTTTTCTGATGATTCGGCATCAAGATAAAATATATCATAAATAGTAGGGTCGGCGTATGAGAGCCAGAAATATCCTCCATCGCCCCAGTCTTCGCCCCAGCTGTTTTTACAAAGCCATGCACCGTCACGGTCAGGCTTATTCAAAAAGTTTTCAGATGAATAATTGTCATCCCAGCCTATTATATTTACAGAATGCAGCGGAAATTCATCTGCATTTTCAATACAAAGATCACTTGTAAAATATGATGCTTTTTTATCATAATAGCAATCATCAAAATGAGCATAGTTTAAAACGAGAGAATGACCATTGTAGACCGCATTTTGAATTGCGTGTATTTGATAAGGCAGAATATCGTCATTATCTTGCCAGTATGAAAAATATTCAATATCTGTAATTTGGTAATCACGCATTGCCCTTACATCATCAGCAGATCTTTTGCTTTTTAAAATGGATTCATCACCGTAGTACCATTTATCATATCTTTCATCAAAAGCACCTATTCCGGCAGCAAGCATTGAAGAAGAATATTTATACATTCCGCCTTGATCAAATATAGTATTATTTTTATCATAAAGCGGGAAACCGAATTGTTTGCAGTATGTATAATATGCAGGTATCCATTCTGACAGGTCAATATCAGAATCTTTTTTTACAAGAGAAGATTCTACAGAATTCATTGCCGCAAATGACCAGCACATTCCATATTTGCCCTGATCTTTTACAGGTGTTACAATGCCTTCTTCTCTAAGGCTGTAGCTTTTAGGAAGAATGGCTGTTTTTGATTCATCCGAGATACCATCTGTCAATAATGAAAGAGCTGTAAGAGATTTATCCGCACATAATTTTTCAACGATTTCCTGTTTGTTATAAACATGAGGAACATTTTTTTTATCAGCAGCTTCCACATTGATGTCAACAGCAAATTGTGTTGTTATCATTAAACTCAATACAAAAGCTGCAATATAACTTTTTTTCATATAATATATCAGCCCTTCTGCTGCAAGTTGCATATAATTTTTTTCACATTAAATATTATACAATATATAATTACTAATGTCAATTATTTGATGTATATTTTCACCTTTTTTTCATCTAAGCATCTTAATTGTATTTTATGTTATATTTTTTTGAAGTGTTTAAAGCAAATAAAGACCCTGAACATATTAGAACAATGTTCAGGGCTGATTTGATTTAAAATATAATTATAAAAAATAAAATGGTATTATCAGTCAAATACACTTTCAATAAGTTTAGGAGCATTTGGCGGAGTATATTTCCAGTGGCTTATATGATTTTCATTGATGAAATATTTCATAGGAGAAATCTGATAATCCGGTTCAAATACATCTACGATCACAAGTTTGACTTTCATTTTTTCAGGTATCAGTGCTTTTATGTAAACACTGGCACATTGTCCTGTACGCAGCTGAGGTTGTGGCTCTGCAAGTCCGGCAAGATTAGGTGTAAGTTCAATGAATACACCATAATCTTCAACTGAACGTATTATTCCTGCGACTGTTTCACCTACTGAAAAAAGTTCTGCATTTTCTTCCCATGTTCCAAGAAGTTCTTTATGACTTAAGCAAAGCTTACCCATTTCAAATCCTGTTACAACTGCTCTAATATTCTGTCCTGTACGGAATCTATCAGATGGGTGACTTATTCTTGAAACTGATATGGAATCAATAGGAATAAGAGATGGAATTCCACAGCCGGCATCTACGAAACATCCAAATCTTTCCATATGAGTTATGCGTACCGGAATAATATCGCCGGCTCTGAGCTTTGAAAGATAATTGTTCCAACACTCTTCTTGTACCGAGCGTCTTGACAATATTGCTACCGGTGAGCCTTTTTCGTCCTGTTCAATTTTCATTACTCTAAAACATACCGGTTTTCCTGCACGTGCAATAAGTGCAATATCTCTTGTAGTTCCATCGTTTATGCCACGTGCTCCTTCATCTCTTGGGATGATCCCTTTCATACATGGCAGGTCTACTATCAAGTTGTGTGAACTGTCACAAACTGTTGCACGTGCTTCCAGTACTGTTCCTTTTTTCATAGCTGTTAAAAGTGCTTCTGTGCTTCTTAGTGCTGTTAAATTTTCGGCTTTGTGCAGTCTGCTGCCTTCAGGTAAATATTCTGTCATTTTTGACCTCCAGATGTAAAGACAACGCTGTTGATGCCAGTGCTGTCCGATATTGTTTTGTAAAGTTTATGCGTATCGATGCTGTTTTATGACGCTGTAATAGAACTTCCACCCATTTGTATCAATATATGTTCTACAGCGTTGATATACTGTTCGTCACAGGTAAATTCAACAAATGATGTTTGACGCTGTTTTTCTTCTGGAATATCTTCAAAGTTATAATCAGTTTCTACAAGTGCGGTTATATAATTCATAGAGGTAACAGCTGTTGGCAAAAGTGTGAAACGTTTTTCATGGTTTTCTGTAATATCAACACTTTCCGGATTAAGCGGATATACGTGTATTTTCTTTATAAAAGGCAGTTTTTTATTTACGGCAATAGCAGCCTTTTCTGCCATATCAAGAGTTTCAAATTCTGATTTAATAAGCTTTTTCATTTTTCATTTTTCCTTTCTGATATTGAGATCCTAAAAATACATAGTTGCTATTTAAGCTTTGCTTCCTTATATCTTTTGAAAAATGAATTATAATATACTTGCTTTTAATATCAAAAATATATATATTCTTAAATGTTTTATTAGATGTCGAATGAAGGTGCTAAAATTAACTTTGATGTAAATAAATTGCATATTATTTTAGCAAAGTTTTCTAAATCCCTTGAAAATAAGGATAAAATGTGTTACAATGTACTAAGAACCTGTTTGAGCTTTAAATGATGTATTTCTATTTAAAATGATTTTATAAATTTTGAATTTATTCAAACAGATTCTCAGCTGAACAATGTAAGAGAAAGGTTCAATAGTTTATATGACTGAAAGACGAATTACAGTTCAAGACAGTACACAGATGCAGGAAATATGCGGGAGCTTTGATGAAAATATAAAAGCTCTTGAAAAACAATATAATGTATCTATTGTGTGCCGAGGAGAAGAAATAAAAATTACAGGCGATGAAAAATCCGCAGATAGTGCTGAAAGTGCAATTCAAGCGATTATGCATATGTCAGATACAGGACAGTTGGTAAATGTGCAGACTGTACGATATGTGACTTCTATGGTCGATGACGGAGAAGCCGATGAAATAGATTCTCTTACAGAGAATGGTGTTTGCCTTACTGCAACAGGAAAAGTTGTAAGAGCAAAGACAGTAGGACAGAAGAAATATGTTGATGCAATAAAGAAAAACACAATTGTATTTGGAGTAGGTCCGGCAGGAACAGGAAAAACTTATCTTGCTGTTGCAATGGCAGTAAAGGCATTTAAGCGTCATGAGGTAAACAGAATCATCTTGACAAGACCTGCGGTAGAGGCTGGAGAAAAGCTTGGATTTTTGCCAGGTGATTTGCAGAACAAAGTTGACCCTTATTTAAGACCACTTTACGATGCTTTGTTTGAAATGCTTGGAGCAGAAACTTTTCAGAAGCATATGGAACGTGGCAGTATAGAAGTTGCACCTCTTGCATATATGAGAGGACGTACTCTTGATGATGCATTTATCATTCTTGATGAAGCACAGAACACCACATCAGAACAGCTGAAAATGTTTTTGACACGACTTGGACACCAGTCGAAAATGGTTATTACAGGCGATACAACTCAGATAGATCTTCCAGACAAACGCAAGTGCGGTCTTTTGGAAGCTATGAAAGTACTTCGTCATGTTGAAGATATATATATACAGGAATTTACAAATAAAGATGTCGTTAGACATAAACTTGTTCAGGATATTATTAAAGCCTATGAAAAATATTATAATTTAAAAGGAGAAAGCAATGCAAGTAATAAAGGTAAAAGTTTCAGTTAAAAATAATCAGAAGGAGATAAAAGTTCCGGTAGGAATAAGACTTTTGATTCGCCGCTGCTGTCAGGCAGTACTCAGAATGGAAAATTTTAATCAAAATGCAGAGGTCAGCGTATCATTTGTAAGCAACAATGAAATACGCAGCCTTAATAAGATTTATCGTAACAAGGATAGTGTAACTGATGTTTTGTCATTTCCTCTTGGTTCAGAAGGTAAATATGATGTAAATAAAGAAACCGGTTGCGCTCTTCTTGGCGATGTTGTTATTTCTCTTGAAACAGCAATGCGTCAGGCTAAGATCTATGGTCATTCATTGGAAAGAGAAATAGGTTTTCTTACAGTTCATTCAATGCTTCATCTTCTTGGCTATGACCATGAAACAAGTCCTCTTGATGAAAGAATTATGAGAGAAAAAGAAGAACAGGTTTTGGGCGAACTTGGAATTTCAAGAGAAAACACTTTTGTTAATGAGGAAGAATGAGTATGACAAAATCTGTATTTGTATCTATTGTTGGACGAACTAATGCAGGCAAATCATCTCTTCTAAATGCGATAATAGGTGAGAAAATAGCCTCTGTAAGTAATAAGCCGCAGACAACACGAACTCGTATCACAGGAATTAAAACAGTAGGTGATACGCAGATGGTATTTATGGATACACCTGGACTGCATAAACCCAAGAATAAGCTCAGTACCCATATGCTTAATGCTGCCAAAAGCTCTATTGTTGATATGGATGCTGTTTTGTTTGTGATGGACTGTACAAATCGTTTTGTAAGCGATGAAGAAGATGAACTCCTTAAAAATCTTATGAGATCAAAGGCTAAGATCATACTTGTGCTTAATAAAATAGATCTGCTGTCTGATAAGTCTGCACTTGTTCATATTATTACAGAGCTTAGTCAAAAGTATAATTTTGATTCCATTGTTCCTATAAGCGTTATTTATGAAGACGGCATTTCCATTGTAGAAGAAGAAGTCATGAAGCTTGCCAAAGGGTCACCTCACTTTTTCCCTGATGAAAAATTTACAGATCAGCCTGAAAAGGTTCTTGCAGCTGAAATGATTCGTGAAAAAATTCTCAATGCACTTGAAAAGGAAGTACCACATGGTATAGCCGTTGGCATTGAAAGAATGGAAGAACGTGACGATAAAGATATACTTGATATTGACGCTGTAATATATTGTGAAAGAATGTCACACAAGGGAATTGTAATAGGCAAGGGCGGAGCTATGTTAAAACGCATTGCCTCTGCTGCAAGATATGACCTTGAAAACTTTTTTAGAATTCAGGTTAATCTGAAGTGCTGGGTAAAAGTCAAGGAGGACTGGAGAAATAAAGAAGGTCTTATCAAGAATTTTGGACTTGCTGACGATGGCACGTAATTTTTGACAGCCATATTTTAATTGCTTTTACCTATAATATTTCCGGAGGTGAGTTGATTGACATCTTGGGAAATATTTTGTATTACAGGAAAGATTGATGATTATCTTAGTTATCGTAAAGAATCTGCCATAGCAGATAATAAGAATACAGAAAGGTCTGCGTGTTATTATGCTTTCAATGAAAGGTCTGGTTCTGCATGAAACACAAGCAGGAGATAAGGGAAGATTTATTGATATGCTGACCGAAGAGCTTGGAGTAGTGACGGTCTTTGTTCGTGGTTCAAAAAAAATAACCGGAAAGAGCATCGCTGCTACTCAGCTGTTTTCGTATGCAGATTTTTGTATAGAGCAGTGTAAAGACAGATATTATTATCAAAACGCCAAGCCGATTCGGATTTTCTACCAGCTGCGTGAAAATCTTCGTGATCTTAGTCTGGCGTCTTATTTTGCCGAGCTTATACGAACGACTGTACCAAAAGATAAGCAGGATAATATTATACTAAGACTTATTCTTAATACGTTATTTTATCTTACAGAGGGAAAACGTGACGCTAAAATGCTAAAGCCTTTATTTGAGCTTAGATTTGCCTCTGAAATGGGATTTATGCCTGATGTACTTATGTGTAAAGGATGTATGAATCATTTACCGGAAAGGCTTGTTTTTTCCGCTTCAGAAGGATGTTTTTGGTGCAGAAGTTGTTATGATAAGTTAAATAAAAATGAAGGCTCAGATTTATATAATGCTTATTATATGAGCCTTGCAGGACTTGAAATGATTCGTCATATTACACTTGTAGATTTAGATCGTTTGTTTAATTTTAGAGCAGGCGATGAAGTTATAGATATTGTTTCAAGATTTTCGGAAGCTTTTATATGCAGTCATATGTCAGTAAAGCTACGAAGCCTTGAATTTTATCATAATATTGAGAGAAATATGAAATATTAAAATAAAGCATATAAAATAAAACGACAGGAGGTTTTATGAATAAATACGAAAAAATATTAGAGCTTGATAAGATACTTGAAATGCTGTCAGATAAGACCTCAAATGAAATATCAAAAGATATGGCACTTAAACTCAAGCCGGAAACAGATATTTCTCGTGTGCGTGAAGAACTTGCAAAGACTTCTGAAGCTTTGTCACTTGCCATGCGTTTTGGTACGCCGTCATTTTACAATTTCCGTGATATGCGTATGTCGCTAAGACGTGTTAAATCAGGTGCAAGGCTTTCGCTTAAAGATCTTATGGATATTGCAGTAATACTTAGACAAATTCAGGTTTTATCTGATTGGTATGATCACTGTTCAGATATGGATACTGAACTTGATTATCTTTTTTCACAGCTTACGCCTGTTCCATATCTTTTGGAGAAACTTGAGCGTTCAATTATTTCGGAAGATGAGATCGCAGATGCAGCAAGTGTAGCACTTTCCCAGATAAGGCGAAAGATAAGCCGTTCACAACAGCATTTGCGTGACACACTTGATAAAATGGTACGCAATCAGGATGTTCAAAAATGCCTTCAGGATACAAGAGTAACATTGCGTGACGGACGTTTTGTTCTTCCGGTAAAAGCAGAACATCGTACTCATATACAGGGACTTATACACGATTCGTCAGCGTCCGGTCAGACAATATTTATTGAGCCGATTTCTATAGTTGAGGCCAACAATGATATTCGTCTGCTTGAAGTTGAAGAGCAAGAAGAGATAGAACGCATTATAAATGAACTTTGTGAAGATTGTGCATCATGGGCTGATGCTATTATAAATAATCACGGTGTGTGTGCAGAGTTAAATATATATTTTGCAAAAGCAAACCTTGCAGCTCAGATGAAAGCATTTGAGCCTATTTTGTCTGATGATGGAATTATAGATTTGAAAAAAGCACGTCATCCTCTGATTCCTTCTGACCGTGTAGTACCTATATCATTTTCTCTCGGCGATAATTGCAATGCACTTATAATAACCGGTCCAAATACTGGCGGTAAGACAGTTGCATTAAAAACTTGTGGCTTGCTTACGCTTATGACTATGTGTGGACTTCTTATTCCGGCAGCGGAAGGCAGCCGTATTTCTGTCTTTAAATCTGTTTATGCAAATATAGGAGATACTCAAAGCATTGAGCAAAATCTTTCTACATTTTCTGCTCATATGAAAGAAGTAATATACATTCTTGAGGAAGCCGATGACAGTTCCTTAGTGCTTTTTGATGAGCTTGGTTCAGGTACTGATCCTGTAGAAGGTGCGGCACTTGCTGAAGCTATAATATCAAGGCTTAAAGATAATGGTGCAAAGCTTATGGTAACAACACATTATCAGGAGCTGAAACTCTATGCGACTGAACAGCATGATGTTCAAAATGCGTCTTGTGAATTTGATGTAGAAAATATGCGTCCAACATATAGGCTTATAATAGGTGCACCCGGTAAGTCAAATGCATTTGCAATCACTGAAACGCTTGGTCTTTCAAAAGATGTTATAAATCATGCTAAAACGCTTGTAAGTCAGGAAAATACACGCTTTGAAAAGGCTGTTGAGAAACTGGAGAATACACGTATTCAGCTTGAAAATGAACTTGAAAAGGCTGAAACAGCAAGAATAAAGGCAGAAGAACATGAAAAAGAGCTTGCTGATGAAATGGAGCAATTCCAAGAAGAAAAAGCTCAGCGTATGGAACAAGTACGTCTTCAGGTAAATAATATAATTGAAACAACAAAAGCGGAGTCAAATGCATTGCTTGATGAGCTTGATAAACTTAGAAAAGAAAAAGAAAAGGCAAATTTTGCAGATGCTGTATCTGCTGCAAAATCCGGCAGCAAGCAGAGATTTAATAAGATGTACAATACAGCCAATCCTATTGATGATGTAACAGACGAAGAATATACTTTGCCACGTCCTTTAAAGAGTGGTGATACTGTTATTATTGCCGATACAAAGCAAAAGGGTGTTATTGCAGGTAATGTAGACAGCAGCGGACAAGTTTTCGTTCA
The DNA here is from genome assembly GCA_947566125.1 of uncultured Ruminococcus sp. Classification (GTDB taxonomy): domain Bacteria; phylum Bacillota; class Clostridia; order Oscillospirales; family Ruminococcaceae; genus Ruminococcus_C. Next base: position 2,331 of record CANOIR010000042.1, on the reverse strand, counting down.
GATGGGTGTTATGAAAACAAAGGTTAAAGTTTCAAGACTAAGGCTTGTTGAAAATCAGTCACAGAAACAGCAGAAACAAAACGACAGACTACAGCGAAAACAGGGAAGGGTATCTGCAAAAGCAGAACGTAGCGGTTCTATGGAACTTGATATAAGAGGAAGAGCTTGTGATGAAGGTGTTTATGAAATGGAAGCATTTCTTGACCGTGCAGTTTTATCACATATTTCAACAGTAACTATTATACACGGAAAGGGAACCGGACTTCTTAGAAAAGCGGTTCATCAGAGGCTCAAAAAGCTGCCTTATGTAAAGTCATTTCGCCTTGGAGTATTTGGAGAAGGTGAAGATGGTGTAACTATTGTTACGCTTAAATGATAAATTGAGGCTGTTGCAGAGATTTGAGTTGCAGCAGCCTTTTTATATTTTATTATCAATCACTTCACCGCTAATGTAGATCTTTCTCCATTTTCAAAGGAGAATTTTTATACGGATTGAAAAAGTGAAGGAGGGGGTCGTAGGGCGGTCGAGCTGGCGACAGCTTGTTTTTATAATTATAATAAAAGGAGAGATAAAAAATGGAAAAAACATCAGACAGAACATTTTTAGGCACTGAAAAAATAGGTGTTCTTATGAAAAAATTTGCAGTGCCGAGTATTATAGCAATGTTGGTATCAGCATTGTATAATATAGTTGACCAGTTGTTTATAGGTCAGTCAGTTGGAATAGACGGCAATGCAGCAACTAATATAGCCTTTCCGCTTACAACATCATGTATAGCATTGGCATTGCTTTTTGGAATAGGCGGTGCATCGTGTTTTAATCTGTCAATGGGAAAAGGCGATGAAAAAAGAGCTGCTTATTTTGCGGGAAATTCATCTGCGATGCTTTTTATATGCGGCGTTGTACTTATGATAATAACAGAAGTCTTTCTTTCACCTATTCTTAAACTTTGCGGTGCAGAAGGCGGTGTTGTTGAAGAGTATGCGGCTGTTTATGTACGTATTACTGCAATAGGATTTCCTTTTATGATACTTACAGCAGGCGGAGGACATATTATAAGAGCAGACGGAAGTCCGCAGATGACAATGCTTTGCAATATTGTCGGTGCAGTTATAAATATTATACTTGATGCCTTGTTTGTTCTTGTATTTAATTGGGGCATGGCAGGTGCTGCATTGGCAACTATTATAGGACAAATAATCTCTTCTGTAATAGTAATATATTATCTTAAAAATTATAAGACAGTAAAGCTTACAATAAAGCATTTTATTCCTAAGTTTGTAAATGTAAAGCAAATTTCATTGCTTGGAATGGCATCTTGTTTTAATCAGCTTGCAATGATGGTAGTTCAGATAGTTATGAATCAGCTTCTTGCTACTTATGGAGAAAGTTCTAAATACGGAGCAACTACAGCTATAGCAGTTGCAGGAATAGTTATGAAAGTATTTCAGGTATTCTTCTCATTTATTATTGGACTTTCCCAAGGAAGTCAACCTATCGAGAGTTATAATTACGGAGCTAAAAATTATGACAGAGTAAGAAATGCACTTTTTCTCACCCTTGCACTTGGGGGCGGATTATCTCTTATAGCATTTATTATATTTCAAGTATTTCCGGCGAATATTCTTTCACTGTTTGGTGAAGGCAACGATGATTATGTGGAGTTTGGTGTAAAATTCTTCCGTATATTCTTAATTGCATCTATAATAAACTTTTTCCAGCCTATAGTGTCAACATTCTTTACATCAATAGGAAAGGCATATAAGGGTGTATTTTTATCACTTACAAGACAGTTCCTTTTCCTTATGCCATTATTATTTATATTCTCTTATATATGGAAGCTTGATGGTATAATGTACTCAGCACCTGCGGCAGATATACTTTCATTTTTAGTTACTATTATTATGATGAGTTTTGAGCTTAGATCAATAAAAAAATTAGAAATGGAAAAAGAAAAAGTTATGGTTTAAATTTAATATTATACGCATTGAGTGTATGATTTAATTTTAATAAAAAAGCGGAAACACCAAAAATGTTTCCGCTTTTTTATTATTAAAAATTATAAATAGTGATATTTTTTCCGTTGTATAAATATGCATATTATTGTTAAAACAACGGCAAGGCATTCTGCAATAGCTGTTGAAATCCAGATACCGTCAATTCCTAGTATCAGCGGTAATATCAGTACAGCAGCTGCTTGAAATATAAGTGTACGCAAGAAGGAGATCAATGCTGAAATAATACCATTATTAAGTGCAGTAAAGAAGGATGAACCGAAAATTGCAAATCCGGCAAATAAGAATGAGAATGAATAAAATAAAAATCCTCTT
>CANOIR010000041.1 GCA_947566125.1 uncultured Ruminococcus sp. | reverse complement strand
ACTATTATATAATAACCGTAGGATTTAAATAAATCTTACAGGATTTATATATAACCACATATAGTATAACATAGATATTATATAAATGCAATAGAAAAGAGAAATAATAAATTAAAGTAAAAATATTTTTTAATATATTTATATATAAATGTATATATATAGAGTGTATAATAAGTATGTGTGAGATACACAGTGTAAAAAGCTTCTATTAATAAAAAGTTTACATAATAAAAGGCATAAAGGTATTGCCAAGGCAGGAAAAGTATGCTATAATATACGAGCGTGATTGCAATAGATATGCGTTGAAGCGAAAGGTTGCCGGCGGTGTGTCGGGTAATTTTCGTGGAGTATGTCCGATTTAAAACCGGGCGAAGCAGGATAATGACACAGTATGTGGTAAAACTTAAATGTGCGTAGAGGTGCATTCTGCGTAATGTTTATTATGTTAAGCTTTTATTGTGTTAAGATTATGCTGGCTCGGGAAACATAAGTTTTTCGAGTCATTTGTATTATGCTGGCGTGAAACACCCGGCAGCGTGTAACAATCCTGTGAGAGAAATCTCAGCCCCTCTAACATTATGCTAAGGAGGCGAAAATAAATGGCAGTCAATGAGAAAATCAGAATCAAGATCAAAGGCTATGAGCACGCAACTGTGGATGCAGCAGCAGCAAAGATTGTTGAAGCAGCTAAGAGAAGCGGTTCAAGAGTATCAGGTCCGATCCCACTTCCGACTGACAAGGAGATCATCACTGTACTGAGAGCTACTCATAAGTACAAGGATAGCCGTGAACAGTTTGAAATTCGCACACACAAAAGACTTGTGGATGTGATCAGACCTACACAAAAAACAACTGAAGCTCTTCAGAAACTGGAAATTCCAGCAGGTGTAGACATCGTTATGGAGCTTAAGTAATTGTAGTTTATACTGCAAGGGTAATGTTGGCGAAAGCCAACCAATAACCGTAAAGGTCAAGTTGATGAAAGGTCAACCAATAACCTACAGGAGGAAAAATAAATGCAGAAAGCAATTATCGGCAAGAAAATCGGCATGACGCAGATTTTTGATGAGTCCGGCAAGGTAATCCCGGTAACTGTTGTTGAAGCAGGTCCTTGTGTTGTTGTTCAAAAGAAGACAATCGAGAATGACGGCTATTCAGCAGTGCAGATCGGATTTGGCGAAGTGAAGCCTAAGAAAGTAAACAAGCCGATGAAGGGTCACTTCGACAAGGCAGAGGTTGCAGCAAAGAAGACGTTAAAGGAATTTAAGCTTGACGGCTGCGACAGCATGAACGTTGGAGATATTATTAAGGCTGACACATTCGCGGTAGGCGACAGCGTTGATGTTAGCGGCACCAGCAAGGGTAAGGGTTTTGCCGGCGCAATCAAGCGTCACAATCAGCACAGACTTAAGATGACTCACGGTACAGGTCCTGTACACAGAGAAGCAGGTTCAATGGGAGCTTGTTCATCACCATCCCGTATTTATAAAGGTAAGGGTATGCCGGGTCATATGGGTGCTGAAAAGGTAACCGTACAGAATCTGGAAGTTGTAAAGATTGATACAGAGAATAATCTCATCGCTGTAAAGGGCGCAATTCCTGGCGCTAAGGGCAGCATTGTGACAATCATAAACAGCGTTAAGGCGTAAGAAAGGAGGCAACACAAATGGCAAAGATTTCAGTTTTTGATATGGCAGGTAAGGCTGTTTCTGAAACAGAGCTTGCAGATGCTGTCTTTGGAATTACACCGAACGAAGCAGTAATGCACGCAATGGTAGTTAACTATCTTGCAAATCAGCGTCAGGGTACACAGTCCACGCTTACTCGTACAGAGGTTCGTGGCGGCGGCAGAAAGCCTTGGAGACAAAAGGGAACAGGTCACGCAAGACAGGGTTCCATCAGAGCTCCACAGTGGACACACGGTGGTGTGGCACTTGGTCCAAAGCCGAGAGATTATCGTTATGCACTGAACAAGAAGGTTCGCAGATTGGCTATGAAGTCTGCACTTTCAACAAAGGTTCTTGATAACAATATGATCGTACTTGATACACTGACTGTAGATGCATACAAGACAAAGACAATTGTTGAAATGCTGAAGGCACTGAATGTAGAAGGCAAGGCACTGATCGTTACAGCTGAAGCAAACAGCAAGGTAATCAAGAGTGCTGCAAATATTAAGGGAATAAAGACAGCTGCTGTCAACACCCTGAATGTATACGACATCTTAAACTATGACAAGTTCATCGTTTCTAAGGATGCTGTTGCAAAGATTGAGGAGGTGTATGCAAAGTGAAAGCACCACAGGACATCATTTTGACACCGGTAATCACTGAAAAGAGCGTAGACGGTATGGCAAACAGCAAGTATACCTTTAAAGTTGCAAAAAATGCAAACAAGGTAGAGATTGCAAGAGCTGCTGAGGCTCTGTTTAATGTAGAAGTTGTTAAGGTAAACACACTCAACTGCATTGGACGTACAAAGCGTGTAGGCAGATATGTTGGTAAGAAGGCTGACTATAAGAAGGCTATCATTACTATCAATCCAGAGCCTACTGAAAAGAAGCGCAAGGGCACTATCGAATTCTTCGATGGTATGTTCTAATAGAGATTGTTGAATAAAAACAATCAGGTATGGGAGTAATGCTCCCGCAAAAGAGCATTTAAGGAGTGAAATAAATGGCAATAAAAACTTATAAGCCGACTACACCTTCACGCCGTAATATGACAGTTACAGATTATTCTTCTCTGTCAAAGGTTAGTCCGGAGAAGAGCCTGCTTGAGCCACTGAAGAAAAATTCAGGTAGAAACAGCTACGGCAGAATCACTGTTCGTCACAGAGGCGGTGCTAATAGAAGAAAGTATCGTGTAATCGACTTTAAGAGAACAAAGGACGGCATGAATGCACAGGTTCTTACAATTGAGTACGATCCAAACAGAAGTGCGTTCATCGCATTGATTCAATATGAGGACGGAACAAAGAGCTATATCCTTGCTGCTGAAGGCATGAAGGTTGGCGATACAGTTCGTTCAGGTGTTGATGCAGATATTAAGCCGGGCAACGCACTTCCAATGAGTGCAATTCCAGTTGGTACATTTATCCACGGTATTGAACTTTATCCTGGAAAGGGTGCTCAGCTTGTAAGAAGTGCTGGTAACATGGCACAGCTCATGGGCAAGGAAGAGAAGTATGCACTTGTAAGACTTCCTTCAGGTGAAATGAGAAAAGTACCGATTAGTTGTCGTGCTTCTATTGGTCAGGTTTCAAACATTGACCACGAAAACGTAAGTTATGGTAAGGCTGGACGTATGCGTCACAAGGGTTGGAGACCTACAGTAAGAGGTTCTGTAATGAACCCATGCGATCACCCACATGGTGGTGGTGAAGGTAAGTCACCTATCGGACGTCCGGGTCCTGTAACACCTTGGGGCAAGCCAGCTCTGGGTTATAAGACCAGAAACAAGCATAATCCTTCCGATAAGTATATCGTAAAGCGTCGCAACGGTAAATAAAGGGAAAGGAGGAACAGATTCATGAGCAGAAGCATCAAGAAGGGACCATACGTACAAGAGGTTCTGATGAAGAGAGTAATGGCTATGAATGAAGCCGGCGAAAAGAAAGTGCTCAAGACTTGGAGCCGTTCGTCCACCATTTTCCCGGATTTCGTAGGACACACATTTGCCGTACATGATGGTCGTAAGCATGTTCCAGTATATGTAACAGAGGACATGGTTGGTCATAAGCTGGGCGAATTCGCACCAACAAGAACATTTAAGGGCCACGCAGGTTCTAAAACATCAAATAACGGCAAGAAGTAATTGCGGAAGGAGGAGTTCAAATGGAAGCAAGAGCATATCTTAGAAATGCTCGCATTGCGCCGAGAAAGGTACAGATCGTACTTGATCTGATTAGAAACAAGCCTGTTGATATTGCACTGGCAACACTGGACCTCACCCCGAAAGCAGCTAGCCCTATGGTGGCTAAGCTTTTGAAGTCCGCTATTGCAAACGCAGAAAACAACCACAGCATGAACAAGGATAATCTTGTTGTAGCAGAATGCTATGTTACTCCGGGTCCAATTATGAAGAGGATTCAGCCGAGAGCACAGGGCAGAGCATTCCGCATTTACAAGAGAACTTCACACATCACTGTTGTTCTTAAAGAAGAAGAATAATCCCAAGGAGGTTTAGATATGGGCCAGAAGGTTAATCCGCACGGTCTCCGTGTTGGTGTCATTAAAGATTGGGATTCACGCTGGTTTGCGAACAAGGCTGATTTCGGCGATATGCTGGTTGAAGATTACAACGTTCGTAAGTTCATCAAGAAGAACCTGTATGCAGCAGGTGTTCCAAAGATTGAGATTGAGCGTTTCGCAGATAAGGTAAGAATCCACATTCATTGTGCAAAGCCAGGAGTAGTAATTGGTCGTGGCGGCGCAGAAATCGACAAGCTTCGTGCACAGCTGGAAAAGCTGATGGGCAAGCAGGTATATGTAAACATTGTAGAGGTTAAGCAGCCTGATATGGATGCTCAGCTGGTAGCTGAAAAGATCGCACTTGATCTTGAAAACAGAGCTTCTTTCCGTCGTGCAATGAAGCAGTCCATCGGCCGTGCAATGCGTATGGGTGCGAAGGGTATTAAAACAACTGTTTCAGGTCGTCTTGGCGGTGCAGAAATCGCACGTTCTGAGACATACCACGAAGGTACAATTCCACTGCAGACAATCCGTGCAGACATCGACTATGGTACAGCTGAAGCTCACACCACATATGGTCGTCTGGGCGTAAAGGTATGGATTTACAAGGGCGAAGTTCTCAAGGGTGATGCTGCTAAGGCTGCTGCACAGAGAGAAAAGATTGAGAGAAAGTCCCGTGACAATAACCGTGGCGGAAGAGATGACAGAAGACGTCGTGACAACCGCAATGGTGACAGAAGAAACGGCGGCAACTTCCGTCGTGACGCTAAAAAAGAAGGAGGTAACCAGTAATGCTGCTTCCGAAGAGAGTAAAATATCGTCGTGTCCACAGAGGACGTATGACAGGTAAGGCATACAGAGGAAACTTTGTAAGCAATGGTGAGTATGGTCTTCAGGCTCTTGAGCCAGCATGGATCACCTCAAACCAGATCGAAGCTGCCCGTATCGCAATGACACGTTATATAAAGCGTGGCGGTCAGGTATGGATCAAGATTTTCCCAGATAAGCCGGTAACAAAGAAGCCAGCTGGTACTCGTATGGGTTCCGGTAAGGGTGCACCGGAATACTGGGTAGCAGTAGTTAAGCCGGGTCGTGTAATGTTTGAAATTGCAGGTGTACCGGAAGAAACAGCAAGAGAAGCAATGCGTCTTGCAATGCACAAACTTCCTATCAAGTGCAAGTTTGTAGCAAAAGCTGAAGAAGGAGGCGAGCAGTAATGAAGGCAACTGAAGTAAACGCTATGACAGTTGATGAATTGAATTCCAAGCTGAGTGATCTGAAGGAAGAGCTCTTTGCACTTCGTTTCCAGCTTGCAGCTAATCAGCTGGAGAATACAGCTCGCATTAAGGCTGTTAAGAAAGATATTGCACGTGTAAAGACTGCACTCCGCACTGCGGAAATTCAGTCCGCACAGCAGTAAAAGGAGGGCTTTACAGTGGCTGAAAGAAATTTGAGAAAGACAAGAGTCGGCATGGTCGTTAGCGATAAAATGGATAAGACTGTTGTAGTTGCAATTATTGACAATGTAAAGCATCCGCTTTACAAGAAAATCGTAAAGAGAACAGTACGTCTTAAGGCACATGATGAAAATAATGAGTGCAGAATTGGCGACCGTGTAGAGGTAATGGAAACTCGTCCACTGTCCAAGGACAAGAGATGGAGAGTAGTCAATATTCTCGAAAAGGCGAAGTAAATTATCGAAGATAAAAGGAAGAGGTTTCACATTATGTGTGAAGCTGAAAGGAGGAACTCGCTGTGATTCAGATGCAAACTTATTTGAAAGTTGCAGACAACACCGGCGCAAAGGAACTGATGTGCATAAGAGTTCTTGGTGGAACTCGTAGAAGATATGCAAATATCGGCGATGTTGTAGTAGCTTCTGTTAAGAAAGCAACACCCGGCGGCGTTGTAAAGAAGGGCGACGTTGTAAAGGCTGTTATCGTACGTTCTGTAAAGGGACTGAGAAGAGAGGACGGCACATACATTCGCTTTGATGAGAATGCCGCAGTTATAATTAAGGAAGATAAGAATCCGAAGGGCACACGTATCTTCGGACCGGTAGCAAGAGAGCTTCGTGATAAAGATTACATGAAGATTCTTTCTCTGGCACCGGAAGTACTTTAATCGGAGGTGCCAGGTAAAATGAGTAAAGTTCACGTAAAAACTGGTGACACCGTTGTTCTGCTTACAGGCAAGGACATATACAAGTATAAGGATGTCGACAATAAGTCTAAGGGCAAGCTTACCGGTAAGGTAGTAGCAGTAAGCCCTAAGGAAGGCAAAGTAATCGTTGAAGGATTCAACAAGATTACTAAGCACGTAAAGCCCACAAGAATGGGACAGGTTGGTGGAATCGTTGAAACTGAAGGTGCAATTTATGCATCTAAGGTTCAGCTTGTATGCCCTAAGTGTGACGCTCCAACAAGAGTTGGTCACGTTATCGAAGATGGCAAGAAACTGCGTGTCTGCAAGAAGTGCGGCAAATCATTTGAGTAAAGGAGAAACGATATGTCTACGTTAAAGGATTATTATAACAGCACCGTTGCTCCTGCAATGATGAAGAAGTTCGGTTATGAAAATGTAATGCAGATTCCAAAGCTTGACAAGGTAGTTATCAACGTAGGTGCTGGTGAAGCAAAGGAAAACGCAAAGGTAATCGATGCGATTATGACAGATCTGGCAGCAATTACAGGTCAGAAGCCTGTAGTCTGCAAGGCAAAGAAGTCAGTAGCTAACTTCAAGCTCCGTGAAGGTATGCCGATTGGTGTAAAGGTTACACTGCGTGGCGAAAAGATGTACGAATTTGTATACAAGCTGTTCAATGTAAGCTTCCCACGTGTTCGTGACTTCAGAGGAATCAATGCAAACTCTTTTGATGGCAGAGGCAACTACTCTACAGGTATCAAGGAGCAGCTGATTTTCCCAGAAATCGAATATGATAAGATTGACAAGGTAAGAGGTATGGATATCAACTTCATCACCACTGCCAATACCGATGAAGAAGCAAAGGAACTGCTGACACTGCTCGGTGCTCCGTTCGCAAAGTAATCAGGGAGGAACAATCAAATGGCAAAAAAGGCAATGAAATTAAAGCAGCAGAAAACTCCCAAATTCTCTACAAGAGCTTACACAAGATGCAAGATTTGTGGAAGACCGCACTCTTATCTGAGAAAGTATGGTATCTGCCGTGTATGCTTCAGAGAATTGGCACACGACGGTAAGATCCCGGGTGTTAAGAAGGCAAGCTGGTAAAAGTTACGAAAACGAAAAGGAGGTCATAGGCATGCAGATTACTGATACAATCGCAGACATTCTGACAAGAATTCGTAATGCGAGTTCCGCAAAGCACGCCACTGTTGACGTTCCTGCTTCAAATGTGAAGAAGGCAATCACTCAGATTCTGCTTGATGAAGGTTACATCAAGGCATTTAACGTGATTGACGACGGCAAGCAGGGCATCATCAAAATCACACTTAAATATGGTGAAGACAGAACCCCTGTAATCACCGGATTACGCAGAGTATCCAAGCCGGGTCTGCGTATTTACGCAAGCTGTGCAGATATGCCAAAGGTAAGAAAGGGATTGGGTATAGCAATCGTTTCTACATCAAAGGGCATAATGACTGATAAGAAGGCTCGTTCGCTGAATGTTGGCGGCGAAATCTTAGCATACGTTTGGTAAGGAGGACAGGGAATTATGTCAAGAATAGGTAAAAAACCGATCAGCATCCCTGCCGGTGTTACAGTAACAAACGATAATAATTTAGTAACAGTAAAGGGTCCTAAGGGTGAGCTGACACGTCAGTTTGATTCATCAATGAACATTGAAATTGCTGGTGATGTAATAACAGTAACACGTCCATCTGATGTTAAAGAACACAGATCACTTCACGGTTTAACAAGAACTCTTATTGCAAACATGATAGAAGGCGTATTAAACGGCTTTACAAAGACCTTGATCATTGAAGGTGTTGGTTATCGTGCAGCAAAGAAGGGCAGCGATGTAACATTTAATCTTGGTTATTCACATCCTGTAGTATTTTCTGATACTGCTGATGTAAAGCTTGAAGTACCACAGCCAAATACAATTATTGTAAGTGGTATTGATAAGCAGATTGTAGGTCAGGTAGCAGCAGAAATCCGTGAGATGCGTGAGCCGGAGCCATACAAGGGTAAGGGTATCCACTATGTGGATGAGCATATTATCCGTAAGGAAGGTAAGACCGGTAAGGGCAAGAAGTAATTGAAAGGAGATCATTGCTATGATTAAAAGAGCAGACAGCAAAAAAGCCAGAGCAAAAAGACATGCAAGAGTTCGTGCGAAGATTTCCGGTACTCCTGAGTGTCCTCGTCTGAATGTTTTCCGTTCTTCAAAGCACATTTACGCTCAGATTATTGATGATGTAAACGGTGTAACATTAGCGGCTGCATCAACAATGGATAAGGAATTTGAGGGTGCAGGCGGCAATACAGAAGCAGCACGTAAAGTAGGCAATATGATTGCAAAGCGTGCTATTGATAAGAATATCAAAGATGTCGTATTTGACAGAGGCGGATATATTTATCACGGAAGAGTAAAGGAACTGGCAGAAGGTGCTCGTGAGGGCGGTCTGAATTTCTAATAAGGGAGGCATTACTTTGGCTAAAATTGATCCGAACGGCATGGAACTGATCGAAAAGGTTGTTTCCATAAATAGAGTATCAAAGACTGTAAAAGGCGGCCGTATTATGAAGTTCGCTGCACTGGTAGTAGTAGGCGATGGCAACGGTATAGTTGGTTTCGGTCTTGGTAAATCCGGCGAAGTTCCGGATGCAATCCGCAAGGGTATCGAAGATGCGAAGAAGAATCTGATAAAGGTTCCGCTGAAGGGCACAACAATCCCACACGAGATTGTAGGTAAATTTGGTGCTGGTGCAGTACTGATGAAGCCGGCAGCAGCAGGTACTGGTGTTATCGCCGGTGGCCCTGTACGTGCAGTCATCGAAGTAGCAGGTATAAAGGACATAAGAACTAAGTCTCTGCGTTCTAATAATCCATGCAACGTAGTACGTGCAACAATCAATGGACTGGCATCCTGTACAACAGCTGCAGAGGTTGCTGAAAAGAGAGGCAAGTCTATTAAAGAGATTTTGAATTAAGGAGGGCGCAGAAATGGCAAAGAAAATCACGCTCGTAAAGAGCCTTATCGGCAGAAAGCAGGATCAGATTGCAACTGCAAACACTCTTGGTCTGAAGAAAATCGGTGACAGCACCGTTCAGCCTGATAATGACGCTACCCTCGGTAAGATAAAGAAGATTTCTCACCTCGTTGAGATCGAAGAAGCATAAGCAAGGAGGTGCACAAAATGAAACTTCACGAATTATCACCGGCAGAAGGTTCTACAAAGGAAGTTAAGAGAATCGGCAGAGGTCACGGTTCAGGTAACGGTAAAACCGCAGGCAAGGGTCATAAAGGTCAAAATGCAAGAAGCGGCGGCGGCGTAAGAATCGGCTTTGAAGGCGGCCAGATGCCAATGACAAGAAGAATTCCTAAGAGAGGCTTTAAAAATATTTTTGCTGCTGAGTATGCAACAGTAAACGTATCTGCACTGAATATTTTTGCAGAGGGAACTGTAGTTGATACAGAGCTGCTTAAAGCATCAGGTCTTGTAAAGAAGGTTTGCGATGGCGTTAAGATCTTGGGCGATGGCGAACTGGAAACAAAGCTGACTGTAAAGGCTGCAAAGTTTACAAAGAGTGCAGTTGAGAAAATTGAAAAGGCTGGCGGAAAAGCAGAGGTGATGTAATGTGTTTAAGACTCTGAGAGACGCATGGATGATTAAAGACATCCGTAAGAAGCTTTTGTACACATTATTCATGATCATTATTTTCCGTTTAGGTTGTGCCCTTGTTGTACCATTCTTGGATACAAGTGTTGTAGCTAACTGGATGAGCGAAAATGCAACAGGCGGCAACTTCCTGGAATATCTGAATATTATCACTGGTGGTGCATTGTCACAATCAACGGTGTTCTCACTTTCGATCACACCATACATCAATGCATCTATCATTATGCAGCTGCTCACCTATGCACTTCCTCCTTTGGAACGTATGCGTGAAGAGGGAGAAGAGGGACAGAAAAAGCTTAATAAGATTACCGCTGCTGTAGCTATGGCAATCGCACTTTTTATGTCTATCGCATATTACTTTACACTGAAAAACGGCATGAATGCTGTTGTTAAGGGTGATACAACATTTGAAAACATCTTTATTGGTGCTGTTATCGTAATGAGCTTTGTAGCTGGTACATCTATAGTAGTATGGATGGGTAACAGAATCAATGACAAGGGAATCGGAAACGGTATTTCTATGGTACTTTTTGCTGGTATCCTTGCACGTTTTCCGCAGATGGTAGGAACAATGTTTGATTTAACATCAAATGATCCTAATCCATATTTGTTTGTTTCAATTGCAGTAGTGATTTTGTTTATAGCAATCATTACATTTATTGTATTTATGAACAATGCAGAGCGTCGTATTCCTATTCAATATGCAAAGCGTGTTGTTGGTAGAAAACAGTATGGCGGACAGTCTGCTAATATTCCTGTAAAGGTAATGATGAGTGGTGTAATGCCAATTATCTTTGCAATGAGTTTTATGTCATTGCCAAGTACAATTGAGTTGTTTAAGCCTTTATATGAAGATCCAAGCGGTTTTTGGCAGAATTTCTATAATGGCTTTATCAACTTCTTTAAGATGAATTCCATAGGTTATGCTGTTATTTACTTTGTTTTGATCATAGCATTTAACTTCTTCTATGTTTCAATGCAGTATAATCCTATTGAGATCGCAAATAATCTCCGTCAGAATAATGGTGCAATTCCGGGTATTCGTCCTGGTAAACCAACATCTGACTATATCCAGCGTGTACTGAATAAGATTACACTTGTAGGTGCAATTTTCTTAGGTATTATCGCTATATTCCCAATTTTCATGACAATGTGGGATCCAAAGCTCAGCTCACTGGCAATGGGTGGTACAACTGTACTCATCGTAGTAAGCGTAGCATTGGAAACAGCTCGTACACTGGAATCTGAAATGATGATGCGTCATCACAAGGGATTTCTTAAATAATCGCAAGGAGGCATATTTATGAACCTGATTCTTTTAGGTGCGCCGGGTGCTGGTAAGGGCACACAGGCAGAGGTAATTTCTGAAGCATTGTCCATTCCACAGATTTCCACCGGTAATATGCTGCGTGAAGCTGTAAAGAATGGCACAGAATATGGTCTTAAGGCAAAAGCTGCTATGGATGCTGGTGCTCTGGTTTCTGATGAAATCGTTATCGGTATTTTAAAAGACCGTATCGCACAGGACGATTGTTCAAAGGGATTTATTCTTGATGGTTTTCCTAGAACAGTTCCACAGGCTGAAGCACTGGACGCTATGGGCGTACAGATAGACAAGGTATTGGAAATTTTTGTTCCTGATGAAACAATTAAGGAAAGAGTTTCTGGTCGCCGTGTATGCGAAGGCTGCGGTGCAAGCTATCACGTAAAGTTTAAACCAAGCAAGGTAGATGGTGTTTGCGATAAGTGCGGTGCTGCTACAATTATTCGTAAGGACGATAAACCTGAAACAGTTCTGGATCGTCTGAGTGTTTATCACGCACAGACTGAACCACTGAAAGAATACTATGCAAAGCAGGGCAAGCTTGATACAGTAATCGGTCAGGAAGAAGTGGCAGATACTACTAAGCTGACTCTGGCTGCAGTAGGCGCTAAGTAATGAGTATTACAATTAAATCAAAAACTGATCTGGCGAAAATGCGTGAGGCTGGCAGAATTGCCGCCCGTGCATTGGAACTGGCAGGCAAGTCAATAAGACCCGGTATGACAACATTTCAGCTTGATAAAATCATTCATGATTTTATTGTAAGCTGCGATGCTGTACCAACATTCTTGGGTTATGGCGGTTTTCCCGCTAGTGCGTGTATTTCTGTAAATGAGGAAGTAATCCACGGTATTCCTAATAAAAGGAAGATCATTCATGAGGGCGATATTGTAAGTGTAGATGTCGGTGCAACTTATGATAGTTTTGTCGGTGACAATGCAAAGACCTTTCCTGTAGGCAAGATTTCAAAAGAAGCACAAGATCTGCTTGATGTAACAGAAGCAAGTCTTTATAAGGCTATTGAAGCTGCCCAGGTCGGTGCACGTCTTGGTGATGTATGCCACACAGTTGAGGCATATTGCACAGAACGTGGATATGGTATTGTAAGACAGTACTGCGGACATGGAATCGGACATGAAATGCATGAGGATCCGGAAGTTCCAAACTATGGAAGACCCGGTCACGGCATAAGACTTATGCCCGGAATGACATTCTGCATAGAGCCAATGATAAATCAGAAGGGCGACGATGTCAAGGTTTTGAAAGACGGTTGGACAGTAATAACTGCAAACGGAAGTCTGTCAGCACACTTTGAACATCAGATCGCAATAACCAAGGACGGTCCCGTGATAATGACCCGAGTATAAGGAGGTCACATGGAACCCGAAAAAGGTCTGATCGTATGTGCAACAGCCGGCAAGGATAAAGGAAAATTTTTTGTTGTGCTTGAGTGCTTTGAGAGATATGTTCTCATAGCAGATGGTAAATCAAGGAAAATTCAAAAACCTAAGCGAAAGAATGCAAAACATCTTCGTGTGACCGGTAAAAAAGCTGCACTTACACAAATCACGGATAAGAAATTACGTGATTTGTTAAGCAAATTCACAGTTAAGAACCCATAATGGGGAGGTTATCAAAGTTGTCTAAAGAAGATATGATCGAAGTAGAGGGCATTGTTCAGGAAGCACTGCCGAACGCAATGTTCAGAGTCGAGCTTCAGAACAAACATACCATTCTTGCACATGTATCTGGCAAACTGCGGCTTAATTATATCCGTATTGTGCCGGGCGACAAGGTAACAGTGGAAATGTCACCCTATGACTTGACAAAGGGCAGAATCACCTGGAGAGCCAAGTAACGCCAGAAGAGGTGTAAGCAGAAGGGATGCAGAGCATCCAAGGTAAATGGACAGTCTGTAAGGAGGTAAAATCCAATGAAAGTTAGACCTTCCGTAAAGCCTATTTGCGAAAAGTGCAAAGTAATTAAGCGTAAGGGCAAGGTAATGATAATCTGCGAAAATCCTAAGCATAAACAGCGTCAGGGTTGATCCGCAGAACTTTAAAAATGGAGGTGCGATAAAATATGGCAAGAATAGCAGGTGTTGACCTTCCGAAGAATAAGCGTGTAGAGATCGGTCTTACCTATATTTATGGTATCGGTCAGAGTACAGCTACAAAGATTCTGGCAGACACTGGTGTAAATCCAGATGTAAGAGTAAAGGATCTTTCGGAAGAAGACGTAGCAAAACTGCGTGACTATATCGACAAAAACTGCATAGTCGAAGGTGACCTTAGAAGAAACGTTGCTCTGGATATAAAGCGACTGGTAGAAATCGGTTGTTACAGAGGAGTACGTCATCGTAAGGGTCTGCCGGTAAGAGGACAGCGTACCAAGACAAACGCAAGAACTCGTAAGGGTCCGGTAAAGACAATCGCTAACAAGAAGAAGTAAGGGAGGGTTTCCGTTTTGGCACAGCAGAAAGGTAAGAAAGTTGCAATTAGAAGACGCAGAGAGCGTAAGAATATTGAAAACGGTGCTGTACACATTCAGTCCACATTTAACAATACAATTGTAACTATTACAGATACACAGGGTAATGCAATTAGCTGGGCAAGTGCAGGCGGCCTTGGCTTCCGTGGTTCTAAAAAGTCCACACCGTTTGCAGCTCAGACAGCAGCAGAAACAGCAGCAAAGGCAGCTATGGAACATGGTCTGAAGTCTGTAGAAGTATATGTAAAGGGTCCGGGTGCAGGTCGTGAAGCAGCAATTCGTGCATTGCAGACAGTTGGTCTTGAAGTAAAGATGATCAAAGATGTAACCCCGATCCCACACAATGGATGCCGTCCGCCTAAGAGACGTCGTGTCTAATCACAGGAGGTAACGAGTATGGCAGTAAGTAGAGAACCTATCCTGAAGAGATGCAGATATCTGGGAATCAGCCCAATGGTAATGGGTATCTCCAAGGAATCTAACAGAAATCCTAACGCAAACAGCCGTAAGAAGGTATCTGAATACGGTATGCAGCTGAAGGAAAAGCAGAAGCTGAAGTTTATCTATGGTGTAGGTGAAAAGCAGTTCTATCACTACTTTGAACTTGCAAACAAGATGGCAGGTAAAGCCGGTGACAATCTTATCACTTGTCTGGAAACAAGACTTGACAGTGTAGTATTCCGTATGGGTCTTGCATTGACACGTCGTGATGCAAGACAGCTTGTAACACATAAGCACTTCACTGTAAACGGTGTTCGTATTGACATTCCATCCTATCGTGTAAAGGTTGGCGATGTAATCGAACTGCATGAAGGCAGCAAGTCCAGTGCAAAGTTTAAGGAAGTTGTAGAGCAGACAGCAGATCGTACAGTTCCGCTGTGGATGGAAGCTAATAAGGAAGCATATTCTGCAAAGATAGTACGTCTTCCAAATCCTGAAGATCTGGATTACGAAGTAGCAGCACATCTCATCGTCGAGCTGTATTCTAAGTAATCTAAGAGATTACATTAGACAGTCAAAGAAACAAGGACTTAAGCGATTGCGCAATAGGAGGGTACTTTTATGCTGGAAAAAATTAAAAAGCCGGAGCTGGATACAGTTGAACTGCGGAGCGATGGCAAGTATGGTAAATTCGTTTTAGCACCGCTGGAGCGAGGCTATGGTATTACCCTTGGCAACAGCCTCAGACGTGTGCTGCTCTCCTCACTGCCTGGTGTCGCAGTTACATCTGTAAAGATTGACGGCGTACATCATGAACTGACCACAATTCCTGGAGTAAAGGAAGATGTAACAGAGATAATCCTCAGCCTCAAGGGACTTACAGCAAAGCTGTATGGAGAAGGTCCTAAGACTGTATTCATTGAAGCAGAAGGTGAATGTGAGGTAACAGCAGGGGATATCAAGACAGATTCCGAGGTAAATATTCTTGATCCAGGAATGCACATTGCAACTCTTAATAAGGACGCAAAACTTAATATGGAGATTGTAATTGACCGTGGCAGAGGTTATGTTTCTTCGGAACGCAATAAGCAAATGATGAATTCATCAATAATAGATGTAATCGCAGTTGACAGTATTTATACTCCTGTTTTAAAGGTGAACTATCAGGTTGAGAATACACGACTTGGACAGGTTACTGACTACGATAAGCTTATAATGGAGGTATGGACAGATGGAACTATCTCTGCAAAGGAAGCATTATCACAGGCAGCCAATCTCCTCAACGAGCATCTGAAACTGTTCATTGATCTTTGTGATGAAGTAAGTATTGCAGAGGTATTGGTTGATCAGGATGAAAAGGGAAAAGAAAAGATCCTTGAGATGACCATTGAGGAACTTGACTTATCAGTGCGATCCTTCAATTGCTTAAAGCGTGCCGGAATCAACACCGTAGATGACTTGATAAACAAGTCAGAAGAAGAAATGATGAAGGTACGTAATCTTGGTAAGAAATCATTTGATGAAGTAAGAGAGAAGCTTCAGTCACTGGGCTTTGATCTTTCATCAGAGGAAGACTGAGAAAACAAAACCGTGAAAAGAACAGGAACCCTTTGGGGAAGTCCTAACGATAAAAAGGAGTGAATAACGATGCCGGGAACCAGAAAACTGGGCAGAACCACTGATCATAGAAAGGCAATGCTGCGTGGTATGGTAACATACTTGTTGGAAAACGGTCAGATCGAAACCACTGTAACACGTGCAAAAGAAGTACGTGCAATGGCTGAGAAGATGATTACAATTGCTAAGAAGAATGATCTGCACGCTAAGCGTCAGGTTCTGGCATATGTAACTAAGGAAGACGTTGCCAAGAAGTTGTTCGATGAAATTGCACCGAATTATGCAGAGCGTAACGGCGGTTACACAAAGATCATTAAGACAGGTCCTCGTCGTGGTGACGCAGCTGAGATGGCTATCATTCAGCTTGTTAAATAAAGCTAGGGACTAAGTATTAAAAATTAAAAAAGCAGTCATACATCTGTAGGGCTGCTTTTTTTGCATAATTTGTATGAAAAGTGAATTGTGGAAAATGCACAATTATAATTATTGTTTTTATTGTAATTCGCTAAAAATGCAGCAATCCCCTTTACATTTTGCTCTGATTAGGGTATAATCATAATAAGCGTTGTATGTGTGTGTTGACAGCGTATTATAGACTATAAACTAAATGTTGCGATTGGTTTATTGTCTTAAAAAGTAAGGAAAGGGTGATGATTGAATTTTTATTGGAAGGTCATATTGTTGCGTGGGAAAGAAAAATGCACGTAAAATGTAGGGGAAATATTTGAGTGCTTACTTAAGCCGGTGTTGCAATTTACAAAGACTGTGGTTTTCTTTTAAAGTTATATAAAGCCATAATGTTGTAAATATACACAACAATCCGAGAAATGTGATAATAAATTAGATAAAATATATTATTTGTTATTGACATATTTGGTTTTATGTAATATAATAATTATATCGTGGCTTTATGAATTGAAGATTAGCAGTCACAAAAATTTGTTTCATGTTAATGGTGAGAAAACATCATCATAATTTTAAGGAGGAATAATTAAATGAAAACAAGAAAAATAATTGCGAGTGCTTTGGCTTTTATCATGGCAACAACAGTAGCTGCGGGCAGTGCATTTGCTGCTGGTGAAACAGTAACATTTTCAGCTAATAAGGTTGAAGCTGTAGCAGGCGGTAACTTTTCAGTAGATATTTCACTGAGCGATATACCAGCAACAGCAGTTCAGAACTGTGAATTTGCAGTTAAGTACGATGCATCTGTTTTGAGCATTACAGATGTAAAGGCTGGCAAAATCACAAACACAGGTGCTGATTCAGCAGAAGCTGATATAAGCGGTGAATGTCCATCATTCTTTGAAAATCACAGCATAGCAGGTACTGTAAATCTTTCATTTTCCACAGGCCTTAAAGATAAAGGCTATTGGATCGCTGAAGATGGAGTGTTTGCAACAATTTCTGGTACTGTAGCAGCTGGTGCAACAGCTGGTGAATATCCAATTGAAATAGTTGCAATTTCTCGTGATGATTTATCAGGAGTAAATGATTCCATTTTTGCTGGTTATATTGATAATGGAAAAGTTGTAGAATATTCAACAGCTGTAAAGGATGGTGCTGTAATTGTAACTGCACAAACAGTGATTACAACAACAGTAACAAGCGGCAGTGGAACAACAACTACAACAACTACAACAACTAAAAAACCTGTTACAGATGCAAGCTATGGTGACACAAATCTTGATGAAACTATTTCTATGATTGACCTTGTATACTTGAATAAGTATATTGCAGGGGCAATGACTTTTAATGATCAACAGATTGCAAATGCTGATTGTTTCAACGATGGCGCTATAGATCCATCTGATTCTACTGCACTTATGCAGCGTATTGCAGGACAAATTACAGATTTGCCGGTTTTAACCGATTGACAAATAAAGATGATTTAATGCTCAAAAACACTTTGTATATGTTAGCTTAAAGCTATTATATACTTTTAATGTAATTGCAGGAAACTGCAAAGAAAGGAAAATAAATATGAAGAAAAGAACAAAAAAGATTGGCTCTTTACTTCTTTCTGCAGTAATGGCGATTTCTGCTGTTCCAGTTGTTTCATTCAGTGCAGCAGCAGCACCTGTTTTGCCGGATTTTGATTTTGAAATTCGTACAAATGCAGAAAAAAGTTCAAGATCTGATAGCATTACTATTACCCAGGCTGATCTTGCAGGAGGTTATACGTTCTCAGCAGGCGGATACATTGTTTCAGGTCCATTCCCAGAATCATCAAAAATCTCAAATGCTGCTATGTCATGGAGACCTGTAGATTCAGAAGGCAATAGTGCTTATAAGTACATTCATTTTGCAAATGTTCAGGCTAAGCAGAGCAGAGGCGATGAAACAACTACTACATTGTCTGATGGTACAAACATTTTGTCTAAGTGGCCTGTATATTGCTTGACAACTTATAGTGAAAAGACTGGTAAAGTTTCAAATTCAGGTTGTTCTCAGTTTACAGAAAATTATCTTAAAACCACTGTAGGTGTGTATGATGTTTTTTATGATGGTAAGGGCGGTGCATACTTTACAGATAAAGACGGTAAGCGTATAGATTGTACAATGATTGAGAATGAAGACGGTACAACTAGTATGGAATACCCTTACAATGATTTGTCTACAGGTGAACCAAAGACTGGTAAAATGACTACAGCTGGATTCGATAAAAGTGCACCAGCAGACACACCAGTTCCAAGTATGTGTAATATAGATCTTATCAACATTTCAAGTCCGATGTTCCAGAGAAATACTTTCATTGGTCAAACATCTGATGAACTTCCATATACAACATTTGATGTAATTGTAAGCCCTGATACACCTACAGGTACATATTATATTGCACTTAATGATTATGGAAGAAACTTTATTGGTACAATTGACTATGGTCTTGGTGAGCCTGCCAATATGGAATATATAAAGGACAGCATAGGTACTCCAATTGGTACTACAAGAAATGATAAGGAAAATTGGCTTAAGGTTGAAGTACAGAATGGTGAAGTTACTACAACAAGCGGTACAACTACTACAACAGGCGACACAACTACAACAACAAGTGGTACAACTACTACAATAGGTACAACTACTGGTGGTCCAAAGCCAGGTGGCTATACATGGGAAGCAGGCGAATATTGGGTAAAACCTGGCGATACAGACTTTGGTATTATCCCAAGA
>CANOIR010000040.1 GCA_947566125.1 uncultured Ruminococcus sp. | reverse complement strand
CACCTCCGTAATATCTGCTGGAATCGGTTTTTTCTTTTCTTCATCTGAAAATTTTTGATATTCTATTTCAAAATCCGCCGGGCAAAGTTCATTTAAATTTGCATTCATAGAATTTTTTATAGAAAATGCCGACGAAAGAGTGCATATAGTTACAAATAACATTATGCAAATAACTGTCATGGACATAACCGCAGTATTAACTTTACTGCTTAGTTGTCTAAATGTAAAGCAATTTAAACCTTTGTGATACACACTTTTAATAGACATTATCAAACGCAGGAAAAGTCCTGAGATAGACCAGAAAATAAAAAATGTTGTAATAATGCCAAGGGCGATGTAAATAGTAATATTAGAATCTGTTATCGCATCCATATCACAAACTTGATAATATGTATATGCAAGTACTACAGCTGATACAATAAATACAAGTATACATAAAATCGGATTCTTAAATCTTATTTTTTCAGACTTCTTTTTCGACTGAATAAGGTCAATAAGTTTAAAATGATTTATTGCAATGCTATTAAAAAATATTACCACTACATACATTACAAGAAAATATAATATAGTCTTGATTATAGCTTCATTGGAAACGCAAAAGCTATATGAACTCATATCTGCTTCAAAGAAATTTGCTACAAGCACACTCATAAGCTGAGAAAGCCCGATACCAATTAAAAGACCAACAACTATAGAGCCTATTCCAACTGTAAGAGTTTCAACAAACAGTATTGCCGAGATTCTTCCCTTTCCCATGCCAAGCATAAGATATAACGCAAATTCCATATTTCTTCGTTTCATAAGAAAGCGATTTGCATATACAATAATCAATCCAAGCAAAACCGCAACAAATACACTTATTCCAGAAAGCGTATTTGTGAGCAATTCTATAATATCATCTCGAGTTTCAGAAACCTGCATATATACCGTTTGTTCACCTATTGCATTAAATACATAAAACACCGAAACACCGATTATAAGTGTGACAAAATAAATAGCATAATCACGCAGACTCTTACGAATATTACTGAGAGAGAGCTTAAAGAGCATCGCTCATGTCACCTCCCAAAAGCGTTACAACATCAATGATCTTATCAAAAAATTGCTTACGTGTATCCAAGCCTTTTCCTATTTCATTAAATATTTTTCCGTCTTTGATAAATATAACACGGCTTGCATAGCTTGCTGTAAATGAATCATGCGTAACCATAATAATAGTGGCTTGATGTTCATTGTTAAGATATTGAAAACGCTCCAGAAGCATCTTTGCAGCTTTAGAGTCAAGTGCTCCTGTCGGCTCGTCCGCAAGAACAAGCTTTGGATTAGTTATAATCGCTCTTGCCGAGGCAACTCTCTGTTTTTGACCACCGGACATTTGATATGGGTATTTATTTAACACTTCAGTTATACCAAGCTGCTGTGAAACTGTTCTTATCGCATTGTCAATTTCTCTTGCAGATTTTTTCTGTATTGATAGTGCAAGTGAAATGTTCTCATAAGCAGTCAAAGTATCAAGAAGGTTGAAATCCTGAAAAATAAATCCAAGTTTATCTCTTCTAAATCTATTAAGCTCCTTGCCTTTAAGTTTAGTTATGTCCAAGCTTTCAAGATAAATATGACCTGCTGTGACTCTGTCAATCGTAGAAATACAATTTAGCAAAGTAGTCTTTCCGCTTCCGGATGCTCCCATGATCGCTACAAATTCGCCTTGGTTCACGGTCATTGAGATATTGTCAATTGCTTTCGTAAGGCTTGATTTGCCTCCATAATATTTTTCTATCTGCTGTATTCTTAGTAATTCCATAGTAACAGCTCCTTTCTGTATAATATAATACAGCATTATTTTAATTCTGTCGCTGTTTTAATCTTACACAACATTACAATTTTGTAATGTTGGAATTTACATTTATAATACTATAATATCAGCATAATTTTAAAAAATATATAAATACAGATTTTTTATGCTACTGCATCTTATAAAAATCATTTTTGCCAAAAGAAATTATAATCTCAGTATACTCACCCTGTACTGATTTGGCTGAAATATCATGCCCGAGTTTTGTGCATAGATTTTTTACTATATACAAGCCCATTCCGGTGGATTTAGCAAGTATACGTCCATTTTCACCTGTAAATGATTTTTCAAAAATATAGGGCAGATCACTTGATGGGATGCCGATTCCATTATCACGAAAATGAAGTATGATCTTATCACTATTTTCATCCGCAAATATTTTGATCTCGGGTTCACGCTCTGAGGAAAAATACTTCATGCTGTTGCCCATAAGCTGATTTATAATGAAAAAGAGCCACTTGCTATCACTTACAACACACACATCAAGGTTTTCTGTTTTTATTTTAACCCCTCTCAGCTGAATCTCTTCGCGATTTTTTAAAGCAACATCGGCAAACACTCTTCTAAGCGATATTTCCTTAAAAATATAATCCTTTTCAGCATTTCTGCTTCGTACATAATAAAGAACATTTTCTATATAATCATTGATATATTGCAACTGCATAGAATATTGTGTATTGCCTTCGTTATGATACATAAGCTGTAATCTAGAAACAGGAATTTTTATTTCATGCACCCAAAGTTCTATAAACTCCTGAAACTCTATGTTCTCTTGACTATGCTCTTTAATATGCTCATACATAGATTTATTAGATTCATGCAAAACTTCATATAAAATCTTGCCATCATAAAAATTAGGCATACTTTGCATTTCAGATATAAGATACTTTTTATCCAAAGAGTTAATGCACGTCAAAAGTCTGTCATAGTAATTTTTTCTTCTAAAAAAATCCCAAAGCTGAACTGTAATAAAAGAAATAAAAAGCATCACACTAACAATAATAATTGCCGGTACTGGAACATGAAACGCTGATAAAAAAACAATAATCAAAAACAAAGAGATACCATAAATTATATACACTATAAATTTATCTTTTAAAAACTCAATAAAACTCATTTTAATATATACCCTTGTTTTTTGCGTGTTTCAATTGCATCCACAAGTCCAAGCTCAGCAAGCTTTCCTCTTAGACGGCTTACATTTACCGAAAGTGCATTATCGCTTACAAATTCATAATTATCCCAAAGTGCTGTCATAAGCTCATCACGTGTAACGATCTCTCCACGTTTTTCTAGCAAACACTGAAAGATAATTATTTCATTTTTGGTAAGTATCTGCTCATCATTCCCACGCATCAAACTGCCCTTTACAGTGCTGAAATAAACATCATGATAGGATTGTACAGCATTTGTTTTTGCATATCTCCTTAAAACCGCTGATATTCTAAGCAACAATATAGTTGGATTATACGGCTTTGTTATGTAATCATCAGCTCCGTAACTCATTGACAAAACTTCATCAAGCTCGGATGTTTTGCTTGTCAGCATAATAACAGGTGTATCACACTTTTTTCTAAAGTCATGAAGCAAGCATTCACCGTTTACATTCGGAAGATTTATATCAAGCAGAACAAGATCCGCTTTTAATTCTATCATACGCTTATATGCATCATTAAAACAAGTAATACAAATTGTTTCATACCCTGCATTATTAAGTAAAGAACTCAGCTCATCACGAAGTATTTTATCATCTTCCACTATCATAATCTTATTCATTATTTAATAACCCTCTATTCAGCAACACTTTATTTAACAATTTTATTCAACAATTCTAATATCAAGTATTTTAACAAGAAATCTGCCTAGGTATTTTTCCATAAGACTGCGGTATTCTTCTGCTGTAACAGGCTCGCCTATTCCCATGATAGCATAAACAACAGAGGCTTCTTTTATATGATGCGGCATATCAGATAATCCACAGCTCTCATAAAATGAATGTCTTTTAACTCGCTGTTCATAGTTATCAGCATTTTTATCAAGTTCTTCAAGTGCTAAAAAGAATTTATAATCTTTATATTTTTCTTTTAAAATTTCTAATGATTTATGCCCATAGCCCTTACCTCTTTCATTTTCACATATTGCAAGATAAAAGAGATATGCTATATTTTCATTCTTTATAACATAGGCAATTCCTACCCACTTGTTATCATCATATAACGCCCAAAAGTCTACAATAGGCATTGATGTCTTTTTCATCATAAGCCAAAACGGTGCTCTTTCCTCTGCCGGAAATGATTTTATATATAAATCTTTTACCGAATGGTATATATCCATTTTCTTTGATACTTCGATAAGTTCCATGATCTATTATATCCTTTTCTTTTTATAATTTATATTTTTTATAATTCTTATAATATAATAAATAGTATATCATAAATGCAGTTCTATCGTCAATAGATGTTAAGATTTTCGTCAAAAGATCAAAGGCAGCTACAAGCTGTCCGTATTTATACAGGTTCTTTTATTGCATAATAAGCATGCAAATAAAAATACGTGATTTTTTTTAAAATATCACTTGCAAGTATGATTAAAAAATGGTATAATAAAATTGTTTTATAATATAAGCAATATCGTAAAGCGTGATTTGTGCGGTGTTGCCTATAATGTTACTATATCCTGAAAGGAGCCTTGTTTAAAGCAGGGAATATTATATTATGAGTCAAACTTCTTCTAAAGGTAAACAGATACTTCTTTCTTGCGTAAGTTTAGTCTACCTTATTATCATAGGTGCTATAGGTGTGTTGTCATCTCTTTATACTGTTAGTATACCTAATAAACCAATTTTAATAGTTACACTTTCTCTTATCGGACTGCTTGTAATTTCTGCTATGATTTATTCACGAAATCATTTTATCACGAAATTCAGCTGTATGCTGTTATTGCCGTGTCTTTTGCCCACAATTCTTTTAAACTTTCATGAATGGGCTCTTATCGTGCCTCTTGCAGTTACCTGTTTGCTAATGTTCTTTTTCTCTGGTGTTGCTGAAACTCCAAAAACAATTTTTGGAACAGTGTATCTGCTTCTTTATGTTTTAGGTTCTCTTGGATTTTTTATGGCAGCATCACTCTTTTCAACCGCAAGCGTTTCAACAACTTTGGAATCACGTGTATCTGATTCGGGTTCTTATCGATATTCTCTTGTAAATACAGAAGACAGTTCAGGCGGCAGTACTAAAATTGAAATATCTCCAAATGATATGGATATAAACTTTTCAGTTATATCATTCCTTGCGGAAGGATATGAACGTACTGTATATATTGAACGTCCAGTGCAAACAGAAATTTCTATTGAATGGAAAACTGTAAGCCGCCAGGAAGTTTCAAGCGAGCTTAATGAAATTTCTGATAAGGTTACGATCGACCTTCCACGAGAAACAAAAGCATCTCTTGGCTATTCAGAAAATGCTGATGTATATCTGCGTGATTTATCTGATAATACATTAAGCAGCCTTGGTGTACCAGAACAAACAGATGTACTTTATTTAAATGGTCAACCATGTTTCCGTTCGTATGTTGCTATTCTTGAAGATTACTTCTCATCTTCTGAACGTGTATCTTCTGTATTCTAATAAGAAAGGCACATAATATGTCAAAAGATAAAACAGAAAAAACAAATGCCATGCGTATTTTAGATCGTTATAAAGTGCATTATACTCACAGATACTGGGAAGCCGCTACAGCTGAAAATACCGGTATCGAACTTGCTGCTGCACTTGGTCAAGATCCTGAAAGAGTTTTTAAAACACTTGTCACTTCTGCAAAATCGGGTTCATATTACGTTTTTATTATCCCTGTAGCTGAAACTCTTGACCTAAAAAAAGCCGCTTCTGCTGTTCATGAAAAAGCATTATCTATGCTGAAATCAAAGGACCTCTTGCCGCTTACGGGATATGTTCACGGCGGCTGTTCTCCTATTGGAATGAAAAAGACATTCCCTACAGTTATTCATAAAGCTGCCGAAGAGTTTGAAACGATTCTATTTAGTGCCGGCAAAATAGGTCATCAATTGGAAGTATCACTTAATGATTTAAAAAAAGCTATTAAATTTTCGCTTGAAGATATTATAGTGTGATTCTTTTAAAACCAATGTTATGAATATGTATATTACCAATGCAACAAGAAGATATGGCAATGACCACACAAGATCGTTAAATGGGTTTATACCAAAGCAATGAAAAACTGTATACGGCAAGTAAAATGCCGATAATGCTCCTAAAAGCGGACAAATTAAAAGTTCTTTTATATCTGGAGAAAGCTTTGTAATTTTAAATGTTTTTATAAGACGCATGCAATTTCCAAATATATTGCTTGCATAATAAGATACCACTATCCCATAAAATCCAATTACAGGTATAAGCAACAGGACAGCAGATATTCTTACAGTATATTCTGCAAGATAGTTTATCATTGAAAATTGTTGTCTGCCTGTACCTTTTATGATGGCTTCAAGAATTATTTCAAGATATATAAATGGCACTACAGGTGCTAAAAGCTTTATCATTTTACCGGCAAGAGGATCATCATTCATAATTAAAGCTATATCATCGCCAAACGCAAGAAAAACTGCCGCTATAAAAAATGAAAAATATATTGTGAATTTAAGTGAACGCTTTGTAAGATATTGCAAGCGTTCTTTTTTTGCCCCAGCTTCTGCACGAGCTGCTTCCGGTATGAGTATTCCTGAAAGAACACATAAAACAGATGTTGGAAAAAATAAAACTGGTATAACAATAGCCTCAAATACTCCAAATTGGGAAAGAGCTGCTTCTGCCGTACTGCCTGATTGCCTAAGAGTTACAGGAATAAGGGCATCATTGGCAGTACTTAGTGCTGATGTAAGGCAGCCGCCAAGTATAACCGGCATTGCAAGTTTAATATAATTTGAAAAGCCTATAGAAACCTTTTCATTAGATTTCATTCTGTGAGTTAAAAAATCAAAAATGAGTATAACAAGACTTACTAATATTCCAGATGCCATACTAAGTGCAAGAGCAGTACAAAGACTTCCTGCATCATTAGTACCTGTTTTGAGAATGTAAATGACAAGCACTGTCATTTTTACAATAAATTCAGAAACATCACAAAATGCCGCAAGCTTTACTCTGCATACAGAATTGCACCAACCCTTCATGCAGGAAGATATTCCGCCAAAAGGAAGTATTGCACCTAAAATGCAAACTGTTAACGTCATTTCACTGCTGTGAAAAAAATATTCCGCTATAAAAGGTGCAAAGCAAATTATAATTATACAGCCCGGCACTCCAAGAATAAGGCTAAATATCATAACATAACGCAGAATTCTTTCAGGATTTCCCTTTTCTTTTCCAAGTTCCTCAGAAACAAATCTGCTTGCACAAAGATAACCACTTCCACCAGCTGCCATTGAAGCAAGACTAAAAAAAGAACCTACCAAAGCTATCATTCCAACTGCAGCAGAACCTGCCTTTTGAGAAAGCCATAAATTAGCTCCCAGATTCATAAATTCAAGTGCAAACTGCACTATAGTAAGCTTTATTGTATCTTTTTTAATACTTCGTCCTTTCATCGCTCTTCCTCCTTTTAAGTATTGATTCATTCTATGCAAACATTTCAAAAAATAGGAACAATAAATTTCCACTTATTTTCTTAAAAAATCAAAAATGTACTTGACAAGCTTATAAATATATGATATAATAAATGCTTGTGAGAGTTAATTTTCTCTTTTAATGAAATTAACAGGACTACTGTCGGCATCATGATCCGATGGGCTGCTGTTTATTTATAACAAAACAGTCTGAAAGAGGTGAAAATCATGAAAGAGGGTATCCATCCGGTATTTGAAAAGACCACTATTACCTGCCACTGTGGTAATGTAATGGAAACTATGTCTACAAAGAAAGACATCAAGGTTGAAATTTGTTCTAAGTGCCACCCGTTCTTCACAGGCAAGCAGAAGCTTGTTGATACAGGCGGACGTGTTGATCGTTTCAATAAGCGTTTCAATCTTGGCAAGTAAGACATATTATAAAAGGGCTGTTGTAGAAATTTGTGTTGCAACAGCCTTTTTGTTATTTCACTTATTAATATCTCCACCGCCAAGAGCAGTTCTCTTCCCTTTTCAGAGGCGGCTTTTTAAACTGTAAATAATTAAAAAGCTAAGGTGGAGGTCGTAGATCGGTCGAGCTGGCGACAGCTCGTTTTTGCTATATCTGTAGTATCATTGTTTTATCGCACAAAGGAGCGTTATATGGAATATCGTACAATTACAGATCCTATTACTGCTACACTTGTTGAAAAGAAATCTGAATTTATTGCAAGTTTATTTCCTGTAAAAACAAGTGAAGAAGCAATAGGATGCATTGAAGATGTAAAGAAAAATAATCGCAAAGCAAGACATAATGTATATGCTTATATAGTTCGTGACCAAAACACAAGTCGGTATTCCGATGATGGAGAACCACAAGGTACAGCAGGTATGCCAGTGCTTGACGTTTTAATGAAAAATAAACTAACTGATATTTGCTGTGTGGTAACAAGATATTTCGGCGGAATTCTTCTTGGCGGCGGCGGTCTTGTACGTGCATATTCCGGAAGCACATCTCTTGCAGTACAGAAATCTAAAATCATGGTTATGCGTGAATGTATTGCAATGGAACTTACTATGGATTATTCAATGTATGGAAAAGTAAGTTATATCTTACCGCAATACGAAATTTTACAAACTTCTTCCGACTTTGGCAACAATGTTTCACTGTCACTTCTCGTACAGACAAATTTTGCTGTAAAACTTAAAGAAGACCTTATAAATCTTACAAACGGTCAAATAAAAATTACAGAAGGAGCAATGAAATTTGCTGATTTTTCTGAAATTGTAAAAAAATTGTGATTTTTATCAATTTTAAAAAGGCTTTTTTCTTTTCACTTCGTATATACTTATATAGTTTGTATATTTTTGTATATTATAGAAAGGAAGACTTTTTATGAATATAAGACAACAACAGGAACAGTTTGAATCTTATTATCTATGTGAGTATGCCTGTTCATGCGGAAATCTTGAAATGACAAAAAGACTTTATAATGAGCGACCTTGTCAATATAGAACAGATTTCCAGCGTGACCGTGACAGAATACTTCATAGCAATTCATTTCGAAGATTAAAACGAAAAACACAGGTTTTTCTTTCTCCTACAGGTGATCATTACCGTACACGTCTTACGCATACATTAGAAGTTTCACAGATCGCAAGAACCATTTCCCGTGCTTTAATGCTAAACGAAGATTTAACTGAAGCTATAGCACTTGGACACGATCTTGGACATTCGCCATTTGGTCACAGCGGTGAAAGTGCTTTAAACAGCATATGTCCGCATGGTTACCGCCACTATGAACAAAGCTTGAGAGTTGTAAATTATATTGAAAAAGACGGTGAAGGACTAAACTTGACCGAAGCTGTCAGAGATGGTATTCTATGTCATACAAATAAAATTGCAAAAACTCGTGAAGGAAATGTTGTAAGATTTGCGGATAGAATAGCATATATAAATCACGATATAGAAGATGCTATACGTGCCAATATATTAAAAAATGATCAATTGCCCAAAGAATCTACAGATATTCTTGGTGTTACAAAATCTCAAAGAATTACTACAATGGTAGAATCTATAGTGAAAAATGGAGCTGAAACCATTGGTATGGATAGTGATATAGAAAATGCACAGAATATTCTCCATGATTTCATGTTTGAACACGTATACTATAACCCAATTGCAAAGAGTGAAGAAGAAAAAGCACAAAATCTTTTAATTAAGCTATACAAATATTATATCGACAATATAAATAAAATGCCTGAAAATTATATTGATATTGCAGATAAATTTGATGAACATCGTGCCGTATGTGACTATATTTCCGGAATGAGCGATGGATATGCAATAGACCTTTATAAAGAACTTTTCGTTCCAAAAGAATGGAAGTAGGTGAAAATTTAAACATATGCTTTCTGATGTGTTTATTGATGAACTGAGAAGCGCTTGCCCTATAGAATCTGTTATGGGAAGTTATGTTAATCTCATACGCAGAGGCAGGACGTATGTTTGCAACTGTCCTTTTCATTCAGAAAAGACACCATCTTGTACAATTTATCCTGAACAACAAAGCTTTTATTGCTATGGATGCGGTGCAGGCGGTGATGTTATAACTTTTATACGCCGTATAGAAAATCTCTCTTTTATGGAATCAATAGAAATGCTTGCAAAAAGATGCGGGGTAATAATTCCTGAAAATAAAGAAGAGGAAAAACGTTCTCGCACAAGAGCAAGAACATTTGAAATAAACAGAGCAGCGGCAAATTTTTATTTTAAAAATCTTACAGGCAATGACAAAACAGGTCTTGCATATTTTGCAGAAAGAAAATTGTTGCCTGCTACTATAAAAAAATATGCTCTTGGCTTTGCACCTAATTCTTGGGACAGTCTCTCAAAATATCTTCTTCAAAAAGGTTTTTCCGAAGATGAACTTATTACAGCTGGTTTATGCCACCGTTCAAAAAATGGCAGTATATACGATGTTTTTCGCAATCGTGTAATATTCCCTATTGTAGATACAAGAGGAAATGTAATTGGATTTGGCGGACGTGTAATGGACGACAGTACGCCAAAATATCTAAACACTGCACAGACTCCCGTTTTTGATAAAGGACGAAATTTATTTTCCCTAAATTTCGCAAAAGACTCAAGCAGTAATATCCTTATACTTGCTGAAGGATATATGGATGTTATAGCAATAAATCAAGCCGGATTTTCAAATGTCGTTGCAACACTCGGTACTGCTATTACAGCAGATCAGGCAAGATTGATTTCCCGATATGCATCTGAAGTTATTATTGCCTATGATAGCGATGGTGCAGGTCAAAAGGCCACAAAAAAGGCAATTGCACATTTCAATGATGTTGGACTATCTGCACGTATACTTCATATAGAAAACGCAAAAGACCCCGATGAGTATATTAAAAAATTCGGTTCGGATAGATTTAGACTTTTACTTGAAAAATCCGGAGATGCAATTGCGTTTCAAATGGAACAATGCAAGTCCGGTCTTGATCTTTCAAGTGATGCAGATAAAGGCAAATGGCTTAACCGTCTTATAGATATTCTTGCAAATATACCAAATGTTCTAACAAGAGATGTATATATTTCCAAGGCTGCATCCGAAACTAATATATCACCGGATATACTGCGAAATCAAATAGAAATATATAACAAAAAAGAAAAATCTAAACTTAAAAAAAATAATTGGGATAAAATAAAACAGCAGACAGCTCCTTTGTCTATGAGAACTCCTGAAGGTGAAAATATTCAACATCTTGAACGCTCTGAAGAAACACTTATAGGCTATCTGCTTATTCATCCTGAGGAAATTATTACCGTTTCAAAAGCTATTGAAAAAGCAGAGAGAAAAACAGGATTTTTTGATAAAATTATAAATGAAATGCTCTCTCTTGAACAAAATAATAAGGAAGCGTCCTTTTCTGCACTCGGAGAAAATCTCTCTGTAGATGAAATGGCACGTCTTTCTAAAATACTAGAGAAGCAAAGAAATATTCCGCCAAATGAACAAGTAGCTAAAGATTGTATAAAAACAATTTGTACTAAATCTTCATTCTCATTTGATAATAATGACGATCTTTTAAGGCTCGTTGAGCAAAAAAAGAAAAAGAGGTAAATCCGCACAGCTGCGGTGAAAGGAACAAGATTATGGAAACTACAAAAACAACCATTGAAAAACTCCTTGAACAAGGTAAGGCTGCCGGCAAACTGACTACAAAGGAAATCAGTGATGCTTTGGATGAAATGGATTTTGATGCAGATCAGATAAATACATTTTATGATTCATGCGAACAAATGAATATTGCTGTCATTGATGATGCTCCGGCAGAAGATGCTATAGACCTTATGAAAAATCTTGAAGCATCTCTTTCTACAGAAGGTATTGCTATCGATGACCCTGTTAAAATTTATCTGAAAGAAATAGGCAGAGTTCCTCTTTTAAGTCCCGATGAAGAAACTGAACTTGCACAGCGTATGGTTGATGGTGACTCTGCTGCCAAAAAACGTCTTTGCGAAGCAAACCTTCGTCTTGTTGTAAGTATTGCCAAGAAATATGTCGGCAGAGGTATGCAGTTTCTTGATCTTATTCAGGAAGGCAACCTTGGACTTTTAAAAGCCGTAGAAAAATTTGACTATACAAAAGGATTTAAATTCTCCACTTATGCTACATGGTGGATAAGACAAGCGATTACACGTGCAATTGCAGACCAAGCAAGAACTATACGTATACCGGTTCATATGGTAGAAACTATAACAAAAGTAAAGAAAGTTTCAAGTCAGCTTCTTCACGAAACAGGTCATGATCCATCACCGGAAGAAATTGCTGAAAGACTTGAAATGCCTGCTGATAGAGTACGTGAAATAATGCGTATCGCTCAGGACCCTGTTTCTCTTGAAACACCTATTGGTGAGGAAGAAGATAGTCATCTCGGTGATTTTATTCCTGATGACGACGCTCCAGAACCTGCTGATGCTGCCTCTTTGATGATGCTTAAGGAAACTTTAAACGAAGTCCTGAATACTCTTACTGAAAGAGAAGCTAAAGTTCTTAGACTTCGTTTTGGTCTTGAAGATGGACGTTCACGTACACTTGAAGAAGTTGGCAAGGAATTTGAAGTTACAAGAGAACGTATACGACAGATAGAAGCAAAAGCACTTAGAAAACTCCGTCACCCAAGCCGCAGTAAAAAGGTTAAAGATTTCTTAGACTAATTTTTATTATAAATTTTAATCATCCTTTTTGCTGCCAACTACATATGGTTTTCGGTTATCTTTTATAAAAAGTTCTTTTTCTTTACCAATCTCACCCTCAATTATATAAGAAACTGTCATTACAGTGGCAGTTTCTTTTTTTGTTATCTTGCATTTTCTTTTGATTATCTTACATTCCGATAAAAAATTTTCTTCGTAAAGTTTCACTTGTTCCTGCAAATTTTCCTTCATCTGATCATCATCCAAAAGCACTTCTCTACTCTTATATTCCATAAAAAGCTTTTTATCAATGCTTATTGGAAGCTTTTTTCCAAACAGTGTCATTGGACTTTCCTGAATCTTAACATTATAATCTTTATATGGATTTTTATTAAAAGTAAGAGGTATTTTAAAAGAGAAAAGGTCGAGTACTTTTTCTTCAGTAACATTTCCTGAAAAATTTCTCTCTGTTTGTACAGATGGACAAAAAAATGTTGCATCTTCCTCATAAACACCGGTTATAGATGCCATTGAATGATAAAATGTAACTTTACCATATTCATCAGCACGTATTCCATTCACTATAACATCACCCTCTTTTACAGTTTCTCCTTCTTTCTTAATAAGCTGTCCGGAAGTTACACTTGTTTTTGTTATCTGAGCAGTTTTATCAGCAACTATATGACAAGGTATACGATTATGTATCATCTCCGGTCTTTCCGCTGTTTCCATAATTTCAACTACAAGACGATTTCCAGTATGTCGCATACCTATCCATGCAATTTCATCAAAACACGATTTAACATAAATCTCACTTTTATAAAAATCTATATCACCTATAAATTTCCCTCTTTTAACTGAACATTCTTCCAAAGCAGTAAGAATTTCTCTATCTGATACAATTTCATTGCCTTCTATATCTATAACCATTACAATATTGGAACAATAAATCAACAATCCCACGCCTAAAATAATACCTATAGGAATACCAAAACGATTTTTATATTTTAATATCCAACCGGTCAAAGACGGTTCTTCTTTTAATGTAAGTTCAATGCCAAATTCCTTTGATATTAAAATTATAGCCTTTTTCTTGCTGCGCCTTGCTGTAAAGTAAAATATATCACCTTTCATATGCTGTTTTTTGCAATATATTTTTTCATCTTTAAGCTTATTTATAAATTTATATAATAAGTTACCTTTAGCTTCTATGCGTATTCTTCCTATTATAAAACGTTCAAATAAACTTTTATCCGGATAATTCATCTGCTTTTGCCGCCTTTCTTTATCCATTCAACAGACTGAATCTCTCCATAAACTATAAGCGTATCTGTAGAACAACAATCTACACGAAGATTATTTCCCCATATATGAAGCTGCATATCTGTGAGTTCTACTACTATACGTATGTCGTTATATTCAATTACTCTGCGGCAGTTCTCCAGATAAACATATTTTCCGGCAGTAACTGTCACTACACTATCCCTATATGTAAGTTTGCGTCCCTTTTCTGCCAGAATGTCTTTCACTGCTATCACCTCGCTTACATTCTATGAAAGATCTCTCGGGAATAGTACATTAAAAATAAGCATACTATTTTGCAAAGGGCGGTGTTAATATGACAAAATCCAAAGTAAATATTATTATGTTCACTATTATATTTACATCAATGCTTATCAGCGTTTTGACTAATGGATTTCTTGTTTTCCAAGGTATACAATATGCGGTCAAAATTTGCCTTGAAACAATGATCCCATCACTTTATGCTATGATGATTTTAAGTGAATTATTTATTTCATGCGGATTCCACAATACATTGGGCAAAGTACTTAAAATTCCAGCTAAATATATATTTAAAAGCAATGGGCAAATACTTACAATATTTCTTTTCAGTCAAATCGCCGGATATCCTATTGGGACAAAAATGATAACCAATATGAATGAAAACGGCAAACTTACTAAAAAACAGGCAAGTATTCTTTCAGGAGTATGTTTTGGCAGTGGTCCTGCTTTTATAGTTTCACTTTTTGAAAATAAAAAGGAAGACGCAGCAGCAGTATTTCTCGCCGGTCTTCTTTCAAATTTAATTATATTTACTATCGTAAGCAGATTTATGCATATTCAACCAGAAAGCGATGTTTCAAACGCACATAAACCAATACATATTTCTACAATGATAACTGATGCTGCTGTAAAAAGCGGAAAGGCTCTTTTTAAAATATGTGCCATGATAATAATGTTTGGTGGAATATTGGGACTAAAGGAATTGTCTTTTCTTAGGACTATAACAAAATACAAATATTCTGATATAATATTCAGCACATTAGAAGTAAGCCGTATCACTTCGATTTTTCCATATTTACGAGAAATGCTGCCATTTATAGGTGCTGTTCTTTCATTTGGCGGAATATGTGTGCTTATGCAAATATCAGCTGTTTCAAAAGACAAGATAAATATAAGCTATATATTCTTTATAAGAATAATTGCTGCCATTATAACGTGGCTTCTGCTATATTTAAGAGAAATTTTCATTCCTATTCAAACAGAAACAACTGCTGTAATTTACAACGAATCAAATAATCTTAATATAGAAACATTCTCACCAATTCCATCAATTCTTCTGCTTATTATGACATTCATGCTGCTTATAAGTACAGACAGAAAAACAAAAAACTGCCGCAAATAATAAAATCGCAGCAGTTTTTTGATATTATGTTTTAATCAAAAGAAGCAGTAGAGAGTAATTCTCTTACATAATCATCAATGTTTGAACCTTCTTTAAGCATTGTGCCAGTAATAGAAAACAAATCATTAGCATCATCTTCAAAATTAACAAAGAAGTATGATGTGTTGGTAGTTGTGATACCAGCAGTATCATAAGTAAATGTTACTGCATAGCACTTTTTATCATTATTAAAAATGCCTTCTACCCACTCACTTTCTACAATTTCCATGCCGTCCATTGATGACCATAATTTTTCACACTGTTCTGCAAGCATTTCTATTGTCAAATCTTCACTATATGATTCACCTATTGAACCAGCATCATGCTTCTGAATCATAATAGCACCGCTGAGGTCTTTCAATGTATAAGTCATCTGATTATCTGAAGTAGATTCTTGCCAATCAGAACTATACTTATAATTAAGACTGCCTATCTCACCATCCATATTGAGTTCAATGTCTACAGATTCTTTATTATCATCATCGTTATCAACATCTTCATCATCTGTATCGTCAGATTCTGTTTCGGATTCTACACTTTCAGTATCTTCCTCCACAGATTCCTCTGTTTGTTCTTTCTCTTCTAATTCAACTGTTGTCGCACCTTCTGTAACATCTACATCAATAGCAGAAGAAGATTCATCTTTATTACCTCCGCATCCTGCTGCTACTGTGACAATGCTGATAGCACAAATAAGTGCTGTTATTTTAGCCAATTTTTTCATAATTACTTACCTCTCACAATTTAAATATTATAACTTTAAGCAATATGATTATACAACATTTGTTCTAAAATGTCAAATAAATAAAACATTTTCAGCATTACCGTCATATAAAGCTGATATAATTATAGTTTTTTATAAAAAATGTCGTTACATAATATACTATAAAACATAAAATGAGCAGCCGACATAATGCAGCTGCTCATTTATTTTATGGATTTTTTAATTATAACTTTATAGTAAGATCACGATTAGTTTTATTGTATTCACGTGTTGCAACACCAGCGTGACGAAACATCATAATAGCAGCTTTTGTATTATCAACATCTGCATATTTATTGTCACAATAAATAACTTCTTTTATACCGCTCTGAATAATAGCCTTTGCACATTCGTTGCACGGATAGAGTGTAACATAAAGCCTGCAATTATTAAGACTTCCTGAATTACGATTTAATATCGCATTAAGCTCTGCATGACAAACATAAGCATATTTTGTATCAAGAAAGTCACCATCCCTTTTCCAAGGCATATCATCGTCATCACAACCAATTGGCATTCCATTATAGCCAACTGCAACAATTTTATTTTCATTGTTTACGATACAAGCACCCACTTGAGTGTTATTATCCTTACTACGCTGTGCTGACAAAAAGGCTATACCCATAAAGTATTCATCCCATGAAAGGTAATCTTTTCGTTTCATAAATCTCAGCTCTTATCTCCCGGGAATTTTGCAATATTTCCGTTCATGTATTCTTTATATAAAGTCAAATCGAAAATATTAACCTTGCCATCACTATTTACATCGGCATCTTTAGCATTAAACTTTTCTGGTTTTGCATTAACAATATACTTTGCAACCTTTACAACATCTACATTTGTTATTTTATTATCATTTGAAACATCGCCAAAAACGCCGCCTTCAGTTGGATTTGTAGGATCAGTTTTACCTGAAGTCTTTGTGCCGCCGTCAATATTGCTTCCCTCTGTAGATGAATAACTGCTATAGAATTCATTAAGTGAAAGACCGTTCTTGCCCAAAGGTACTTTGTGGTCAAGACCTATATACTTACCTGTTTCAGAAGTTTGCCAAAGTGATGGCTCCATAAGAGCATACTTTTCTTCTTCCCAGTCCAATTTTGTTGTACCCTCATACTGGCCGCAAGAAATATTCTTCCAAAGCCCACCGGTATCTCCAGAGTTTGTATTAAGACACCAGAATGTATGATTGATATGATTGTCAATCATATAGTCACGAAGAAGAGTCATCCACTTCTGATTTTCAGCACCGTCCATATGACCACCCCATTCGCCTATAAGCTCTGGAGCTATATCTTCAGCATTGATATATGCCCATGTATCATACCAATAATCATCAAGCAGAGTTTGAGTTGTAAAGTCCTTATCAAACCATGTCTGTGCATAAACAGACGGACCGTAATCGTGAGGTGAATAAACTATCTGACTTGTACCATGTTTTGGCTTGATAGGATACTCTCTAGCACCCCTAAAATTGCCACCCCACCATGCTCCGATATATGGAGAATTGTCACGTCTATCAGGCATTCCCCAATAATCTCCTGGCAGAGCACCGCTGAGTGACTGTTCAACACCTTCAATAAAAATAAGAGCGTGTGGATTTACATCCAGAATAGCGTCTGCACACTTTGTAGCAGCATAAGCCCAGTTATTTTCATCTGTTGAACCATCCCACTTTGCAGCTTGTGCACCTTCCTGACCTTTACCATGAGGTTCATTTTTTAGGTCATATCCAATAAGGGTATCATTATCTTTATATTTTTCTGCAACCCATACTAGAGATTCAATCCAAAGATCAGTAGTTACCATAGTACCATCAGCTGTTGCTTTTCCATACCAAAGATTATAGTTATGACCGGAATTATCAGCATGAGGGCTATGAATATCAATGAAAGCCTTTATACCATATTTCTTGCACTTATCAAGGATAATATCAAATCCACGATCACTTGTAATAAGGGTTTTACCATCAGCTTCAACGAATTCTTGATTCAGATTTCCATAAGTACCAGCCTTAACAACACCGCCGTTACCGTCGTCCTGGTCAACAGGAGGATTGTATACAGCCTGCATACCACCTGCACTTATCTGATATGGAGTACCGTTCATCCATGAAAGAATAAGCTCTGTAGAAATAGGAAAACGAATAACGTTGATGCCTCTGTCGGCAACTGACTGAAGCATATCATCTATATCACCTGCATAGAGATAATGAGGAGAATATTCAATACAGTTAAGACCAAACCAGTTTGCACCTGTAAGCCAAACTTCATTTCCATTCATATCATAAAGTCGGCTTCCTTCGGCATGAAGCCAGTCATCGTTTGAATCGTCCGCAGCATTAGCAGACATATTTACGGATAATGCAGAAACAGTCATTGCACCTGCAAGCATAAGTCCCATAATTTTTTTGTATAGTTTCATGCGATATACCCCCTTGCCTTTCTGTTTTTTAATTTACGCAAACACATCTATACACTTATATTATAAATGTATTTTCCAATATTGTCAATAGCTAAAACGCAATATTTTCAATTTTATTAAAACAATTAAAAAAAGCCGCAAATAAAGCATATTTGCAGCCTTTTTTCTATATTTAAGCAGTTCTAAATTTACGTCTTATTTTACTATTCAGCAGCTCACTGTTTTTACCATATGAAACCCAATACCCAAGCAAACAAAGCAATATAGAAACCGGCATATCCTGAATAGAATGCTGTTTTAAGAACACTGTTGAAAGACATATAAGCAATGTACTTATAACAAAAAAGCAACGCCAAGATTTAGTCTGAAATGCCTTGCACTTAGATGCTGCTAAAAGAACAGCTACACCGCCAATAACATGAAGAGATGGACACACATTT
The DNA here is from genome assembly GCA_947566125.1 of uncultured Ruminococcus sp. GTDB lineage: Bacteria > Bacillota > Clostridia > Oscillospirales > Ruminococcaceae > Ruminococcus_C. Next base: position 586 of record CANOIR010000040.1, on the reverse strand, counting down.
GTATTTGTATCAATGGTATATATATATGACACTAAATCAGTAAATATATTATCTCTCGGCATTACATCAGGCCGTAAAAATTGAACTGACGGATAAACAGCAAATATTATAACGGCACAAGTTTGAGTAAATATTATAAAACGCATGAGTTTCTTGAACACTTCAGGTTCTTTAAAAAACGTATAAACATGAATGCCTATAAGGGCGACAAACCAATAATAATAAGGTATGATAAAAATTTCATTAAACGGTATGTAATCATCAAGCGTTGAGTACATGATATGATATACTCTTGGTTTTATATACCATTCCAAAAGTTCAAAAGCAATGCCGTATAAAGGCCAGTATAAAAGCAGCTTCCAGTGCGGATAACGCTTAAAAAATGATATAAATATTTTCTTGATTTTCATATACTCCTCCCTGGTCAACAATAAGAACCTGTCCACATAGAAATTGTGTGCGTATTTTCGAGCATAATTTTACCGAGTGCAAGGAAAAATTTCGCAGGCATACTGACGTATGGCAAAGATTTTTGACGCAGAAATCGGCAAAATTTACCGAAAAGACGTGCGAAATTTCCTATGTG
>CANOIR010000039.1 GCA_947566125.1 uncultured Ruminococcus sp. | reverse complement strand
TTGCATAACAATAGTGAAGATAATGCTCTATCTTTTGAAGGAAAATACTACAGCATTAATAATTCTGATTTTTCTAATAATAGCAGTAGTGATTTTATAAACATATTTGGTACCAAACCACTAAATTGTACCAAGGAGTTATATTTAAATGAAAATGATTTTCAATATAATAACAGCTTTTATGATACTAATATTGAAGATAACGTTGTCACATTAAAAAACACCGATTTTTTAGGTATAGGTGAGGACTTTATTGAATTATTCAACTTTAATGAAATAACTAAAAGTGATGATTATCAAAATAATGATAATAAACAAAATGAATTTTATGTTTTTAATATAAGCAATAGAAATGTTAGTGCTACACTCCTTTGTAATAAGCTAAGCGGATTGTCTTATGGCGTGCCTTATGACGAAAAGGATACAAAATATAATATTTTAGGAGGCACACGCTTATTCTCTATTAGTAACAATGGTAAGGATTCTATTTTGTGGATCGAAGATATAAATGGAAATAAATTCATAAAGACGTTATATAGAGATAGTGTAGATGTTCTTTCTGACATTAGCGGAGATATAGTAATTTCAAAGTCAAATTATGGTTATGAGATCGCAAGGCTTTCGCTGGCAGAAGGAAAAAATATTTACTTCTATCGTGATTTTAATAGTCAGGATGTGTACATGGTTCAATATATAAAGTGTAATACAGAAAATGATGGAATTTCTGATGCTGTATTGAGAGCAAATGAAGGTGGGGAAGTAGAATGAAATGTCCCAAATGTAAAACAAAAAATGTTAATAATGCGAAGTACTGTTCTTCATGCCAGTATCCTTTAATTAAAAATACAAAAATTAAAAATACAAGTCCATCACAAAAGAAATGTCCTAAATGCGGAAAAACGTATCGTGCAGATATGCAATATTGCATGAAATGTCAATGTGAATTGGTTGAAAAAAATAAAAGTAAACTGCCAATTATAATTAGCGGTTCTACTTCAGCCGTGGTTTTAATTGCTTCAGCTATTATTGGAACAACAGTAATTTATCCAATATATGCGTTTAATAAAGCTATAGAAAATAATGATTCTAAACAACTTGTATCAGTTTGCAAAGATTATCCCGGATTACTTGATAATGATAATCGAGTAAATAAATATAATACATTTATTGACAAAAGATCCGATGATTATGTAGCGGATACGATCAGTTATGAAAAAGTAACTGATGATTTTGAAAATTTTGATATTATAAACAGCCATTTTATTGATTCTGATACTCTTGAAAACACTAACGATGAAAGAATGAAGATTGAAGAGTTTCATGTGTCACGTCTTTCTTTTCAGAAAGCAGAAAATTCATTTAATAATAAGGAATATCAAACAGCAGAAGAAAAATATTCTAGTGTTATAGAGAAGGATGAAAAATATTATCTTCTCGCTCAGGATAAGATGAAAGAAATCGATGAATTGAAACAGTCTTATATTCAGCAATCAGATGAAAAGATTCTAAGTGATGATTATGATGGAAGCATAGAAGTTCTCACAGAAGGACTTACATATTTTGGATATGATGAAAATTATAATAGTGAATATTGTGATAAGATAGTTGATACTGTATCCAAGGAAAGCGACTATTTAATGGATAATGGATTATATTTTTCTTATAATGGTGAAAACGGTGCTTTTAATATTGTATACAGTTATTTGAATCAAGAGCAATACGCTGATAGCGATATTCTAAAATCCAAATTGATTGAAATAGCAAACAAATCTGAATCAAGTGAAATTGCTAATGCTGAGAAAACTATCGGATTAACGAATAAAAATAAGGTGCTTGATAGAATTGCTGATAAAGCAGCAAAAGATTATTGCAATGATCATTTAATTCAAGATGATAATTCATATATCGTTTCTGTTTGCAAAGATGATGATGGCGTACAAGGGTTACTTACAAACATTTCAAAAGAGAAACAAGTTAATGTCGCTTTGATTTCTAATATATCTGTAACATCAGAAGACTTTTCAAATGCTTGCAAGGATAAGCTTGAATCGTACGATGATTATATTTGGGATTATACTGGAATTGGCAGATATTATGATGAGCAAAATAGGACCTTTAGTTGGGTAGTCATCATTATATATGAAACGGAGCGATAATTATGTTAATAGCAAAAAGAAAAAAGCTTATTAAAACTATCATCATTGAAGTTATTATTGCGGTATTGCTTCTTGCTGCTAATATATTTGCCAGCTTAATTGTATCTGTTAAAATAAGCGAACGATCAATTTACAAGGGAATTACTTCTGAGTATCCTGGTTTGATTTTTGATAAAGAATTATCTAAGATCGCAGAAGAATGTGCAGAAATGTGTTTTGATGGAAATATGGAAGCACAAGATATAAAAATACTTGAAAATGAGAAGTTTGTAAAATTATATTCAACAAATTCATATGTTGCAAAGTATACAATGTCTATAGATTCTAATCAAGATTTTGTGGATGATTTTTTATTAGATATGAATTCACGCAAGTATTCGGCAATAGATTCTTGTTTGAGAAAATGTGAGTATATTGGTATTGGTAAATATAAAGATCAAGTTTTTTTACTTGCTTTTTATAATTAATAATTTATTTAATTTAAAGTGGAGGTCTTTAAAAATGAAAAAGAAAAGAATTATGATTGCTTTGGTTGCATTTATGTGTTCATGTGGAAGTGTGATGTATGCTACTTCGAATGTTCCAGAAACAGGAAATATAGTAGCTTTTGCGGATGATGCTTCATCTGGCTTAGAAGGATCAACAACTACTACAACTACGGAGACTGCAACTACAACCGGAACAGGTGATCAGTCAACAACATCAACGACATCTACAACTGAAACAGGTGATCAGTCAACAACATCAACAACAACATCTACAACTGAAACAGGTGATCAGTCAACAACATCAACAACAACATCTACAACAGAAACTACAAAACCTACAACTGAAACAACTAAATCTACTTCTAAAACAACAGCGACAACTGTTTCAATTCAAGACAAATTTACTACATCTAAGGCAAAAGACAATCATGGAGTAATTAGAGATTCAGAAACAAAAACTGAAGCCAAAAAGGAAGACATGGAAGACATGGATAATGTTGCTGAAACCAGAGATAATATCATGAATGTTGTAAATGGTTCTGTAGTAGCTGCCATTGTAGCAGGGGTTGCAGCGGTTATGGGAAAAAAGAAAAGAAATTAAGATTATTCTTTTGAAATGAATACTGAATTTAATTTATTTGGATTAAGTTTAGTATGTAGCAGGAGGTGTTTCTCGATTTGAAGAACACAGCAATTATGACTGTCAGATTTTTTTCTCCTAAAAAGGTTGAATATGATATAGAAGTACCGTTAAATATCACTGCTTATGATCTATTTGTCGCATTGAATGAAGCATTCAAATTGAACTATAATATTGACGTAAAAGAAGCGTGTTATTTGTGTACAGAAAGTCCCATTGCATTTCTTGTTGGAGATAGGCTGTTGTCTGACTATGGTTTAAGAAACGGTACTGTAGTAAATATATTACCCAAAAATCATCTTAGATCAAGCACGGATTCAAATTATTTAAAAGATTTTCTCTTTGAAAATGTAACTTTTGATTATGCTGTTGATTTGTCTGCAAGAAGGAGTATTTCAATCGGCAATAATGATCAATGTAATTTAATCGATACAAATGTTTTGACACCTCAGGTTTATGTTGAATTATTTAATGACAATGACCAATTTTTCTTAAAAGCTAAAAATGGTACAGCAGTATCATGCAATGGAAAAATTTTTGTTTTTAAGAATGAGCCTTTGCCTATTCATAATTTTGACTTTATCAACATTCTTTCATGCTGCTTTTATTTTCATAATAAAACCTTGTATATGGATAGAAAAGCTAATCTTCAGATCAATAGTGTTGAGTGCAAAGAGATAAATGAGGGTATAAGTCATCTGAAATATCCTAAATTTGTTCGCAATAGCAGGCTGAAATTAAAAATAAATGATGAATCCATCACTCTTCTTGCACCGAAAGAAAAACCAACAAAACCAAAGAGTAATCTTTTATTAAAGCTTATGCCGGCAATTGGAATGATTGCATTAACAATTTTACTCAGAGGTGTAATGGGCGGAACGAATATATCATTTTTATTGTTTAGTGTAGGTTCGGTTTCCATGGGTGCGATAGTTTCTATATTTACAATTATCAATGATAAAAAGGAATATAAGCAACAGATCGTTGACAGAGAAATTGGCTATAGGAAATACATTGATAAAAAGAAAGCAGAAATTGAGGGATTTAGAAAAGAAGAATTGCAACTTCTCAATAGAATTTATTATCGTTATGATGAGACTTCTACATTTGCACAAAGCTTTTCAGGTAACTTGTTTGACAGAATACCTTCAGATGAAGATTTCCTAGAATTAAGAATAGGCACTGGAACAATTGATGCAGCGAGAAAAATCGACTATAAGCCACAAGAAAAATATGAAGCTGATGATGATGACCTTGTTGATCTTCCAGTACAAATGTCAGAGAAATATGAGAAATTATCAAATGCTCCTATTTTAGTTCAATTAAAAGATGCTAATGTTGTTGGTGTTGTAGGCAATGATAAGTTATTGTATGAAATGATGAAAATCATGTACTTTGATTTATGCATAAGACAGCATTATGATGATGTTATGACGTTTCTTATTATCGATGAGAATAACATTGAAAAGTATAGTTGGATCAAGTGGTTTAAGCATATAAACAATGATAAGTTCAGAAATATTGTGTGTGATAGTCAAAGCAAATCTGCCATATTTGAGCATCTTTATGCTGAATTAAATCATAGGAGTACATCAAAAGAAAAAGAATATATGCCGCATATTGTGGTTTTTGTAATGAATGATTTTGGCATCAAGGAACATCCCGTTTCAAAATACATAGAAAAAGCTGCTGATTACGGTGCTACTTTCATCTTTTTTGAAAATTATCCCGATTATATTCCACTTGGTTGTTCTCAGCTTGTTTTGATTGATAGTGATAGCAAAGGTCGAATCATAAAAAATGAAAATACAGAAATCATTGATTTTATGTATGTTAAAATTCCAGATAGCGATTTATATTCTATGTCTTATAAACTTGCTCCTGTATATTGTGAAGAAGTGAGTCTTGAAGGTGCTTTGACCAAGAATATTACACTATATCAGTTGCTTGGAATTTTATCTGCCGAAGATTTGGATTTAAATTCAAGATGGGCTATGTCGGATGTAACTAAATCAATGGCTGCTCCAATTGGTGTACGTTCAGGCAACGAAGTAGTTTACCTTGATATTCATGATAATGAAAAAGCTCATGGACCGCATGGACTTGTTGCCGGAACAACTGGTTCTGGTAAGAGCGAAATTTTGATGACGTATATTCTTTCAATGGCAACATTGTATAGCCCATATGAAGTTGCATTTTTGATAATTGACTTTAAAGGTGGCGGAATGGGAAATCAGTTTAAAACTCTTCCGCATACCCTTGGTGTTATTACCGATATTGATGGAAAAGAGATAAATCGTTCTCTTATATCAATAAAAGCAGAAATCGAACGCAGAAAGAAACTATTTGCTAAAGCCGATGTGGATCATATCAATAAATATATTTGTGCTTGGAAATCCAAAAGGGTTAAAACACCTTTGCCACACTTAATTATTATTGTAGATGAGTTTGCCGAACTGAAAGCACAGCATGGAGATTTCATGTCAGAATTAAATAGTGCAGCACGTGTTGGACGTTCTCTTGGTGTACACTTGATACTTGCTACTCAAAAGCCGCAAGGTCAGGTTGATCCACAGATTGATAGTAACTCTAAATTTCGTCTTTGTCTTAAGGTTCAAACGCCAGCAGATAGCCAGGAGGTAATAAAGACTCCTCTTGCTGCTGAGATCAGAGAAGCTGGACGTGCTTATTTGATGGTAGGCAATAACGAAGTATTTGAACTCTTTCAGTCTGCATACAGCGGTGCGCCGTCCAATATTGAAGAAAGTTTCAGTCAAAAGGAATTTGTAATATCCGAAGTAGATTTTGCTGGAAGAAGGACACCTTTATTTACAAGAAAGCATAAGAAGCCTGAAAATGGTGAGAAGATAATTTCTCAAAAGGAAGCAATAACAATTTGGATCGAAAAATCTTTTAAAGAAAGTAAATTGCAAAAGCTACCTGATATTTGCCAGCCACCTCTTCCTAAGTTTATTAAATATAAAACTACTCAAAAGAAATCAGATGTGGGTATATATGCCGACTTGGGATTGTTTGACGATCCGGCACAACAAAGGCAGGAAAGTTATACTATAGATATGTCAGCACGAAATATGCTTATTATTGGAGCATTACAGACAGGTAAAACTAATATACTTCAATTGCTTATTCGTACTCTTTCTGATAATTATACTCCGGATGAAGTAAATTTCTATATTATAGATTATTCGTCTATGATATTGACAAACTTTCAGAACCTTGCTCATGTTGGCGGTGTTGTAGTTCCAAATGAGGATGAAAAACTTAAGAATCTATTTAAATTATTGACTACAGAAATCGTTTCAAGAAAGCAAAAATTAAAGGAAGCTGGAGTAAGTTCATTTACTTCATATAAAGAGTCTGGAAAATGTGATTTGCCGCTTATTATTTTAATGATTGATAATTTTGCATCATTAAAAGAGCTTAATCTGAATGATAATACAGTTTTACTTTCTATATTAAGAGATGGATTGTCAGTCGGAATAAGTGTTGTGGTTGCAAATGGCAGTACTAAGGGCATGGAATATAAATATCTCTCATCTTTTGCTTGCTGTATTGGATTGCATCATAATAATTCAGATGAATATGGTAATTTATTTGGCGCATTTAAATTATCTGTTGATGCTATTCCTGGACGTTGTTTAGTAGAAGTTGATAAAAAAATTCTTGAATGTCAGTTGTATCAGAGCTTTGATGGTGAAAAAGAATTTCAGAGGGCAGAAAATATTAAAGCTTTTGTTGATGAGATCAATATAAAATATCCTGATCAAAAGACTTTACTAATTCCTGAAATCCCCGAGTTTATTATGGAAAAAGATGTTAGAAAACAATATTCATCATATTTTTCACCATATCATATTATTTTGGGATTTGACTACGATAGCCTAATGCCGATGAAGTTTAATTTATCGGGACTGAATATGATTGTTTCTGGAATACCTAAGTCAGGCAAAGGTAACTTTATAAGATATATGGTTTCGTGCTTGGACGCTAATTCAGCATCTGCACCGGTACAAATCGTCATTTTTGATAAGGCCACTATAAAGAAATATGAGTCTCTTTCCAAGAAATATAATTGTATAACCAGTTATGAACTTAGTTCTGAGAATATGAAAAGTATATGTCAAGAGTGGAAAGCTGAGCTTGAATCAAGAAAACAACTTGTTCTAGAGCATCATGGAGATATGTCAGTACTTGATGATAAACCACTTCTTATGATGATTTGCGAAGATTCCGGCAAAGAGATGCTTAATAATTTTGATGATAGCTTATTTGATTATTTAGCATATAAGTTTACCTGGATAGCTTCTAATGCATCTAATGATGATATATCTCCAATGAAGGCACCAAAGCTTTATAAAGCAAAAACTTCTGGTGCAGGCTGTATGATATTTGGATCTGTTTCAGCAAGTAAAATATTTGATGGATTTATTAAAATATCTTTATCAGAGAAAAACGAACGTCTTAATAAAGATGTCAACAAGGGAGATTCATTTTATGTTGATGCTAATGATCCAACTACTGTATACAGGTTAAAAACTGTTATACATCAAGAGTAGACTATGCAATGCAGGGCGTTTGTCTTGTTTTCATAGATATATTAAAATAACAATGTAGAAGGAGGTGATTATTATGGCAGATAAATTTATGTGTGTGTATTCAGAAATGCAGGCTCTTAAGAGCAAATTTGATACAGAATCTAATGATCTGAATCAGACAGCAACAGCTATGCAGACATTTCGAGATAACACAGTAAGCACAGCGATTGCTGATTTCAAGTCTAAAATTTCCGATTTTCAGGAGCAGATCAATCAAACTGAAACTGATCTTAAAACAGAAACAGACCGTGTTTGCGGTTCAGGTTATGAAGGCGGCGAAGGTTGGCTTGGTGAGCAGTCAGCAAATTTTGTGAACTCTGTTTATGATACTGGTGAGGGTCTTGCGGGATGTTTTAATACTCTTCGCAATGATATGAACGAAATCAACAATGCTTTTACAACACTTGAGCAAAAGATTGCAGAAGTTGTTGTAGCACTGAAAAATAATGTTGAGCTTGTATCCGGTTTCTGTACTAACAATTCAGATTTCACAAGCAGTATGGAAAGAGCAGCTCATAATATTGATGGCTAATAAGTTCAAAATATGCTGCGAATGTAAATATAATGGGACAGAAGGTGAATATTTGTTTATCTTCTGCTCCTGTTATGTTACATTTTTTGAGGATCTCACATTGAGATTTTGAAACGATGTAATATAACAAAATAATTAAAAAGAAGGGATGATTTATTCTATGGCAAGAACTGTAGATGAAGTAAATGCCAGTATCAAAGATGCAACTGGAATTATTGCTGAACAAGGGGCATTGGTTGGAGTGTATCAAAATCAGATAGCAGCAAGTAATAGAGAACATGAAGCTTTAAAAAAACAAAAAGAGACATTAGAAAGAACATATTCAGAGTTGGAAGGACTTTATAATACTTTGTCTGGAAATTGTGATTCATTAGGTCAAACATATGGCAATACTAATGGATTTGCGAAAGGCTTTTCAGCGGCTGCATATCAGAAAATTGAAGATTCTAAAACTAAAACACTTCAGAAAATTTCAGATATGGTTGATAGAATAGATGCTCAAATGCAAAAATGTAGTAATGATTTAGAAGCAGCACAAACGAATTTGAAAAATGCACAACAAGATATTATAAATGCCCAAGATAATTTAACAACATTAAATCAAGAACTTGAGCAGGCAGAGCAAGAAGCTGTGGCAGGGGTATAAACGGAGGTAAATTTTTATGGCTGAAGGAATTGGAAGAGATATTATTGTTGATACAGAAGAATGGGATGCTATTATAAAACAGCTTGAAGCTAAAGATAGAGCTGTAAAGGAAATGCTTGATAAATTTATTGAAGCATTAAATACTTTAGTGAATGATGGCTTTATACGTGGTACAAGACATGATAATATGGAGGAATTTACAAAAGAAGTAACTAATTTGCGTTCCCAAGTAGACGGAATTTACGAGTCTGCTAAGAAAGCAGTGGATGACTTGAAAGAAAATGCAAAGTCGGCAGATCAATACATTTCGATTTTCCATATTGGCGGTTAATGAAAGATGGTGTTTTGAATGAGTAAGCATGATTATAGTCAGGATACAGTTTCAAATGTTTCTTCAACAATTATAAATTGTAAAAATGCGATTGAGAATACGGTTTTATCTACAGAATCTATGTCATATTCATGGGACTCTGATATTATTCACAATGTTGTTACTTGGTTTGAAGTTTTGCAAATTAATGTTGAAAAGACGCAGTTGGAACAACTTTTTCAGAAAGCTGATTCTAAATTTAATAATGTTGTTCAACGAGTTGGACAAGTTGATTCTAGTGCTTCTGATAGTCTGAATGATGGAGAAACTTCTTTAAAGTCTTTGAAAGAAAAGTTTTCATCAATTCAAGAATATAGTGTACAGTCTGTTTCTGTAGTAGGTGCTTTTGATAATCTGCATAGTATACTTTTTTCGATAAGTGAGAAATACAATAATATTGACTTTGATAAACTTTCAGAAGAAGAAAAAAGGGAATATTTCAATCGTTTGAATGATATTCCGGATGATCAATTAACAGAAGAGGATAAAGCTAAAATTCAAAAATACATTGATTATCTAAAGGATAAGTTTGTAGTTGATGGTAATCTTTCTGAAGAAGAAAAACGTTTTATTGCTCTATATGAGAAGATTCATCCAGATGAAAGAGATGCTACTAATAAATTCTTTGATAATTCTTCCAAAGGTGGAATAACGGAGAATGATAAGTTTAATATAAAATATAATATTTATTCAATGGGAATACCTTATCAATTGGCGGAAAAATTATGTGATCTTAAAAATAAGTATAGTAGTTGTGATAATTTTAAAAATCAATTAGATAATTTTGATGGTGAACCGATGGTTGATCAAGGGAATTTTCATATTTGTGATATTAAATTGGAAAAAAATAAAGATGGTTCATGTAATTTTTCTTTTACTGCAAAACAATCTGATATTGCAAAATCTTACGGAGCAGCAATTGTATATGATAAGGATGGAAATGTGGTTAGCGTTGATATTTTAGATAGATATAAAAATCCAACTGGTTTTGTGGATTCTATATCTTCTATTTATAATGAAATTGTTAATGGAGGAGATTTTCAAGAAACTAAAGTGTCTTGTAAAATACCTAAAGGGGGATATATTGAGATTACAGATGATCCGAATAATATAGCTTTGCTTCAAGTGGGCAAATATGTTGATGAAGAAATAAAAAGTGAAATTGAGGATAAGATTAAAGGTGTTGTGACTGATCCTATAGAAGAGTCTTTGAAAAATTCTGGAAAACACGCTACAACACAGGCGACATCTGCATCTTCAGCACTTTATAACGCAAATGTAGCATATAAAACTGTAAAAACGACTGCTGAAGCAGTTGATAAATTAGAAACAATGTTTTGGACTGATCAACAAAAGGGAAGCGGTTCATGGATATTATATAATTAATAATTATATATTTAATGCACAAGATTAATGTTCATATATAGTATATAATACGATGTTTTTATGGAACGTATTTTATTATTAATCTATCTGGTATACCAAATAAAATATGTTTGTTTAAATTATAAAAGGGGCAATATTATGTCAGATTTAATTAAAAATATCACCGCTATGAAGGACGGTGCAATTGCAGCAGCAAATATTGCTATTGCAGTAGAATATAACAATGAAGTTGTGAATCAAGTTATCTCTGATTTTGAATCACTTGCAGGAATGTCAGTGAATGATCTTGAACTGCAAACATCAAATGTAGGTATGACTGCAAATAAAATGGATGAATATTTTAAATTATACAATGATATACATAATTCATTGCATGCAATCATTAAAAATATTCTTAAGACTGTTAAGTCAGTTAGAGATGAGGCAACTTCTATGTAACTGAGAGGATGAGAGATTTGAGTAAGCATGATTATAGTCAGGGTACAGTTTCAAATGTTTCTTCAACAATTATAAACTGTAAAAATACGATTGAGAATACGGTTTTATCTACAGAATCTATGTCATATTCATGGGATGATATTATTCACAATGTTGTTACTTTATTTGAGATAGCAGAAATTAACACAGCAAAATCAGAATTAGAACAACTTTTTCAGAAAGTTGATAAAAAATTTGAGAGAGTTGTTTTAAAAGTCAAATTAGCAGATGAATCAGAGATGCTTAAAATTGAAGAATCTACAACAAATGTAGAAGATAGTTTAGAAATTGTGAAAATGCTATCTAATTATTTGGACAAAACTGTGCCAGTTCCTAAATTTAAATAATATGAGGATATTGCTATATGGTAGGCGATAAAGAAGAATATGATTTGTGCATGCTTGAGCATATTATTTATATGCGTTGTGATGGCGATATAAGATCAATGAAACGTAAAGGTAATGAGGCATATAAAAATCTTGAAGATTGTAAAAATGTAGGAGAATATGTAGATCAGTTTGATATATCTGATCTTAGAGAAACAAATCCATCAAATTCTACTATTGGAGGCGATGAAATAAGCAGAGCTGAATATGCTGCGATTATTGAATATCTGCAAGATCCCGAAAAAAGTAAGAACGTACGTTCATTGTCATTAAATAAAGCAATGAATATGAACGGAGAATCAGTTGATATTGATGAAATGAAAGAAGAAAAATATAAGGATTCTAAAGTTCTTGCCTATGATTTAGTTAACACAGATTCTAATCAGCATGTTGTTATTTTTAAAGGAACAGAAGGAGGCAAAGAGTGGAAAGATAATGTTGAGGGATTGAATACAGCAGATACAAAAGCACAGATTGACGCATACGAATTTGTAGAATCTATAAATTCTAAAAATATTACCGTAGTTGGTCATTCTAAAGGTGGTAATAAAGCAATGTACTGTGCTATTCGTTCTGACAAGGTGGAAAAATGTGTATCTATGGATGGACAAGGATTTTCTGATAAGTTTATCGAGAAATATAAATACAGAATTGCAAACAGGGCAATTAAAATAAAAAACATATCATATAGCTCTGATTTTGTACATGCACTAATGATACAAATTCCGGGAAGTATACAGGTATATACTGGTTCAAGATATGGTAGCAATGGTGTTAATAGTGTATTAGAATGCCATAGTCCGAATTCACTGTTTACCTATACAATAGACGATAATGGAAATTTATGTGTAACAGGAACTTTTGATGAGTGTGAGGAAACTCGATCTATGTCTTTGATACGTGGTTTCACTGAATACATTATATATAGTGATTGTGAAGATAAGGAAGAAATGATTGCTTATATTGCAGATATCATAGGAAATGTAGGCGAAAATAAAGAGATATTTATTAATAGTTTGACAAGTGGAGAATCAAAAGTAGATGGAGATAAATTAGCGAATTTTATTGCACATTTTTTAAAATATTGTGATGAAAAGGGCGTTTCAGATTCAGATATTGTTCAACTATTAGTAGATGTGCACCTTATTCCTGAAAATAAGTTAAATAAAGAGAGTATTGCAGATATTTTAATGTTGGTAAATATAATACGAAAAGTTTTAAAAAGTGGTGACATAACTTTCGTTGGGGCTATTGATATATCTATCTTGAAAATGAATAATAAATTGATGACAAAACTTACAAATATTTTAAAAGATTGGCTTAATGAAAGTGACATCAATATTAGCAAAGAAGGATTAAAATCTATTTTGGAAAGTTTATCTGTTACATTGTTAAATGTAAAGAAAAAATATGATGATATTGACTACGATGATTCTAAAAAAACCGTAATATTTAATAAACGATTGAAAGAAGTTAACAACGGTGAAGATGCAGTTGCAAGTCATTCTCCAGAGATGTGTTATAATTTGCAAGAGATACAAGCAGCGTTATCCAAAATGGAAAAAGCTAAAAGATATAAAATGCAGACGATAGTAATTTCTCAATCTGTTTTGTCTGGAAAATCTTTCGATAGTTTTTTTAATTTGTGTAATGTATATAATACGTTATATGAAGAAATATATGATTTGATAGAATCAACACAAAAACAAGTGCAAGCAATTTATGATGCCTTAAACACATTGGAAAATTCATAGAGAAAAAGAAAATTTAAAAAACAAAGATCATAAACCCACGTAATACAAGAAATTACGTGGGTTATACTTTTGCTGTCAATATTGTTTATGATAGATATTTGAGCAATTCAAATTCGCATTCTTTTGTGCAAATACAACAAAAAGTTGATAAGTTTTTTCTACAAAATAAAATTATAAAAATATTGATGTTTTTAGCAAAATTTGATAAAATTAAATGAAATATACGTCTGCATTATATAATATGATATTCATAATGTTGTTACTTGGTTTGAAGTTTTGCAAATTAATGTTGAAAAGACGCAGTTGGAATCACTTTTTTAGAAAGCTGATTTTAAATTTAATAATGTTACTCAAAGTGAAGCAGCCAAAAAATACTTGACTGATATAACGGATTTATTCAGAAAATTATTTTATATTTTTAAATCAATAGAGAAAAGATTTGTTTTGATTGTTGACGAAGTAGACCAAGCCTCAAACAATCAGGGTTTTCTTGACTTCTTATCATTGATGCATATGAATTATTTAAAACGTCATAAACGCATTACATTCCAATCCGTTATTTTCGCAGGAGTACATGGCATCAGAAATCTTAGACAGAAAATTCGTTCTGATGCAGAGCATAAATATAATAGTTCGTGGAATATTGTATCTTCCTTTGATGTAGATATGAGCTTTTTGCTGAAGGATATTGCGGGCATGCTAGAGTAATATGAGAATGATCATAAAAACGGAATGAATATCAATAAGCTTTTTTATTTGGGTGCGAATTTCTTAATTTAACGATTTAACATCGCAGGATGTTAAATTTGTCTTTATTAAATATTTATAGTGAATATATTTAACTAGGTTGTTTTTATACTGCAGAGTTATTCTTTGTTTTCAAAAAAATTCGCTATTTGCGAAAAAACATCTTGACATATGCTTTGAAATATGCTATTATAGTATTACAGCGAAAAGCAGAGACAAGTATCTCTACTGGTCATCTCCCCTAAATTGGAGTACATGTGTGCTCGTGGAACATCTTGATGGTGTTCTATCCTATGGGGCGGCACACGACTTGACCGTCCGATGTGCCGCAGCCCAGCATAGCCCAAGCAGGGAGCTTGGGCTATGCCCAAATGAATTAGATGGGTTGTTCTGTATGCACCAACTCTTTCCAGGGAGGGAATCACACAAACTATAATTAGTGGTTCTCGAAGGAGCATAATATGAAAAAAGTAAAATCGCTGTTCATACAGAACAATTCCGGCAACTCGTCGAATCCCCAAAACTCTCACCGTTTTAAATTTAAACGTAAATGGTGTAAAACAATTTTTCAAGTGGCATTCAAGCTACTTGAAGTACTATCAGTGGTTTTACAAATCATTCACTGCATTTGTGAGATGTTTAAGAAGTAAGACGAGATGGCGCAGCAAACGGGAAGCCCATCTAATTTTTGATTATTGAGCCTATGGCTATAATTATAAATAAAAAAGAACGAGAGGTGACGAACATGATTGGTGATGTACTGAAACGCATGCGAGCTATTTATGGCTATAAGGCAAATGAAATGAGTTCGGCACTCGGCATATCTGCTAGTTATCTTTCAGAAATTGAAAACAACAAAAAACAACCGTCTTTGGAATTGTTGAAAAAATATGCAGATTTTTATGGAGTTCGTTTGTCGTCGCTGATTTTGCTTTCAGAAAGTATGGAGGATGCAGAAAAGTCTGGAAAGGGTACGGCTTTTATTAGAAGTATGATGGCACGTTTAATACAAAATATGTCTAAAATGGTGGAGGATCTAGATGAAGAGTAAACCACCTATCAAAAAATATGATATTACACAATGTGCCCTGTATAAATGTCGAACAAAACGGCGTCTTGAGTATCTTCTTTGTCTTAAACCCGGTGATCTTAAAGTGATTGACACCATTATTGGGTATCATTCATTTGAAATTAATAAGAAGAATTCTCAGGAAAAACGACAAATTACTGCTCCAGATAGGACACTCAAATTGGTTCAAAGACGAATACTTTATCTACTTCAGAGGGTTATTCGTCCTGATTGGTTAATTTCAGGTGAAAAACAAAAATGTTATATAGATAATGGAAAAGCGCATTTAGATGGACGGTATGTTTTGACTATCGATATTAAAAAATTCTATGATAATTGTACACGAGAGCCTGTATATCAATTTTTTGCTCATGAATTAAAGACTTCCTTTGATGTAGCAGAAATATTGACTAATATCGTAACTTACAATAGTGGCATTCCAACGGGTTGTCCAACAAGTCAAATTATGGCGTTCTATGCATATGAGAATATGTTTACTGAAATCCATGATTTAGCACAAAGATATAATTGCAAGTTTACTTTGTATGTTGATGACATGACATTTTCTAGCCAAGAAACCTTTTCTAAAAAACAATTAACACGATTAATTGATTGTACGCTTCGGAAGTATGGACATAAGCCGAAGTATGCAAAAGTAAAATATTATACACCATCAGATTATAAACCGATTACAGGAACAGTTGTCACGCCGGAGCAAGTTTTATCTGTGCCAAATGGACTTCAAAAAACAATATATGATGCGTTTCAGAAATTAAAACCTGCTGTTGAAGAAATAAATTGTTCTTTAGAAGAAGCAAAACAGATATTATCTCTTAAGGGACAAATACAAGCTGCTCGCAATATTGAAGCAGGAAAATTTCCAGAGATTCTACGTTTAACAAATCAAATTAAAACTCCAAATGTTGAAGGTGTGCCCAAACAGAAAAATTCAATTGGCAGACATAGTAGGAAAATCAATATTCCTCAGAAACATGCTGTTAAGTGATGTGTAGTGTAAGCGTTGTTTTCAGTACGGTTTGATTTAGATATTAGGCTACTTTTCATCCATTATAAGTGAACATCAGAAATATTATGTTATTTAAAAAATTGAATTGCAATTTGAATGAAAGTTTGCTATAATAAAAATATCAGAAAAGAATTTTCAAAACAAGGAGGTGGTTAGCATAGGAATTTATTTGAATCCGAATAATGCAGACTTTCAGCAAGCATTAAATTCTAAAGTATATATAGATAAAAGTAGATTGATTCAATATATAAATCAGGTTTTATGTACAGAACAGAAATATATCTGTATTAGTCGTCCAAGAAGATTTGGAAAATCTATGACAGCAAATATGTTGACAGCTTATTATAGTAGAGGTTGTGATTCAAGAGAAATATTTCAAAACTTAAAAATTGCACAGGATCTCAGCTTTGAGAAACACTTAAATCAGTATAATGTGATTCATTTAAATATGCGGGATTATCTGACGGAATCTGAAAGTATGCAGGAATTGATTCAATTTATTGAAGAAGACTTGTTGGATGAATTAGAACAGGAATTTCGAGATTTAAGAATGCCTCGCCGTAAAACACTCGTTAAAGTATTTGAGCAAGCTTTTGTACAGTTTCATGTGCCATTTGTATTTATTATAGATGAATGGGATTGTATTTTTCGTGTGCATAAAAGTGATTTAAAATCTCAGACGAAATATCTTGATTTTTTACGAAATTTACTGAAAGATAAGAGCTATGTAGCTCTTGCATATATGACTGGAATCCTGCCCATCAAAAAGTATGGGGAACATTCTGCAATAAATGTGTTTTATGAGTACTCCATGACAGATGCGAAGCCAATTGAAGAATTCACTGGTTTTACCGAAGCAGAAGTTCAGGAGCTTTGCGGTCAGTATCATATGTTTTTTGAAGAAACAAAACGTTGGTATGATGGATATTGTGTGGATGGTATTTCTATTTATAATCCGAAGTCAGTAGTAGAAGCAATGTTGCGTGGTAAATTTAGCAATTTTTGGACTTCAACGGAAACCTATGAAGCCTTGAAGGAGTACATTGAGTTAAATTATGATGGATTGCGTGACAAGGTAATTCAAATGATTGCCGGAGAAAGAGTAAAAATCAATCCTGAGAAATTTCAGAATGATATGACAACGTTTCATAGTGTAGATGATGTTCTGACACTTCTAGTACATCTTGGATATTTGACGTTTGATTTTTATACAAGAGAAGTTTGGATTCCAAATAGTGAAGTACGTCAGGAGTTTATTAACTCTATTGAAGACGGTGGTTGGGAACACGTTATGAATGCGATTCATCAGTCGGATGCTTTGCTTGATGCAACACTCAATGGTGATGAGAAAAAAGTTGCTGAAATTATTGAGCAGGTGCATCAGGATAACACTTCTATTTTGCAGTATAACGATGAAAACTCGCTTTCTTGTGTGCTTTCGCTTGCTTATTATTCTGCCCAGAAAAGTCATACGATTACCCGAGAAGCACCAGCTGGAAAAGGTTATGCTGATTTAGTATTTGCACCGAGAAGAATTAGTAATTTGCCTGCGTTTATTGTAGAATTAAAATGTGATAATTCAGTCGAAGATGCGATTGAACAGATAAAGAAAAAAGATTATACAGACTGTTTAAAGGATTACAGTGGTGAGATTGTACTTGTAGGCATTAATTATGATAAGAAAAGTAAGGTTCATACTTGTAAGATTGAAAAAGTAAAAAAATAAAGCTACTATGTAATAAAAAATTCATATACATTTATAAAACAAAATAGGCGTAAAAATATATGGAAATCTTTATCTTATGAAAGCAAATACTACCTCTCTCAAAAAATATCTAATTTTTTTGGAGTGGAATCAAAAAGCACTTGACAAGCTTATTATTTTGTGGTATGATAATATCAGTGAGAGTAAAATTTGTACACTAATTCGGATGAGTTAAGATGTACCCTTGTTATACCCTTACCCATGAAAAATTACTTTTAAAATATAGGGAATAATGGAAAATACGCTACGAAAAACAGTTGTTTTTAAAGCAAAATGCTGTTTTTGAGACGTAAAATAAGGAAAGTCTGAATCTCATAACCCGATGAAATGATAAAAAATCGAAAAAATAAAGTGCATAAACCCACGTAATACGGTCAATTACGTGGGTTATACTTTTTATTGTGGTTGTTTTGACCCCTTATTGACCCCTTATCTTTGAAAATAGATGAGCATCATAGAGCAGGAAAAAGAGTGATTGATACACTTGAAATCATAGTATAAAAGATATATAATTGTAACAAAGGCAGGAGATAGAGATGTATAAACTTGTTCTGAAGCGTACCATAAAGCGAATGGAGAATATGGATGAAGATGAAGAGTTTCGTATTATGAAGCTGACGCTTGAACTTGCAAAAGAAGCAGATGACGAGCTGTGGAAAGAATTAATCCTGCTGCATCTTGATGATATGAAAATTCTGAACAGCGAAGACGGAGAAAGAATCAGAAAGAAATTTGAGAGGAACTTATGATGTACGACGTTGATTATGAAATATACAAATATATCAACGAGCTGGCTGACCAGTATGTAGAGTTTGATGATTTACTGAAGCAGAATCGCCTTACTGTTGAAGAAGCAAAGCAGAAAATAAAGCAGTTCAAAGAGAAATTTTACAGTCTGCTTAAAAAGTATGCTATCGGCAGTCAGAATCTCGTTGTTACTTGCTATGACCTGATAGAACGTATCAAGCAGCAGCCTGACAATCCTGATTTGCAGTATCTTTATTTATGTGTGATGACGGATTTTGGGTTACTGAACGAAATAAACGCCAATGACCGTACAGAAGAACAGGAAATCAGAAATTACATTCGTCAGAATGAGCTGATACAGGAACTGACAGAGTTTTTGAAATCCCAGTCAGAGAGTGCCATGAAATATCAGGAATTGCTGGAATACCTGAAAAAGCCAATAAAAATAAAAGATATAGAATATGAGGAAGAATCAAATTTTCTCTATCATCTGAGCATACAGCATACTTTTTTGCATGACAGTATCAAAAATGAGGTATATCAGGATAACCTGAAATCGTTGCTGATGCATATTAACAGCGATGAAAAATTAAAGCCTGTTAAACCATATATCATTTTTGCTGTACTTGCAAGAAAAACAGGCATGATGCAGAAACGAAAGCATTTTATGCCAAATCTGAAAGCGATATTCCAGTATCAGGAGTATAATATTTTAAAAGACAATGGTAAGAATTTCAATCAATATCAGTCCGAATTGGAATTGTATGACCATCTGAGAAGAGCATACAGTGATGAATCTGATATAGATTTTTGTGATTTTTGCTTTGCATATCTATCGCCCCTAAGTGAATGGTATTATCTTTACTGCGAACCGAATGAAGAGATACCAATGGTCACAGACAGAAAAATCCTGACGGTCATGCCGAAATCGTTTCCTAATATTTT
>CANOIR010000038.1 GCA_947566125.1 uncultured Ruminococcus sp. | reverse complement strand
CGACATTAAAGTTTTTATCTTTTTGCGTTTCTTTCAATATGACCAAAAGAAAACGGCAAACGCAAAAGAAAACGCATCTCAAATTGTATCAAAATAAGCGTTCTTTGGCATAATCGCACCCAACGAATGGATACAATCGTTGGGTGCATTTTTATTGTAAAAAAGCCGAGAAACAAGGCATTTTCGGCTTATCATAAAACGATAGCAAGTAATCATTTTATTTTTAAGGGTTAACGTTTGATTTTTGAAGTTATCGTTTTATGATTGAAATCGCTTCATATTGTTGTGTGAATTATACTCAAACTCAAAACTTGCACGATCACTCATAAATTCGCATATAATCTGATCTTTGTACGAAAAACGATAGTAAGCTTTGCATGAAGCACTTTCGTGAATTGTTCTGCACATCTGTCCATTGATCGGAGCAGACAATGGATGTGCGTTTTTCTCCAGCAGCTTTGCAGTTAAACGAAAATCTCCCTGCTGAACAGTAACAGTATTCTCGCCAATATATCTGACCTTTGCACCGAGATAAGTGGCAATACGATATTCTTTTCAATTCGACATAATAACACCGATAATTCCGGTGAAGCGAAATCCAAATATAGGAATATCAGCAACAGACAGCATCAACGAACCGTTATTGAAATGACACTGCGTCCAGATATACGTTTCAGGAAATGACATTCCGCAGTCTCCTTCCATATATCCGATACCATTTTGAAAAGAAAACATCTGCCCATTCATTGTGATTTTTCCGTTGATTTGATGTTTCATGCTGTAAACACTATGCCGGCACTGCATAAACGGCACAAATTGAAAAGCTCCCATAATGTCATATTGAATAGGCGTAATTTCATTGAATTTCAAAATACCTTTAACTGTTAATTGATTGGTCTTAATATTCAATTGAATGCCTTTTTCAGAAAAAATACAATTTCCAATTTGAACGTGCAAAGGATTTTCACAATATTTCAAATCCGGAAATTGTATACAGTGCACCGAATTGTCCGTAATCATTTGCAGTGAAGCAGTTTTCCTGCCATGACTAATGTGAAATGCAGGAATAAAAGCAATCGTCTGATTATTATTACTGCACTTAAAGTACCAACCCTTAAAATACTCTTTTTTCATATTCTTTATCCTCCGAAACAGTATATTTTTAGTATGGTCTGTTAAAAAAGCGGATATACTAAGAAAAAATACCGGAGGAAATATCATGAGCAATCATCTGAAAAATACAACAAGTCCATATCTGTTGCAGCACGCAGAAAATCCAGTTAACTGGTATCCGTGGTGTGAGGAAGCATTTGAAAAAGCAAAGTCGGAAGATAAACCAATTTTTCTGAGCATCGGATACAGTACTTGTCATTGGTGTCACGTTATGGCACATGAGAGCTTTGAAAACGAGAAAACGGCGGAAATTCTCAATCAGTATTTTGTTTCGATCAAGGTTGATCGGGAGGAACGTCCGGACATTGACAGCGTATATATGTCGGTATGTCAGGCATTCACAGGCAGCGGCGGATGGCCTATGAGTATTTTCATGACATGGGATAAAAAGCCATTTTTTGCAGGCACATATTTTCCGCCGAAGTCGCATTATGGAATGCCGGGATTTCTCGATTTGCTGGCTGCTATTGCAAATCATTGGAACAATAATCGTAAGGAATTTCTGCAATCTGCAGAACAAATCATTGCACATCTAAAAAAAGCAAAATCGAACAACGAAGCTAAAAATGAAAATCTTGTCAATGAGGCATTGCAGACATTTTCAAACAGTTTTGATGCAGTTAACGGTGGATTTGGCTCTGCACCGAAGTTTCCGACTCCACATAATCTGCTGTTTTTAATGCTATATGCAAAGCAGAATCAAAATTCTCACGCACAAAAAATGGCTGAGAAAACGCTCCTGCAAATGCGGAAAGGCGGTATTTTCGATCATATTGGTTATGGATTTTCGAGATACTCCACGGACAAATATTTTCTTGCACCGCATTTTGAAAAAATGCTCTATGACAACTCATTTCTGATGATTGCGTATTCAGCGGCTTACAGTTTGACAAAAAACGAAATTTATCTTGATACAGCAGAAAAAACGGCAGAATATATTCTGCGTGAAATGACATCTTCGGACGGCGGATTTTATAGTGCGCAAGACGCTGACAGTGACGGAGTTGAAGGAAAATATTATACCTTTACGTTTGATGAGATTCTTCGTGTTCTTGATGCAGAAAACGGAAAACGATTTGCTGAAACTTTTGATATTACAAAAAACGGCAACTTTGAAGATGTGAATATTCCGAATCTGCTGAAAAGCAATGATCTGAATGCGGATTTTGATGATGAATTGAAAAGACTTTACGACTACCGAAAAAATCGTACAAAATTGCATTTAGATGACAAAATTCTGCTTTCGTGGAATGCCATGATGATTGCCGCATTTTCTATGCTTTACAGGGTTTCACATAATGAAAAATATCTGAAAGCTGCAATCAATGCCGAGAATTTTATTGAAAAGAACTTGTGTGAAGGAATTCATCTTTACACAAGTTGGCGAGACGGAATACGTTCAGATACTACATTTCTGGACGATTATTCTTACTATATTGCTGCATTGATCGAACTTTACAATTCCAATCTGGACAGCAATTATCTTGCAAAAGCAGAGCAATTCTGCAATGAGGCAATCAGATTGTTTTCAGATAAAAAAGATGATGGATTTTATCTTTCAAAAGCAGATGATACTGAGCTTTTCATGAATCCCAAAGAAGTCTATGACGGAGCGATTCCAAGCGGAAATGCTGTCATGGCATACAACCTCGTTAGATTATATCAGCTTACGGAGAAAGAGAAGTACCGTGAACTTGCAGAAAAACAAATTGCATTTTTATCCGCACAAGCAGGCGATTATCCGGCAGGACATTGTATGTTTCTGGTTGCAAAAATGCTGCATGAAAATCCGCCGGAGCATATTACAATCGCATTGAAAAACGATTCTGATTTGGAGAAAATAAAGTCTGCAACTCCATTTCTTTCAAATATTTCAGTGATGAAAGAAAATGAGAAATATCCTCTTTTCAATGATAAAACGACTTATTATGTTTGCAGAAATCATGCTTGTTTGCCACCGGCAAATATATTGCATTGGTAAAGCGTAGTAATTTATCCTATTTTTAATTTATGGTAAATTAAAAGTAAACAAAATTCTTAGAATTCTTTACGCAGAAAGCACTTCAAAAGTTTATAATAGAATTAATGAACTACTGATCAAATCACAAAAATCATTTTATCACCAAGACGAATCCCCGAAAATACATTGTTGAAAAATTGAAAACAGAATTTAATCAGCATTTCTTTGATTGTAGAAATTGAATTTTTCATAAAATCA
The DNA here is from genome assembly GCA_947566125.1 of uncultured Ruminococcus sp. Classification (GTDB taxonomy): domain Bacteria; phylum Bacillota; class Clostridia; order Oscillospirales; family Ruminococcaceae; genus Ruminococcus_C. Next base: position 16,725 of record CANOIR010000038.1, on the reverse strand, counting down.
TGATATAATGAAAAAAAGAGCGGAGGTGAGAGTATGGCAACAATATTGATAGCAGAGGACGACCGCAATATGCGTTTGCTCACATCGGCAAGACTCAGTGATCTATATAACGTTGTATGTGTCTGTGACGGATCGGAGGCTTTAGAGATTGTTCATAACGGCGGAATAGATATGATAATAGCCGACATTATGATGCCGAGAATGGACGGTTATGAGCTTTTAAAAACTATCCGCAGCGAGGGTTATACTATTCCATATCTTCTGCTTACGGCAAAGGAATCACTTGACGATAAACAGCGTGGATTTTCGCTTGGTACAGACGATTACATGACTAAACCTTTCAGCAGCGATGAACTTATATGGCGTGTCAAGGCACTTTTGCGCAGGGCAAATATTGCTCAGGATAAAAAAATCAAACTGGGAAAAGTGATTGTAGATTCAGAAAAATATGCAATATATTCCGATTCGGAATATATAGAATTCCCCAAAAAAGAATTTGAGCTGCTGTTTAAATTACTATCCTATCCTGATATGATTTTTTCAAAACAGCAATTGTTAGACAGCATATGGGGAGTAAATGCCGAAAGCGGTGAAGAAACAGTAAAAACTCATATAAGCCGCATACGTAACAGACTAAAAAACATAAAAGAATTCAGTATTATCACTATAAAAGGATTAGGATATAAAGCTGATATTGGCAAGGAGAACTGCTTATGAGACAAAATATCTCAAAAATGACACAAAAAGTCCTTCCGCAAATATTAATCCAGTCGTTTGCAATTATTATAACCGCAATAGTTTCGTTCATGTTTATGACGTGGTTTGTTATTGATTTTTTCGGCGTAAAAAATACTTATATCGCCGCAGGATATGAGATTCTGGGAACACTGGTGATTTTTATATTTATTTTAGTTCCGTTGAATACTATTGTATATCGTCAGCGGATGAAAGAGATAAAAACCCTTTCGGAAGCGATACAAAAGGTTGCGGGAGGAGATTATTCTGAGAGGATATTGATACAGCGCAAGGAGCAGATGACTCCTATTTACGAAAATTTCAACAAAATGTGTGCCGAACTTGAAAGCGTAAAGATACTCCGTAATGACTTTATCAATAGCTATTCGCATGAGTTTAAAACACCAATCGCCTCGATAAACGGCTTTGCATCGCTATTACTTGAAAAGAATCTTTCAGAAAAGGAACAGCGTCAATATCTGGAAATTATTGTGGAAGAATCATCAAGACTTTCAAAGCTTGCGTCTAATACCATTTTGCTTTCAAAGCTTTCCTCACAGCAGATAGTGACCGATACAGAACGGTATGACCTAAGCGAACAAATACGTCAATGCTCAATTATTTTATCCAAAGAATGGCTTGACAAGAAAATTGAATTCAGCGGCGAATTTCAAAGCGTTACGTATATCGGCAACAGGGAACTTATGCAGCATTTGTGGCTGAATATTCTTGGAAACGCAGTAAAATATACGCCTATAGGCGGTGAAATTTCAGTAAATGTAATTGTACATACAGATAGTGTGACAGTTACAATTGCTGATACTGGCGAGGGTATGAGCAGTGAAACATTAGAGCATCTTTTTGACCCGTATTATCAGGGCGATACTTCCCATTCAAGCAATGGATTAGGACTTGGGCTTTCTATTTGTAAAAGGATCGTTGAACTATGCGGAGGCACTATTAAAGTAGAAAGTGAATTGGGAACGGGAAGTCAGTTTACAGTTGATTTACCGTTATAATAATCTCTATCGGACAAGTGTTACTCTTGTCCGATTTTTTGTTCAGTAAACTTAAAGTAAATAAAGTTCTATTCTGAATTTACGATATTGACACACCATAAAGTTATAATTAAATCAATATAAAGACGGAGGTAAAATATGAAGAAGCTCTACATAATAACCGGAGCAAAAGGACATCTTGCAGGCGCTATCATACGTAAACTCAAGAAAACCGATTGCTTTATCAGAGGTCTGATACTGCCGACTGAAAATGGAAATGATGATAGTCAATTGAAATATTACAAAGGAGATGTAACAAGACTTGATTCTATGGACGAGATATTCTCGAATATTGCTGAATATGAAGTAATTGTTATTCATGCGGCAGGAATAATCAGTATTGGACAAAACGTTTTTGAGCTAATGTATAACGTTAACGTAATCGGAACAAGAAATGTTATAAAAGAGTGTATCAAATATAATGTAAGCAGATTTGTGTACGTGAGTTCTGTTCATGCGATCCCGGAAGCGGCTGATAACGGGATAATAGAAGAGGTTGGCTGCTTTTCTAACGAATGGGTTACAGGTGGATATGCCGCTACAAAGGCGGAAGCAAGTCAGGCAGTTTTGGATGCTATAAAAAAAGGCTTAAATGCAGTTATAGTGCATCCCTCCGGAATTATAGGTCCTTATGACAATGGAAGTAATCATATAGTTCAGCTTATACAGATGTATCTGTCCGGAAAGCTTCCTGCCGGAGTTACCGGCGGTTATGATTTTGTAGATGTGCGTGATGTTGCGAACGGCTGCATTGCGGCTGCTGAAAAAGGAAATGTGGGAGAATGCTACATTTTGTCAAATCGTTACTGTACGGTAAAGGAACTTCTTGAATTTATGCGTGTAGCTTCAAATGGAAGAAAGAAAATCTGTCTCCCTCTTAAAATAGCTAAACTTGCAGCTCCAATATTTGAAAAAACGGCAGAAATCACTCACACAAGACCACTGTTTACAAAGTATTCTCTTTATACAATGGAAAGCAACGGTCATTTTTCGCATGACAAGGCAACGATGCAATTGGGCTATCATCCGAGAGATATAAAAATAACAATAGAAGATACTATTGCTTGGTTAAGAAAAAATAATGCGGTAATATAGGAGGCGTTTTTTATGAAAGGTATACAGATTGGAGACAAAACTTCAAAATTCCCTATAATTCAAGGTGGAATGGGCGTTGGCGTATCGCTTCATCGTCTGGCTGGCACGGTTGCAAAGGAGGGTGGCATCGGCATAATATCAACTGCGGATATTGGGTTTAATGAACCTGATTTTGAATCTTCTCCCGATGAAGCGAATATCAGAGCCTTGAAAAAAGAGATAGCTATGGCAAGAGAAATCTCTCCCGACGGCATTATCGGAGTCAATATTATGTGCGCTTGCAATCAGTATGACGAGATTGTGGCAGAAAGCGTAAAAAACGATATAGATCTTATTATTTCGGGTGCAGGCTTGCCGTTAAAATTACCGGCACTTGTAAAGGGAACGAACACCAAAATTGCTTCTATTGTTTCATCGGCAAGAGCGTTTTCTTTGATTTGCAGACAATGGAAAAGGAAATATGATTATGTTCCTGATCTGGTGGTTGTAGAAGGACCAAAGGCTGGCGGACATCTTGGTTTTTCTTATTCGAAACTGCAAGATCATGAGCCGCTACTCGAAGATATAGTTCGTGAGATAATAGAACTTGCAAAAACTATCGAAAAAGAAACCGGCAAAAGAATACAGATTGTTGCGGCAGGCGGTATTTATACGAAAACGGACGTTGAACGTTATCTGCAAATTGGCGCAGCAGGAGTACAGCTTGCAAGCAGATTTGTAGCCACAGAAGAATGCGACGCTGCCGAATCCTTCAAAACGGCATATATAAATTGCAGTTCTGAGGATATAACGATAATTCATAGTCCTGTCGGAATGCCGGGAAGAGCTATTCGTAACGCTTTTATCAGTAAGGTGGAAAATTGTAAGGAAAAAATAGTTCATTGCTCCCAATGCCTTAAAGCCTGCAATCCTGTGAAAGCTCCATACTGCATCACAAAGGCTTTGATAAACGCAGTGAAAGGCGATGTTGATAACGGACTTGTGTTCTGCGGAAGCAATGCGAATAAAATAAAAGAAATTATTACTGTACGTAAACTGATAACTGAATTATTCTGAAAAAACTCCTCCCGAAAATTCGAGAGGAGTCATTTTTAAGTTAAACCAACTTTTGTTCAATCAATTCACGTTTCATCAAGCAAATTGAATTGTACCCCGAAAAGGTTCATGAAAATAATAAGTTAAAATATATATGGAATTCTAGCAACATTAGCTCTCTTTTAAGCTCTTCAAACTACGCAATCAGAGAAAAGGCCTTATACTTCTTACAAATAATATACATTTTTGTTTCGAGCAACGGCGTGATAGGACGGAAACAAAGCTCACTTTCTTTACTTGTATTGATTAGATGCTCGAAGGTCAGCCGATAGCCGAGTCCTTTTTTTACAAATACTGAACCATTTAATGCAAGATTAAACGTCCCTGCAATATTTAATTTTTCAAAATTTTCTCCGCACCAGTGTGGGAAGTCAACACAAGTACTTTGCTCCGACGTAAACAATGGCAGTCCGTATAAATCGTCAAAGGTTAGCTCTGATTTTTTTGCAAAGGGACTGTCCATACGCATCACAACGCTCTATTTGCTGCTTTCCGGCATAGGAAGATAATTGTATTTTGATAAATTTGGATGTTCCACACTCACTGCAAGTATACATAAAGAACGAAAACACCCCTCAGAACTGTTCGAGCCTGTAGAGCGGAGAACTAACCAATGAGAAAAGCAAGCCCTCAAAATCGATTTTAGAGCTTGCTTTAAAGATAGTGTGATATAATAATCAAGTTTATTCTAAAACAAAACGAATATTACAATTGGCTAAAAGTATTCAAATATAATCAATTTTTTGACATTTCGGACAATAACAACTGCTCCGACCGCCAATTACTATTTTTTCAAAAGTGCTTCCACAGACTTCACAGTTTTCACTCATGGCCGTAGACTTTGAGATACGGCGTGTTGCGGTATTCCTTGCCTTTGCCTTCAAGATATTCTTCTGAAGTAATCTCATTTGCCTTTATAGCCCACCCTATAATTTTCGGTATTTGTAAGGCTAATCTTTGCCATTCATCATCTGCGAGGATATTACACGGCTTTTTGGGATAAATCCTTGAAGCATAGAGTATCTCGTCCGAGTAGATATTACCTATCCCTGCTATAATGCTCTGATCAAGCAGCATTTCCTTGATTGCTTTCTTCCTTTTACCGAGCTTAGATTTCAGATAATCGTCAGTCAACAGCTTGTTATCAGGTTCAATGCCGAGCTTGTCCATTCCCGTAACCGAAACGCTCTCACCGTCAGTAAGATACCAAAATCGTCCAAAACGACGAACATCTATGTATCGAATTTGATTCTTGTCAGACAATTCGGCAATAAGGTGTGTGTGCTTTTCTTCCTGATAATCGGGAGGTGTCACAAGAAGTTGCCCTGTCATACGAAGATGAAGAACGAGCCTGTTGCCATTATCGAAGTTGAATATCAGAAATTTTCCTCTACGGCTCATACTTGTGAAAGTATTACCTGTAATAGATGCTACAAAAGTTTCTGTTTCAGGGCAGGCTATGATTTGCGGATTCTGTACTCTAATGGTAACAATACTTCTACCGATGATTTGTGGCTCGATTATACGGCGTATTGTTTCGACTTCGGGTAATTCAGGCATTTTACTTCTTTCCTTTCTTTTTGTTGTACCAGAATTTCGCCCATATCATTTCCACCTGCCAAAATGAAGCTGTTTATCAATATCGGCTGTGTTTTGCTCTAATTCGTGTTCATCAGGATCAGCATAGCCGATACCAATAAATACAGGTATCATATATGTCGCAGGAACTTTTAGTTTCTTTTTTACAATATCATGTTCTTCGTTCAAAGGAATCCTCATTGAACAAGCTAATCCTTTGGCGGTTGCAGCTAAGAATATGTTCTCTATCACGCACCAAATTGTTGCAAACGGATTCAGCTTTGATACATACTCACCGTTCAGCTCCTTGCATTTGAAAACAGGAATAATAACATAAGGAGCATTTTTCAGCATAGTGTATTGTCTTGGCATTGCGTGGGCATACATTTTCTGACCGAGTGTTGTCGGGTACGGCCTTGGAGCATTCAAATACTTTTCAGCATCAAATTTATCTGCTATCTTTTTCGCATACTCAAAGGCATATTCTTTTTCTTCATCAGTTTTAAGGATAATATAGCTCCAGTTACGATTGTGATTCCAAGTCGGAGCTTGATTGCCTGTTTCTAAAATATGCTTAATAGCTTCAAAATCTACTTCCTTATCTAAAAACTCTCTTACTGTTCTTCTTTTGTTAATTGCTTCGTACAATTCCATTTGATTCAACCTCCGTTGATACGATTTGCATTGGCAGACTGAGCATCTGCTCTTACTCTTTAATTATACAATATATTCCCAAACGAGTCAATCATCTGTTATTAAAAAGAAAAAGCAAGCCCTCAAAATCGCTTTGAGAGCTTGCTATAAGGGTGGTGTGCCAATAGGCTAAGGTATAATGGGGAGTTTTTCGGATTCTATTTTTGCTCGATAAGCCAACGTTTCATCAAGCACAAATCAAATACATCGAGCCTATTATCTTCGCATAGATCTCCAGCTTTCAAATCAGCAAGCTTTGCATCAGGTACGGCAAGCAGCCATTTTTGCATTATCACAACATCTGAGATGTTAAACACGCCGTCTGCATTAACATCGCCTTTTACAAGATTATTTTCATCACCCATAAATGTGAGCAGATACGTCAGCGGCGAATTCCAGTAAATTGTAATTTCGTTAGTAGAGTAGCTCTCCTGATTGTCCACATAGCATTTACCGGTTGGCTGACCGGAACAGTAAGCTTGCGCAGCGCTGTCCTCAAGATATGGATGAACACCGCCTACGAGCATTCCTTTCATAGCCTGATTCTGTGCAATAGACGGTCTGTGGTGCGGATGCAATGGCGAAACAGTTCCATATCCCGTAAAGTAACAAATGCCAAGGGGATTACAGCCGAAAAGATAATTTAAGTTTGCTTTTGCAGCGTCAAGATATTTCGTATCACCAGTGAATTGATACGCATATCCAAGCAATATGCCCTGATTGCACGCTTTCATATTGCTGCCCCAACCGCCTCTGTAGTGCTGTGTAACAGAAAATCCAAATGGATTTCTTTTGGAATCAGACAAATGCGTATCTGCACTTCTGAGGATGGAATTTTTGGCTTTGGTGTATATGTCGGAATCCTTGTCAATGCCATCCATTGTAACGATTGCAATGTTGCCGTAATCACCAAGATTCGCAGAATCCATACCCGTTTTTACACCGATTGATTCCACTGCTGAAAGATATTTTTCTTCCCCTGTTGCACGCCACATCTGAGCAGCTGCCCAGTAACGTTCATCTCTGTCGGAATTATCGCCGTATTCACCCGTTACAATCTCGGAGGGATTTTTGAAAATGAAATTCGGATTTTCTTCAAGGAATTGCCATGCATTTTCAGCGGCAGAAAGACATTTTTCAGCAAACTCGGAATCAACATCTTTGTAAATTTCATAGGCAAGAGCCATTGTTCCGCAGAAGTCAGCCGTTGCTGTTGTGGAAACAGGCGTAACGATCAGTTCTTCTGTTTCCTTTTCCGGCATGATATATCCGCAGAATGAAGCACAGCTTACTTTATGATGAACGCCGCCTGAACTGTTCTGCATTTTCAGCATCCACTCAATCTCATATTTTGCTTCGTCCAGTACATCCGGAATTTCGTTTCCGCTTTCAGGAATTCCAATATTGTCGCTGAACATTTCAGGAGCGGTTTTGTATGCGTAAAGCAGATCTGTAACAGTTTTTGCACCGGTCACAACATATCTGCCATAATCTCCTGCATCGTGCCAACCGCCGCTTACGTCAATTTTTTCACTTGTTCCATAAACTGTTGCCAGTGAAGCATGACAGGATTTATGCCCGAAGCTATCGTCCTTGACCTCTATTCCGCATCGTTGCAAATAAAGCATTCGGATGGAATCGTCAAGCGCCGAATCATAAACAGTATCTGAAATTTCAAAAGTATAGGAATCGTCAAGATTGCCGCAGGAAATATAATATTTTCCGGTTTGTGTTACTTCTGAAAAGTCGCCTGTGCGAACTGTTTCATCTGCAAAGTTGCTGTATGTTTCAGGTTCGAGAGAACCAGTATAAACGATTTTTCCCGTATCGGCATTGACAACAGAAAATGTGCTTTCGTCAGCTGCATCAGTAAAAATTGCTTTTTTCACTGAATTGGTGCGATATCCAACCTGATTTGTCACAATAGGCGGTTCATATTTTTTGATTCCCGAATAATCTACTTTGCTGTCGTCGATCAGTTCCAGAGAAACATTGTCAATGTAAATCGTATGCTCTGATAAATTTGCATTGTAATTACCGCAATTGAATTGCAAACGAGCCATAATATCCGTATCGGCTTCCATGGTAAATTCGTAGTCGACCGTCTGAGGTTCAGATGTAAGCGATAACTTTTTAGATGTGTATGCCTGATATGTGCCGCCGTTTTGCTGTATCATGCCGTCAACAGTTCTGTTCACTGTGGAAGAAATATCATATTTCAGACGATATACGCCGTTTTTGTAAAGCGGAATGATGTCATAATAAAGCTGTACCGCCCAAGCGACTTTACCGGTTGATGCAATCTTCAAAGCAAGTCTGCCGGAATCATAACTGATACTGCCCACACCGCCGTCCTGACAGTGAGCGTCCCAGCCATTTGTATTGCTGTCAAAAGTGGAATTGCTGATTAAATTGGCATTCTCAGCATAGGACGGAACATAGGAAATGGCACTTCCCATCATGATTGCTGAGCATAAAACAGCCGTACATTTTTTCAATAAATTGCGTTTCATAAGTTAAACCTCCTGTTTCAGATAATGTATAATAAACGTGTAAACCACATCATAAACTTGAATCGGATAATAAGGGATTTTGGCGTATTTCAACGCCTTTTTCTGACTGTTGCTGTCGCCTGCAATACTGTCAATGCCATAAAGAAAGGTAAAAAAATGTTGCTGAAATTCTTTTTTTGCAGTTTCTGTCATGGTCGGAAAGAATTTGTCCAGACATAACATTATCGTTTGCATTGCGTGATATGTGACCTGCTGCACCTCTGCAAGACACTCTGTGCGGCTATTTTCCTCCAATTCATAATGATTCCATGAAATAAGTTTCAGAAAATATCTGCGTTCCTGTAAGGAAGATGCAATTGCTTCTGCAAATTCTGTCAGGGTCATGTTATCGTGATTTAAAATTTCTTGCAGTGCATCGCACCACGATTGAAATTCTCTTGCAATCAGTGCAAGAAAAATTTCCTCTTTATTCTGAAAATAATTATAGATAGAACTGCGTGTCATGCTGGTTTTTTCACCGATTTCACGCATGGATATATTTCGGAAACTCATAGTCTGATAGAGCTTTTCAAAAGCATTGATTATCTCATTTTTTCGGGAATTGGTAAGTTCTACTGAACCTCGTGACATAACGTTACTCCTTGTATTTTCTAAGTTGACAACTTGTCATTCTTATTATACATCTAAGCTGACAATTTGTCAAGATGAAATTAAAAAACAGCCGACTAATAAATCTATTTTGTATGTTTGAGTATTTCAGCACTTCCGTATATGATGTAGTTAAGAAACGGAGGTGTTGTTTATGAGAGAAAAGAAAAACCATTTATATGTAGATAGCCAAGAACGGAGTATTTTATTACATAGCCTTGTGGAGCTGAAAAATCAGCTAATTCAACAAGGCAGATATACGGACTGCGTTGACGAGTTGATATTTAAGGTCGTAAACGCACCAGTCAAGAGAATGAAAATTGAATATGTCTAAGGCACATTATTATGAAACCGCTTATTCTTATTGATTTTTTAAGAATAAGCGGTTTTTTTGCGTTCTCTGGTACTCTTAGGATATGACAACAGGCATCACCATTTCAAACGAGGACAATGAACGCAAGATAGAGCAATATCGCAATGGAGAAATACAGGTGTTTATCAATGTCAATATCCTTACAGAGGGAACGGATTTGCCAAAAACGCATACTGTATTTCTGACACGTCCAACAGTTTCCACAACGCTTATGACGCAGATGGTTGGACGAGCTTTACGTGGACTGAAAGCAGGAGGTACGAAGGAAGCGTATATTGTTAGCTTTGTAGATGACTGGAACGATAAGATCGCATGGGTAAATCCTGAAACACTTACAGATGCAGAGTATCACGAAAAGGAAACTGTTCTTGAAACAAGAAATAATAATTTACGGCTGATTGCAATTTCAAAAATAGAGGAATTTGCGCTTATGGCGGATTCTGCTGTGGACACTTCCGCATTGGACAAAATTTCAGCAATAGAACTGATACCTCTCGGAATGTATATGTTGTCCACATTTGAATGCAATCATCAGATACTTGTATATAACAGCACTCAGACTGCGTATCAGAGCCTTATCCGTGACCTGCCAAAGCTCATGGAGCATTACGGTATTGAGGACGAAACCATTCCCGAGGGAACGCTGGAGGATATGACTGAACACTGTTTCCGGAGCTATTTTGATGAGAATATGATACCGTCCTGTAATCGGAACGATATTGAACATCTGCTGAAATTTTATGCTCAAAAGGCGGTTGAACCTCTGTTTGTTACGATCAATGAAATGGACAGAAAAAAGCTGGACGTTTCGGAGATCGCCAAAAAAATTTACGATGAGGATATGCGCAGAAGCGAAAAAAATATCTATATCCAAGACCTTTGGGACGAAGAAGGAAGCCTGATACCTGTATATTATACTAACCAGTATTTCTTTAAAAAGCTGATTGATTTGGAGCTTGACAAGCTGGACGGAGATATTGAAATTGCATCTTCCGAACCGCAGACAGAAGCAGAACTTAGAAATCTCGAACAATTCCCGTTACAGAGAATCATTGAATTGTACCCCAAAATAGGACTTGAACTGAAAGAAAACGCCTACGCTGCTGCAAGAAATGATGACGGCTGTTATGCATGTGCAGGCTGCGGTGAGGTATTTCCTACACGAATTTATTTGCAAGTGGATCATATTATCCCTATGGCAAAAGGCGGTCTGACGGTTCAGGAAAATTTGCAGATTCTTTGCAGAGCCTGCAATATGCGAAAAGGCGATAATTGACGTGCTTACAAAATATATGCTCACACCAAATGACATTGCAGTTTATCTGTTTCTTGCGAATGTATCTCATAAAAGAGAAAATGAGATATTATCAGATTTATTTGAGAACCATAATCAGAGTATCGTCAGGGAATATGCCAAAGATTATTTGCAGCTGAAGCAGTGCGTTATGAATTTACTTAATATTTATGAGCTTGATGATGCATCTTATAACGAAGCTGAACTTATTCTTAAAGAAATAGAAAATACAGAGCTTTACTCTAATGAAGAGGTAGATTGTTTCGCTGCTTATTTTAAATTGATATGGCTGCAACTGATGTATTCTGGAATCACATATCGGAAAATCAAGCTAAGAAATCTGCTCAGGGATTTTGGATATAAGAGAAGGTCAGTTGCACTGGTAAATAATATACAACAGGCAATTGATAATTTAGGTATGAAAACGTATTTGAGAGGTCATGTGCCATGCAATATTTGTGAGGTTGATCTTGATGATGTGATTATTATCAGGCTAACAAACTGAATTATAGATGTTAGAATTATTATGAGGGAAAATTCATCTATAAAATTATTCTTAATGCTTTTGTTTAAGGTAAGTTGTATTGTGATACAAATAATAGTAAGTTTAAAGTGCAAGGCTTTCAAAGGTCTTGCATTTTTTCTATCCAACATTCGCCTTGGCTTGCTTTACAAAAAATAGTACAATAAAAATAATGCTTATATCAAATTGTATAGATTTAATCATAAATTTTTGTGCAGTATTATTTTAAAAAAATAGGTTGACAAATGTAAACCTGTATGCTATAATGTAATGGTATACAAACGTAAACCTAAAGGAGAAAGAAAATATGAATAAAAAAATAAACCTTTCAGAAGCCGAATGGAAAGTAATATCAAAGCTCTGGGAGCTTGAGCCGGTTACAATTATGCAGTTAACAGCTGCCTTTAAAGAAGAAACAGGTTGGGATAAAAGTACTGTTATTACACTTTTAAAGCGAATGGAAGCAAAAAAAGCAGTTTCTTATGTAAAAGAAGAACGAGCAAAGAAATATTATTCTACATTAAAGCGTGAAGATGCAGAGCTTGCTGAAACAAAGTCGTTTTTGAAACGAATTTATCATGGAAGTATTGGGCTTATGGTTAACTCTTTGATTTCACAGAAGGCAATTTCTGAAGATGACCTTCAAGAATTACAAAATATCTTGAATCAAGCGGAGCGTGATGACGTTGATTGAAATTGTAATCAGTTCTTCTGTTTTGATAATTGCAATTATTCTGCTACGTTTTTTTCTTAGGGGGAAAATTAAAAATCGAATTATCTATGTGCTTTGGCTTATTGTGGCAGTTAGACTTTTGATTCCTTTTGAACTTCCTGAAAGTTCTATAAGTATTATGAACTTACAAAAATATAATACAGATTTTATGACTGCAATATCTACTATGGATGATGTTCAAATTCAATATTCTACGAATCCAAATATTACAAAAGAATCGAATAAGGAAATGATTCATGATGAAAGCGATAATATGGATAAAAATCATGACGCTTATTCAAATCATGAATATGAAAATATGCAGCAAGTAAAAGAATCAAATCTACATGAGCAATCATTTCATTGGTATAAATGGATGATGATTATCTGGATTATAGGAATGTTTAGTTTATTTTTTTGGTTTTTGACTGTTAATTGTATATTTTATTTACACTTGAGAAAGTATAGGGTGAAAGCTGCAATAAAATGCACTCTTCCAGTTTATATTATAAAAGACCTTGGATCGCCTTGTATTTTTGGTATACGAAAGCCGGTAATATACCTCAACAAAGCAGCCGTAAAGAAAAAAGATTATCTGAATTATATTATTGCACACGAGTTATGTCACTATCGGCATGGTGATTTATTATGGTCTATTCTGCGTTGTTTTCTGATATCTGTTTACTGGTTTCATCCTCTAGTATGGATTGCTGCGTATCTCTCAAAGCAGGACTGTGAATGTGCATGCGATGAAAGTGTTATGAAAAATTTTAGTCATAAGCAACGCATTGAATATGGAAAAACGCTTCTCTCACTTGTAAGTACAAGTCGTACATCTATCATTGGAACAGTATCAACTTCTATGACATCAAAAGGCAATTGTTTAAAAGAACGCCTTATGTTTATTGCCCAAAAAACAAAAACATCTATACCAGCATTGGTTATTTTAATTTCTGTTCTGTTTATTATTACAGGCTGTACTTTCACATCCTCTTCTCAAAATAATTTTAGAAATAACATGGAATCTCAAAACTATTTTGAAAATGATGAATCAGAACAATTGGAAAATATAAGGGCGCCAACAGAAACAACGTTGAAACCAGATCAAACTGATATAGTTGTAACTACATTAAAAGATAGCAATGTGAATCAAACTGTTAGCACTTCTAGCACTACAGTTACAGAAGAAATTACAACAGAAGTAAGTCAGACTACAAGTAACACTACATATGACGGTAATGATGAAAAGACAATGTGGGAAAATTATGCTCGTCAAAAATTTGAAAACGCTTGGTATATCTATTTTCATGCGATAACAAATGGAACATATTATGAAACAGATTATAGCAGCGTATATGATGATCTAGGAAACATTTATAATGAAATTTCTGATTCCAGAGTATCTACTGTTTCAGATGTAAAAGCAGACTTAAAAAATGTTTTTTCTGAATCATTTGTATCACAACATAATAATTATTTGAATAATATATATAAGGAAATTGACGGCAAACTTTATCAAATGCCACGTGGAAAAGGCGGTGTATTTTCCATGGAAAATATCGAAATGGAATGCATTTCTGTTGATAGCAACAGAATGGAATTTAATGCTTCTTTGTATTATGATAATGTTTATATGGGAATGCAACCTTTTACCTTGGTATATGAAAATGGTGACTGGAAAGTTGATGAATTCACAAATCCTTAATTATATAGGATATCTTAAATGTACAAGTCTTATTATTAAAAGTGAGGTTTATATTTATAATGAAAAAAATGAAAACAGCTGCATTTATGTCAGCAATTTTACTTTTTGTATTGTTTATAAGTACAGGATGTTCTGACGTTTTACCAGAAACATCCGATGTATCTAAAGAGACTGAGATTTCTATAGAAACTTTAACAGAATCATCTGAGACTAGCGTCGAAAATACAACTGAAACAATCGAAGGTAGTAGCAATATCGATGATGCTAGTGAATGGGAAAGCAAAGCAAAATCCTTATATGACGATGCTTGTAAGGTGTATTTTGGTATAATTTTTAATGGGAATTATTTCAAAACAAATTATAACACAACCGATGAGCTTGGAACAAACTTTTACGAAGTTTCTGATTCAAGAGTAACAACTATTGAAGATGTGAAAGCTGAAATGAGAAAAGTTTTCTCTGAATCTTATGCATCAAAGTATGACAATAAGATTAGTGACAGATATAAAGAGCTTGATGGAAAACTTTATCAAGGGGAAAGAGGAAAAGGTGGAAACGTTGCTTTAGAAGGTGTAGACATTGAATTTATTTCTGCTGATGACAGTAAAGCATCGTTCAATGCCATTGCACACTATATAAATGAGCCTGATAAAATAGAATCGTTTACATTGGTATATGAAAACGGAGATTGGAAAGTCAGTGAATTTAGCGATCCTAATCTTTCTATGGCATATGAAACTGGTAGTGGCAACAGCACTGAAAAGGAACAATGGGAAAGCAAAGCAAAATCTTTATATGATGATGCTTGTAAGATGTATTTTGGTATCATTTTTAATGGGAGTTATTTTCAAACAAATTATAACACAACTGATGAGCTTGGAGCAAACTTTTACGAAATTTCTGATTCAAGAGTAACAACTATTGAAGATGTGAAAGCTGAAATGAGAAAAGTTTTCTCTGAATCTTATGCATCAAAGTATGACAATAAGATTAGTGACAGATATAAAGAGCTTGATGGAAAACTTTATCAAGGGGAAAGAGGAAAAGGTGGAAACGTTGCTTTAGAAGGTGTAGACATTGAATTTATTTCTGCTGATGACAGTAAAGCATCGTTCAATGCCATTGCACACTATATAAATGAGCCTGATAAAATAGAATTGTTTACATTAGTATATGAAAACGGAGATTGGAAAGTCAGTGAATTTAGCGATCCTAATCTTTTTATGGAATATGAAACTGGTAGTGTTACTGATATACCTATCTCAACAGATAATATTGAAAAAGAACAATGGGAAGTTAAAGCTCGACAATTATATAGCGATGCTAGAGATATATTTTTTGGAATTATTATAAATGGAACATATTTTGATACAAATGATACTATTTATGATGAACAAGGTATTCTACTTAATAAAATTTCTGATTCCAGAGTATCAAATGTTGCAGATGTAAAATCAGAAGTAAGAAAAATTTTTTCTGAATCTTATGCATCTCAATATGACAATCATATAGGCTTTGTATATAAAGAAGTGAATGGAGAACTTTATCAAATAAATCAAAATAAGGGTGGGCTATTTTCTATGGAAGATGTTGATATAGAATTTGTTTCTGCTAATGATAAAAAAGCTACATTTAATGCAATTGTACATACACCTGATGGAACTGATGTTTATGGTGTAGATCCATTTACACTGGTATATGAAAGTGGAAGTTGGAAGGTGAGCGAATATACATATTATTAAGGTAATGCCATATAATTCTAGTAGTATTTCTATAACTTTGTTTTTTGTACTGTTGTATGTTTGGTGATATTTTAATAGTATGACTTAAACCAGAAGCTGCTTATGATACAAGTTGCTTCTGGTTTTTTATTGATATTTGAAAGCTGAAATTGCAATTTAAGAAATAATGTGGTATAATAAGGAAGAGAATTGGCTGAATTTTATACGTTATTTGTGTTATATCAATCATAAAAATTATAGAAAAATTAGATAGCTCAAATGTACAATTATATTTTATATTATAGGAAGTAGTATTATTATTGAATTTATAGAAGTAAGAAAAAATACATTTTAATATGAAGAAATAAATTTGTTGCTTGCACATACATATTTTTTATAAAGTCAAGTTGTTATAGTATCGCTATTGAATCAGTTTCTTATTTTCATTTTAGACCATGTATAAAGACTTATTGAGAAAATGATACCAAAACAGATAAAATGTCTACAATGTGATGCAAGTATTGAAGTTAATACATATCGAAAAATAGTAATTTGTCAGTATTGTGAAAATTATTTCAATTTAGAGTATAATAATTATAATTCGGTAATTTGATTGTCAGCGAAGAATCAATATATTATCTATTCATCTGACAAGAAAATTACATATAACAGGCAGCGATCGGGCAAAGTACAACCAAGCACTCTGCCTTTTGATATATACGATGTCAAAATATTTATGTATAATTACGTATAATCAGCTCTCTCACAGCACCTCGACCATTTCCATTGCAGTTTATGAAACGCTTTGCAAGAACTTCTATGATATCATATCCTGCATATAAATTTCGAATAAAGTCAGTGTCAGAATTTGAAAGCATGAACTTAATTCCTCTTGCGGTTAATATATCACAGCATTCACGCAGACGCACAGAATCAAGTTTGCCTGCAATGCTTTTTTCTGAGATGTCTTCTGTATTTTCAA
>CANOIR010000037.1 GCA_947566125.1 uncultured Ruminococcus sp. | reverse complement strand
GTAGTTGTAGTAGTTGTTTCGGTTGTAGTGGTAGTTCCAACAACGCCTTCTTTATAAAGACCAATATCATCAAAGTACCATGTACCAGTTCCAGGATTGCCGTTTGGACCAGCATAAATGGATATTTCCTTTATGCCTTCAAGTGTAGGAGCATCTGCCTGTACACCCCACTGCTGATTATGGAAATCAGAGAATGGAATCTTTACTTCATTCCAGCCCTCTCCTGCTGTTACCTTTTGAATGCTTTCCCAATATGCACCTGCACCGTCTACAAACTGAATTGTTGTTTCACGATTGCTGCCGTCAGACAGTATCCAGAACTTGATTCCGTCAAATCCGCTCCAGTCAGCACTGCCAAAGTTCTTGGTAGCACCACAATAACCAGGACCGCCATTTGCTACACTGTATTCATACTTCATAGCTGAATTGCCGTTTTTAACATTTTCTGTTTCCAGAGAAATATTCAATGCATCGCCATTTCTGTTTACTGAATATGCAATTGATATTGCTGTATTGTCATCATAACTTTCAAAATTATCAATAATGCTGCGTTTTGCTTCCTGAGATGCTTTACTATAAGCTTCAATCTTAATCGTAGGCTGATTGCCTTCTGTAGTAACAAGTTTTACTGTATGCATTCCAATGCTTAAATTTGATACAGCATCCACTGAAAGTGTAATCTTTCCATCTGCCATAGTGTAATCTTTTCCAGCAATCAAATCTTTGTCATCTATCTGAAGTCCGGCAGCTTTACCTGTCATCATAAGATAAGTAAGTTCCAATTCAGTAGGCTCATCTATATTAACAGATTTGATTTTAGCGGAAAGACTGTTCATAGGAGCTTTATTCTGCATATTTTCTGAATGCTTCTTGAAATAATCAAGAATAGCATCGCCATTCATAACAGTAAATTCACTAAGCTTGCGATCATTAAATTCCCAGAACAAGCCGCCGGCAGCATCGTATTCTTCAATTGTATCAAAAACTGCGTGCCAGTATTCTTCATATTCTGCTTCCGGAAGTGAAGAATGTACATTGAATTCTGTTACAACAAAAGGCTTTCCAACTTCGTTGTGTGAATCTTCGATCCATTTGATCATTGCAATTCTTGTATCTTCAACTGTCATATTTGCCCAATGTTCATCCGGATATGGATGAGCAGAACAGAAGTCGATATATGGTGACTGCTGGATGTAAACAAACGGATTGCCTTCGTCGCCTCCGAAATTATATCTAGTTCCGTGACCTTCAAGTCCTGCATATACCATATGATTTGTATCTATTGACTTGATATATTCAGCCATTTCATCAACCCATGCACGAAGTGTAATGCCTGTGCTGTCCTCTCCTGCATCCTGATAACGAGGTTCATTCATCAAATCCCAAGCAAACACGGTTGGATCGTCCTTGTATTTTTCTCCTGTAAAATAATTTGTACGTTCTGCAAAATGTTTTGCATAATCTTTATACCACTGTTTGCACTGTTCATTACTAAAATACTGTGCACGATTAGTGTGACTTCCTCCGGAAAGTCCAGCCCAGCTCAACTTCTCATCTATGCCACCATATGCTTCCCAGTAGTTTTCCAGAGTAATTATAACACGGATATTATGCTCCTGAGCAGAATACATAATATAGTCAAACAGCATAAATTCTGCTTCATTATATTCACCCGGAGCTAATTCAAATCCGTGCCATGTTTCATTTGAAAAACCCCATGTACGCAAAACTGTTACACCATTATCCTCCATCTGCTGCATACGGCTGTCAATCTGATCTTTGTACATAAACTTTGTTTCAATGTCTTCATTTGTAGCTGTGCTTGATCCATCACCAAGTGTGAAAAGGTCATAGGAATTACATCCTGCAAAATAAAATGGTTCTCCATCACACATAAAGTGTGTACCTTCTGTATAAACAATTCCTTCCGGAACTTTGCTTTCTTCTGCACTTGTCTGCATATTAGCAAATACTGAACTGCATATACAGCTAATTGAAATTGCTGCTGCAATACCAATAGATGCGACTTTTTCTATAGCTTTCATTTTTTACTCCTTTTCAATTCATTTTTATAATAATCCAAACAAATTATATACTTATGAAAATTTATTAGTCCTTAACAGGAAGAACCTTTATCTGTTCAGCCAGACGCTGCATCAAAGCATTTGCATCCCTGCCGTTGATTTCCGGGTCAGAGATATAGCACTGTGCATTTGCAAGCTGCTGGTCATTGAGTTCCATTGCTCCTGAAATGAACTTATTCAAATATACGATGTCAATCATAGAAAGTACACCATCGAGATTTGTATCACCGTAAAGAACATCATCTGTTTCAGTGCCAGTACCGCTTGTAGTAGTTGTGGTAGTTGTAGTGGTTGTTTCAGTTGTAGTAGTTGTTGTTACAACACCATCATTACTTACAATTATAGTTACTACTACATCTGGACAAGTTGAAAAATTAATATTATAACTATATGTACCAGGTGCAAGACCTTCTAAATATGACTGATTAAAACGAACCTGACTGCCGTTTACTGCAAAATCCTTACCCTGTTCCAGTGGTGTACCATCGCATTCAATGCCGGTTAACAAATGACCATTTGTAATAATTGTGAACATAGCATCAGAAGGATTCTGAATATTAAATGTTGCTGTTTTATTAACTGCTTCTGCGTCTGGAATAGTAACAACGCCTTCTTTATAAAGACCAATATCATCAAAGTACCATGTACCAGTTCCAGGATTGCCGTTCGGACCAGCGTAAATAGATATTTCCTTTACGCCTTCAAGTGTAGGATCATCTGCCTGTATACCCCACTGCTGATTATGGAAATCAGAGAATGGAATCTTTACTTCCTTCCAACCTTCTTCTGCTGTTACCTTTTGAATGCTTTCCCAATATGCACCAGCACCATCTACAAACTGAATTGTTGTTTCACGATTGCTGCCGTCAGACAGTATCCAAAACTTGATTCCGTCAAATCCACTCCAGTCAGCACTTCCAAGACCATTTGTAGCACCGCAGTAACCAGGACCGCCATTTGCTACACTGTATTCATACTTCATAGCTGAATTGCCATTTTTAACATTTTCTGTTTCCAGAGAAATATTTAATTTATCACCGCTGCTGTTACGAGAATATGCAGCTGATATATCCGCACTGTCATCGTAGCTTTCAAAGTCATCAATAACACTACGCTCTTTTTCTGCTTCATTTGAATCATACACACGAATAAGTACAGTTGGCTGATTGCCTTCTGTTGTCAAAAGTGTAAGCTTATAGTTTCCAAGATCAAGTCCACTAAGTACAGAAGATGAAAGTGTAACAGTTGTACCGCTTATTGTATAATCTGTACCTTCTGTAAGAGTTTTGCCGTTAAATTCAAGACCAGATATTTCGCCCATTTCCATAGTAGCGGTAAACGTCATATCAGCTGGCTTTACAATATCATAATCTGCTTTTTTGGGAGTTATACTATTTTCTGAATTTTTCGCTGCCATACGTTTTGCGTGTTCCATGATAACATTACAAGCTTCCTCTGTAGGATTGCCGTTTGCATCGCCCTTGTAATATACAGTATATGTATCATAGTCCGGATAAAGAGTTCCTTCAGTTGTAAGAGAAGCTATCATCCAATAGTTTGTACCGGCATATTCTACTCCTTCGTATGTTTTTCCTTCAAAAATATCAAACCACTCGGAATATACATCTGCACGCTCTGCACGATCTTTCCATCCAAATTCTTCAACTATTACCGGTTTATTTGCAGCAGCTGCGTCCATACCGTGCTTCTTGAACCAGAAATTTCCCTGATCTTTTGTAAGGCCCCACTGATCACAATAAACATGAATCGTTCCATAGTCAATATTTGGAATATCTATCAAAGAAAGCCAATCAATACCGGAGCTTCCGTGATATACATATTTATGGTCGCCTTCCGGGAAATCATTATAGCCATAATTATAAAAGCCTTCATCACCAACAGCAAGCATATGATTACTGTCAATAGACTTTACAAATTCTGCCATTTCAGCAGCCCAATCTGCTACTATATTGTTTTCGCAGCCTGCATCAGATTCACATCTTGGCTCATTTGCAAGTTCCCAAGAAAATACATTTGGATCATCTTTATACTTCTCACCAGTATATACATTTTCATGATTAAGAAGAGTCTTAATATAATCTTTATACCAACCCTTAATAGTTTCATTTGTATAGAAATCATCATGACCATTTACATTTTCACCGGCAAGCTGTGCCCATTTTACATACTGTGCCATACCGCCAAAGGCTTCCCAGTTGTTAGTAAATGTTATCAGCACACGAAGTCCTTCTTGCTCAGCTTTATAAAGTACATAGTCAAGTTTCTCAAGACCATTTTTACCTTCATTAACAACAGGACGTCCTAAATCTTCATCAAAATACTGATAATAAATACCTTCCTTTTCACCAGGTCCATCTACACTTCCAGTAAATACTGTATATCCATCATCGTTTACTTCATCAGTAATAACACCAGCATCAAGATGTCCCCATGTACGTATAACTTTAAGTCCCATTGCTGCGGCATCTTCCATTACCTGATCGACATCATACTGCGGCTTAAAATTGACATAATAGTTATTAGTACCAGCATAATAAAAAGTAGAACCATCCACCATAAACTGTGTACCATTAGTGCTGACAAAACCGGTTCTGTTATCATCTGCTGCACTTACTGTAGCAGCTCCAGGCACTCCGCTTGCCATTGCACTTATACCCAGTACAAGACTGCTTACAATTGCGACCATTTTTTTCATCATATTTTCCTCCTAAAAATCATTTATATATTTTGGGCAGAAGTATTAACTTTAATCACTCTTCTGCATATAAGACATTTTTATTAAACATATATTAAACTCACTTCTGCTTTTTGGCACATCATAAACTTTTAAAGTCATCTATGCCTCAGAGAAGAATATAGAATACGGCTGTTCGAGGAGAGTTAGAGGGGTGTGGTACTCTCCTCAAATATTTTGTTTCTGCCACAAGCTTTTATGTTCTATCAGCCGTACTCATAATATGCCGTAACTGCGGTCATCATCACTTGCAGCATCATGTGTGAGAATATATTCTATGACCTCATCGGCTGTGGTAAAAGCAAGTCCAATATAGCTGTCTGCACAGCCATAGTAAATCGCAATTCTTCCTGTTGCTTCATCGGCAATTGCTGCACATGGGAAACATACATTAGGGACAAATCCTCTTTCTTCATACCATTTTTCTGGAGTAAGCAAGAAGTTTTCGCATCTATATTTCACCTTAGACGGTTCATCTATATCCAAAATAACTCCGCCTATGCTATATACATAACCATTACAAGTATTGGTTACACCATGATAAAACATTAGCCAGCCTTCGCTTGTTTCAATTGGAGTTGTACCGCTGCCGATTTTTAAGTTTTCCCACCAGCGTTCGCTTCTTCCCATTACATGTCTGTGTCTGCCCCAAAACTCCATATCTTTGCTCTCGCTTATAAATATATCTCCAAACGGCGTATGACCGCTGTCACTTGGACGAGAGAGGAGCATGAAGTTTCCTCCTATCTTTCTTGGAAAAAGAACTGCATTTCTATTAAATGGAAGAAATGGATTTTCCACACGAGTAAATGTTTTGAAGTCAGTTGTTTTCGCCATGCCGATAGTTGCTCCATATGAATCCTGACACCAAATAATATAATAAGTATCATCTATTTTTACAAGACGTGGATCGTATGCATAAGACGGCATAAACGGCTGACCAGCTTCATTTATAAACTGTATCTTATCTTTTTCAAAGTCCCAATGTACCCCATCCTTACTTCTTCCAAGATATATAAATGGTATGCCGTTTACCTGCTCTCCACGAAAAACTCCAATAAATCCATTTTCATAAGGCATAACTGCACTATTAAATATTCTTGCAACGCCTTCAATAGGATTTCTGTCTACAATTGGGTTTTCACTATATCGCCATAGGGGGAATTTGCAGTCCAAAGGCTTATTCTGCCATGGAATATTCGGCAAATTGCCTGTACGTATAAGCTTAACATTCATGATTTCTTATTCCTCCATATATTTATTATTCTTTAACTGCACCTTGAGTCAATCCAATGTATATGTACTTTTGACATAATATAAAAATCAATACTATAGGAATCATTGTGATAAGAACGCCTGCACATATATAATTGTACTGGCTGCCCATAGGACCTGTAAATGTATAAAGAGAAGTAGAAACTACTTGATACAAACTCTTGTCCTGTAAGTAAAGATTAGCCATATAATATTCATTATATGTACTTACACCTTTGATGATAGCACACGTTACTATAGCCGGCTTAAGAAGCGGTAGAAGAATGCGAAAAAACACACCAAAATAACTGCATCCATCCAAAATTGCTGCCTCATCCAGCGAGGTGGGAAGATTCTCAAAAAACTGTATAAATATGTAAATTGATATAACATCAGTTCCCAACATCAAAAGAATATAACCGTGCATTGTATTTATAAGATGAAGTGAACTCATGATCTGATAAACTGTAACTTGTGTAGCTATGCCCGGAATTAGTGATGCTATTATAAATAAATCACGTATAAGTGCATTGCCTTTAAATTTGAACCTATTTAAAATATATGCAAGCATTGCAGAAAGCATTATATTTCCAAAAAGTACAAATATAAGAATGATAAAAGTATTAAGAAAAGCTCTTCCCATATTGGCTTCATTCCATGCAACTTTGAAATTTTCAAAGTTTAGCCAATTTTCAGGAGGAATCATAACACTCGTGCTGTTATACTCTTCATCACTTTTAAATGCTGTAGTAATACAACTTACTATAGGAAGAAGTGATGAAAATGCAGCAATTATTAGAAAAATATACTGAACCATTTGCCCAACAATTTTTCCAAGTGAAAAACGTCTAATCTTTGTCACTTACTTTTCCTCCGTTTCTTGGAGGAAATAATAGAATAATTGCTATCCATATATTTTTTCACTAGCTTTTGTGTTATACCAACTATAAGGATAAGTGTAAGCAATACAACTGCCATTGCAGATGCAAT
Source organism: uncultured Ruminococcus sp. (assembly GCA_947566125.1). Lineage (GTDB taxonomy): Bacteria > Bacillota > Clostridia > Oscillospirales > Ruminococcaceae > Ruminococcus_C. The sequence continues at coordinate 13,609 of CANOIR010000037.1, read as the reverse complement.
ACCTACTTTTTGATTTAAATGGGCCAATTTATCCATAAGCACAAAATATGTAGATGTTCCAAAACCTCCGTTTGTTATTACATAAGGTATTTCAAATACCGAAAGTGCACCAGATATTGCAAGTATCATATTGATAATAACAATAGTCTTTATAGACGGAAGTATGATATATCTAAACCTATGCCACGCATTTGCACCATCAATAGCAGCTGCGTCATATTGCGTTGTATCCACGCTTACAATAGCACCGATAAACAGAATCATATTTTGTCCCATATATCGCCAAATCGAAGAGATGACCAATACCCAATTGTTAATTTTTGTATCTCTAAGCCAAAACGGTATTGAATCAAGCGGAATGCCAAACAGCTGGATAATAGAATCAAGAACAAATCCATGTGTATAGAAATACTTAAATATAAATCCAACAGAAATACCGCATATCAAACTTGGGAAGTAAAGCATCGCACGAAAAAAGCTGCTGCCTTTTGGTTTAAAGCTGAGTATAGTTGCAAACAAAAGTGCAATAGCAATCTGTACAACAGAACCCAATAAATAATATCCGCTTAGTTTTAGTGCATTAAGACAATCATCACGAGTAAAAACTTCGATATAATTATCTAAGCCTACCCATTCACGTGACCCAATATATCCCATATCATAAAAACTAAACTCTACCATCTTAAAAAACGGAAGATATGTAAATAAAACAAGCAAAAATAACGGAACGAACAAAAATGTAATTATTACTATAATTTTTTGTACCTTCATATTAGACCATGTTTTGCGAATAAATTCTACACCTTTGCTTTTTCTTTTGGCACTCACGATGCCACATCCTTTCAAAATCACAGTCTATATACTTAGAACTTGTTCTCATAAGGATATTGCACGCATCTTTTCGGCAAATTTTAGCGATTGCCACGTCAAAAATCCTTGCCATACGTCAGTATGCCTGCGGCTTTTTTCCTTGCACTCGATAAAATTATGCTTGAAAATCTACGCACAAATCCTATGAGAACAGGTTCTTAATCTGTTATTATGCCTTCACTTTGCTGAGCTTTTGTCCAAGCTGCATTCCACTCATCCATAATTTCATCAAATGCCTTTGTATTATCAATTGCTGCTTCTATAATTTCAGCAACATGAGTAGGATCGGCATCAAGAGAAATCTCTGACATATTATTTATATCATCAAAATATCTTTCCTCACCTTTAAGTGCCGGATTGTCGCTAACAAGAGTTACATTCTTAAAATCTTTCAGAAAATCAGGATATTCATCGTCCTTTACTATAGGAATTCCACCCTGAGCAAGTGCATAGCCAGAAGATTCTGTAAGATACTTTATGTAAAGCATTGCAGCAGTCTTGTTATCAGCAGAACTATTTACATTCACGCCATAACAATAATCGGAAATTGCTGACGCATATTGATGCCCGTTTACCGATATTGGAAAAGGCATATATGCAATATCATCGCCGTTCTCCCCTGCTTTCTTTATTTGCGGAACAGACCAGCTCCCAAGAACCATACAGCCAATATTTCCAGCGTTTATTTGTACCTTGCTTCCTTCCCAATCGGTTGTAGTGGGATCTTCTTCTGTAAGTCCTCTATTTACTGCTTCATAAAGCGTATAGTATATTGCATAAGGACCTGTAAGATCATCTTGTCTGGAAAAAGGATTTGCCAAATGAACAAGCAAGTTGCGTTTATAATCAGGATCTCCTGTAGAACCTGTAATGTATGAATCCCATGCCGTTAATGTCCAGCTTGCCGCATAATTTGTATACATAGGAATAGCGTCTGTATTATCAGCTATTTTTTTAAGAGAATTCAAAAACTCATCCGGTGTATCAGGAAGTTCTGTTATACCTGCTTCTTCAAATACAGCAGTATTATATACAATACCGCTTACATTTCCCATGCTCGGCAATCCATAAACTTTATTATCATACATTTTGCTGTCAGAAAGCTCATACACATTTTCAAAATAAGAATAATCGCCAAAGCTTTCAAAATATTTTTCAAGATCCGAAAGTTGAACTGTTGCCGGTATGCAACAAACATCTCCCCAGTTTTCTGTTGTCAGTCTTGTAGTTACATCACTCTCATAATTTGTGATGCCTTCATACTTTATCGTAACATTTGGATACATAGATGTAAATTCATTAACATAATCAGAAAAATCCGTATCAATAAGATCTGTACGATTTGTAAGTATTTTAAGATCTGCTTTTATATCTGTAGCAGTTTCTCCTACAATCATATCCTTATAAGCTATTTCCATATTTTCAACGTTGCTGATGTCATCATCTCCGATGACACATCCAGTTGTAACCGCTATTGTCGTGATTGACAATATAATTGCCATAAGTCTATTTTTCATAATTTTATTCTCCAGTAAACTTAAGTTTAATTTATGTATTAACTTTATATTTGCTTACCTTATGTTTATATTTTACTTCATATAAGCTTAAATGTCAAGCATTTTTAAGTTAAAAATAGTTTTTTCTACATCTTACACTAATAATTACATTTACTTTTGTATATATATACCAAATACATTGATATAAAATTAGATTTCCAGCCTTAGAAATTAAGAAAACCTCTGCCAACAGCTTTATTACAAGTTGACAGAGGTTGTTTTAATTGTTATATTTTAATGTAAATCATCTTCAACTTGCACTTAATTGGCTGCGTTTATTATTAAGATAAATCTACTTTATAAGCTTAAATTAAGTAAATGATATTTAATTTAAAGTAAACATCACTTTTTTAATGACCTTACGCTATCTCTGAATACTAAAGAGCCGCTTACAACAATTCGATGTGCATTTTCATCAGGATGCTGCAAACGTCTTATCAAGCAACGACACGCTTCCTTCGCCATTCTATCTATATCTATTGCATAAGTTGTTATTTGAGGATCGGCAAGCTCAGATAAAACAAAATTATCAAATCCCACAATAGAAACATCTTCAGGAATACTTATGCCTTCAGATTTAAGAAGTTTCATCAGAATATATGCTGTACTGTCACAGTTGCAAACGAAAGCTGTTGGCATCTTTTTTATATCTTCCATTGATATTTCAATTTTACCATCATCATCACGATCTGGTATAGTCATATCAGATGTTACCGTTATTCCAGCTTCCATCATAGCTCGGCAAAATCCAAAATAGCGATCAGTGATACTGCTCGTTTCTCCAACTGAACCAACATACATAATATCCCTATGACCCATTTGAATCAAATGATTTACCATGGTATACATACCATAATATCCATCTGAAATAACTGTATCTCTTGAATATCTGGCATCAAAAGAATCAAGCATAACCATAGGTATCGCAGAATCCTCAACAAGATTACAATATTCCTCAGAAAAATTTCCCATTAGTATTATTCCGTCAATACGGTCAGACTGTATAAGCTGCGGCAACTCAAGCATTTGCTCATTTTGATCAGAAATTATCTCAAGAATACCTATATATCCACGCTGTGACAACCAATTTATAGCTCTTTCGTACAGTGTCCAGTAAAACGAATGTCCTTTTTCAATATATTTATGAGGAGTAATGATTCCAAATGTATACATTTTTCCATTATTCACACTTTTTTTATGATATCCGATTTCTTCTGCAATTCGCTGTATTTCTGTCCTAAGCTCTTCACTAACGCCATCTTTACCGGCAAGGGCTTTTGATACTGTCACGGTGCTTACATTTAATTTTTGTGCAATATCAGACATTCTGACTGCTTTAGCCATAATGCATCAACACCTTTCTGCTTTTTTACTTAATTATACTTTATTTTAGCTAACTTGTCAATAGAGTTAACATATTATATACACTACTGTAAGTTAAAAATAAGATAAATAAATATACTCTCTAACAGCTGCACAGAATATATTATAAAATCTATAAAGCACATTTTGTAATTTTTAATATATTTATATTTTTTATATCTATATAAAGATATAAAAAATAAGCTGAACTTTATAATAGTAAAGTTTCAGCTTATTTAGCTTATTTTTATAATAATAAATTTTTATAAATCCTGGAGGTCAGCTTCTGTAATGTCATTTTCTAAATTATCTCTTGCAAGATCATTATCAATAACAGGATAAACTTTTGATATAGGCTTTTCCTTTGAAAATGATGCTGAATGCCAAACCTTTTGAGATGGTGCGTTTGTTCCCGCTATAATGGGATTGGCATGAACTTTGCCATGTTTGGCTTTTCCTTGTATTTCAGGAACAATTGAAGCTGCATTTTGATGATGTGCATTAGTATATTCAGGACGTTTCATTCCCTGTTTTGCCATATCTATCACCTCTATGATATTGTATCCTAAAGAATACGATTTATCCCAGGCTTTTTATGTGTTGTTTACTTATAATATCATAAAACAGATTTAATAAAACAAAAGTCGATATATCGAAGATTTTTTCCCATCTATTGACTATTTTATTCATATGTGATATTATTTTATCATAGGAATAATATATCCTGAAATATACAATTTGACGAGGTGCAAATATATGATTGAAGTAAAGGAATATAGAGGACATATACGCAATTGGGAAGCACTTTGTGCTGAACTTAATATTGATAAAAATCTTTCAAAAAAAGAAAGAGAAGATGAGATATTAAAAAAAGCCTATAAAAAATGGGGCTGTGATATGGCAGATCATTTATATGGTATGTTTGCATTTGCTCTTTGGGACGATGAAAATAAACAGCTTGTATGTATACGTGACCAATTTGGTACAAAACCGTTTTACTATTATGTGACCAATAATGGAGATTTTCTATATGGCACAATGATCCGCAATATTATGGAGCAAGACGGATTTGTAAAAGAGATAAATAAAGACGCATTACAGCTTTACATGAGCCTTACATATGTAGCAGGTGAAAATACATTTTTCAAAGGTGTAAAAAAACTTATGCCCGGATGCTGCCTCATTTGGAAAGACGGCAAAATAAATATAAATCGTTATTGGAAGCCTGAATTCAAACCTGATAACAGTAAGAACCTTGAAGAATGGGCAGATGAAATTCATACCACCATGCAGCAAATGATGAAGGAAATTAAAACACCTGATGAAACAGCATATTCTTTTTTGTCTGGCGGCGTTGATTCCTCTTATGTTCTTGCAATGTCCGATGCACCTTCTGCTGGCTGCTGCGGATATGATGATGAAAGATTTGATGAATCTGGAATGGCAGCTGAAACAGCAAAGCTTTTGAACAGAAAGTTTTCCAGATGTGTTATATCTCCTGAGCAATATTTTGATATAGTTCCATATGTAATGTACAATATGGAACAGCCTTTAGGAGATGCCTCTGCAATCGCATTCACAATAGGCTGTATGGAAACCGCAAAGCATACTAAACTTTGTTATTCAGGCGAAGGTTCGGATGAATTTTTCGGTGGTTACAATATGTATAGAAATGCAGAACGTTACGGAGATAATCTTAAAAATTTCTATGTAGGCAACACCAATATAATGAAAGAAGACGAAAAGCAGCGTATTTTAAAATATTATAATCCTGATGTTCAACCGATAGATCTTGTAAAGAGCATATATGAAGAAACTGAAGGACTCGATCCATTGAGCAAAATGTCAGATGTTGATATTCAAATTTGGCTTGAGGGTGATATTTATCTAAATGTGGATAAAATGAGTACAGCAGCCGGACTTGAAATAAGAATGCCGCTTACTGACAGAAGAGTATTTGACATAGCGTCACGTATGCCATCTGAATATAAAGTAAATTCAGAGCAAAACAAAGTGGCATTTCGTACAGCAGCTGCCCGTGTTCTTCCGGAAGAAATAGCATTTAGAAAGAAGCTGGGCTTTATCGTTCCTATAAGAATGTGGCTCGCTGATGAACGTTATAATAAAGATGTAAGAGAGAAATTCAAAAGCAAAATGGCTGCACAGTTCTTTAACCTTGATGAGATCGGTGCGATTTTTGATGATTATATAAACGGAAATTCAGACAATTGGCGTAAGATATGGACTATATATACTTTCCTTGTTTGGTATGAGGAATATTTTGTAAAAAGATAATTACAAAAGGCAGCACTGTATAAATTCATATGGTGTTGCCTTTAATATACAATTCTGGAGCTTTACTAAAATTTTTATTTTGGAGATAATTAAAAATGGAATGGAATTTTGTTTTTTTCTTTAACAGTATCTTTCTTGGAATCGGACTTGCAATGGACGCATTTTCCGTATCGCTTGCAAATGGCTTAAATGAACCCCATATGAACGGTAAAAAAATGAGCACTATTGCGGGTACATTTGCATTTTTCCAAGCTCTTATGCCTATGATAGGCTGGATCTGCGTTCATACTGTTGTTCAATATTTTAAATCATTTCAGCAGTACATACCTTGGATAGCACTTGTTTTATTACTCTTTATTGGAGGAAAGATGCTTATTGAAGGCATACTCAATAAAGAAAAAGATGAAGACAATATGTCTGTTGGAATAGCCGCTCTTATACTTCAAGGCATTGCCACTTCAATAGATGCTTTATCTGTAGGGTTTACTATATCTGATTATAATTTAATTATGGCATTAGTATGTTCGCTTATTATTGCATTGGTAACATTTTTTATTTGTATAGTTGGACTTGCAATAGGAAAGAAATTTGGCACTAAACTTTCTAACAAGGCAACTATACTTGGCGGTATCGTGCTTATAGCTATAGGTGTGGAAATATTTATTACAGGTGTATTTTGAGCGAATTTTTATAATAAATTCAATATAATATTTTTATAATTATAACTATAACACTTTAGCATACGAAAATCGTTAAAAAAAACTTATTGGTAAATATACATAAAATATTACTAACATACATTGATTTTTTATCATGTACGTGATATACTAATTATAGTGGATTTAACGTATTGATTATGATAAACAATAGCACTTAATTTTTAATACTTATTTTCCATATTGTTTTTGTATTATTTTGAAACAGGAGGAATAAATCATGAAAAAAATGAAGTTTATGGCAGCAATTGCAGCTACAACTATGAGTGTTACAGCTGTAAGTACAAGTTTTCCTATTTTGCAGGCGTCTGCAAATGATTCAGATATAAAAATTTTATGCCTTGGAGACTCAATTACTGATGGTTATTTTGGAAAAGATGGTTATCGTAAATATCTTTATCATGAACTTGATGAAATGGGTTATAGCATTGATATGGTAGGTGCCAAGAGTGGCGGCGGTTCATATACTACAAATAGTGGTGAATCGTTTACATATGACGGAGATCATTCTGGATACAGCGGATATTCTATTGAGAATATTTCTGGAGGTCATGAATCAAGGCAGGGTATTCGTGAACTTGTTGAAGGAACATGGTATTCAGGCGGAAAAAACATGATCCAAGCTTATAATCCAGATATTGTTCTGCTTCAAATTGGAACAAATGATATTCTGAGTGCATATAACGATGGAATTACAGATCGACTTGAAAATCTTGTTAATATAATTTTAAATGATATGAACGATCCGGGCGATGTTCTTTACATTGCAAGTATTCCATATATTGATGCTTATATAAGAGGCGACTGGCTGGGCGGATATGGTTTTAATGTTTGGAACAGTACAAGCGAAGAAAAAGACCAGCTTATGGAAAAAGTTTCATCTTGTGTCGATTCTTATAATGCATCAATAGAAGATATGGTTGCAAGAATGCAGTCAGAAGGAAAATCTGTAGCATTTGGTGATATAAACAGTGTTGTAAATTATCAAACAGACCTTGAAGACGGCTGTCATCCAAATGAAACAGGATATGAAAAAATGGGTGTATATTGGGCTAACCTTCTTGAAGAGAATTATTTTAATAATTCAAGTATAGAAACTAAACCTGTTGTAACTACTGCCACAACAACAGCGATTACAACAACTATATCTGAAGCAACAACTACTATTGAAAATACAACTCAATATACAACAACTACAACACCTGCACCTGAAACAACAACAGTTTTTACAACTAAAAAGACCGTACCAGTACAGCCTTCCGGAGATGATATAGTTCTTGAAAATGTATCATTCGGTGAGACTTATGATCTATCAGCTTATAAGGGAATGGGAATAAATGAAGTTTCATTTGTACTTGATTCTATGCCTCCATACGGTATGAATGGATGTGCAGTATTCGGAAATTGGGAGCTTTCTAAAAATTATACGGCAGATGATTTAAATGACTTATCACTTAATGTAGAACTCGACAAAGAATATTCGTCATTGACACTTCATAAGTGGTATGGAGAAGCAAATCTTTCAAAGATCATTCTTAAAACTGCAAACAGCTCTGATGAAAACATAACTACAACCACTACAGCAAAGCCTACTACTACAACTACTACAAGCACCACTACTACAGCAAAACCTACTACAACTACTACAAGCACCACTACTACAGCAAAACCTACTACTACAACTACTACAAGCACCACTACTACAGCAAAACCTACTACTACAACTACTACAAGCACCACCACTACAGCAAAGCCTACTACCACAACTACTACAAGCACCACCACTACAGCAAAGCCTACTACCACAACTACTACAAGCACCACTACTACAAGCACCACCACTACAGCAAAGCCTACTACTACAACTACTACAAGCACTACTGATAAAGATGATGAAAACACTGTTGTTTTAAAAGATGTTGTTTTAGGCGAATCATATTCACTTAAGGATTATGATTACAAATCAATTTCTAAGATAGTTATAAAGTGGAACGGTGATGTTGGTTATGGATTTGGCGGTTCATTAGTACTTGGCTCATGGACTGTACAGAATTCTTACGGTCATAATGATATGAAAAAAGATGGTACAATAGAATTTGTTATTGACAATCCTCAGGATAAATTTACATTGTTCCGTTATTGGGGCAGTGTAGAACTTGAATCTGTTACACTTTACTTCTAATAAATAATATTATTTATAAAATTCAGATAAGGCATTAGGTTTATAAAAAGTTAGAGTGAGTTTGGTATTATGCCAAACTCACTCTTTTTAATTTTTTAAATGCATATAATTTTTCCTTAAAATAAACATTGTATTACATAATCAATAACCTGCGAATATTATAAGAAATGATGTAGATAATTATAGCATATCAAATTTATTTTTATTAGAACAAAGAGGTATTTTTATGGAAAAAGATGCTAAGAAAGTTGCCCTTGTAGGCACCGGAATGGTTGGTATGACTTATGCATATGCAATGTTAAATCAAAACGGCTGTGATGAAATGGTTTTAATTGATATAAACAAAGAAAGAGTTATTGGAGAATCCATGGACTTGAATCACGGCTTGCCGTTTGCACCATCTGCTATGAAGATTTATGCAGGTGATTACAGTGATTGCAGTGATGCTGATATTGTAGTTATTTGTGCAGGTGTTGCTCAGAAGCCGGGTGAATCAAGGCTAAATCTGCTTAATAGAAACGTAGCAGTTTTTAAAACTATTATTGACCCAATCGTGAAATCGGGATTCAATGGGATTTTTCTTGTAGCAACAAATCCAGTAGATATTATGACATATATAACAAGAAAAATTTCAGGATTTCCAGCAAAACAGGTCATAGGAAGCGGTACAACGCTTGATACTGCACGTCTTCGTTTTCTTATAGGAGAATATTTTGACGTAAATCCACGCAATATCCACGCATATGTAATTGGCGAGCATGGTGACAGCGAGTTTGTTCCATGGTCCCAGGCACTAATTTCAACAAAATCTGTTATTGATATTGTAAATCAAAATGATAGGTTTTCAATGAATGAGCTTTTAAATATACAGGAAGAAGTCCGCACATCTGCCCAAGTTATAATTAAAGCTAAACAAGCAACTTATTATGGAATCGGAATGGCACTCACCAGAATTACAAATGCAATTTTTCAAAATGAAAACAGTGTTCTTACCGTTTCATCAATGCTTAATGGAGAATTTGGAGAACATGATGTAACGCTTGGCGTACCTGCTATTGTAAACAGAAACGGAATTAAAGGAATTCTGGAATTAAATTTAAGTAATGATGAAATGAGTCAATTTAAGAATTCATGTGAAACATTGCGAAAGTTTTATATAGATTTAGATATATAAATATTTATTGAAATAATATTATTAAAAAAGGCGGAATTTAAATTATGAGAAAAATAAAAGTTATTCAATACGGTTGTGGAAAAATGAGCAAATATACTCTGCGATATATGTATGAACATGGAGCACAGATAGTTGGTGCGATCGATATAAATCCCGATATAGTAGGAATGGATATTGGTGATTTTGCAGGGCTTGGAGTTAAAACAGGAATTCTTATTAACAATAATGCTGATGAAGTTTTAGATAATACTGATGCAGATATTGCAGTTGTTACACTTTTTAGTCTTGTAAGTGATTGCTATGAACATTATGTTAAGTGCTTGAGCCGTGGAATCAATGTTATATCAACGTGTGAAGAGGCAACTTACTGTTGGACAACTGACCCTGTACGTGCTAATAAACTGGATGTTATAGCAAAAGAAAATGGCTGTACTTTTGTTGGAAGTGGAATGGAAGATACTTTTTGGATAAACATGGTTGGAATGGTAGCCGGAAGCTGTAACAGTATTGAAAAAATAGAAGGTGCAGTCAGCTATAATGTTGAAGATTACGGATTAGCTTTGGCAAAAGCACATGGAGTAGGATTAAGTGCTGATGAATTTGAAAATCAGATTGCACATCCTGAAACATTGGAGCCATGTTATGTATGGAATTCAAATGAAAGTCTTGCTGCAAAACTTGGACTTACAATAAAAAGTCAAACACAAAAATGTATTCCTTATTTTAAAGATGAAGATGTGTACTCCTCTACAATGCAGCGAATCATTGCTAAAGGAGAATGTATAGGAATGGCAGCTGTTGTGAGAACAGAAACATTTCAAGGTCCAATTATCGAAACTCAATGTATAGGAAAAGTATACGGTCCTGATGACGGTGATATGTGTGATTGGAAAATTGTAGGTGAACCAGAAGTTGAATTTCATGTAGTTAAACCAGCAACTGTTGAGCATACTTGTGCAACCATTGTAAATCGTATACCAAATGTATTAAATGCTCCATCAGGTTTAATTACTATTGATGAATTAGACGAAATTTCACCTTTAATTTATCCTATGGAGTTATATTGTTGATGATAAGAATCTATATTCATAAGATAAACATTATATTTAAAAAATAAAGCACAAAAAGTCACGGAATTTCCGTGACTTTTTGTATGTCATATATCTTGCATGACTATAATGGCAGGGGCACCAAGAATCGAACTCGGGACACGCGGTTTTGGAGACCGCTGCTCTACCAGCTGAGCTATACCCCTATCTTTTCAAACTATTTTCATCCTGCAACGTTTTATATTATATCACACTTAAAAGTATTTGTCAACTGTTTTGATCCAATTTATACGCCTTGAAATGTAAAATAAATATGAACGCACTTGGATTTCATTTTAATTCATCTCTCAAGTTTATGCCAGATGTCAATCTCTTCTTTAGAAGGCATTTCAAACATAGATAATACTTTGCTTTTTAATTCTTCTGTAACATAAAAATCAGAACCGCCATTGCCTTCTTTTACTTTTTTATTTCTTTCTTCAATATTTTTGTTCCATACAGTGTCTTTAATATCTATATAATGCCATTCTACATTTATATTATTATATTCAAAATATTTTGTTATGTCACTTCTGGTTTTTGCGCCCCAAAATCCCCAATCTAAAATAATATTGCATTCAGCATTTACCAATTCTACAGTCTTCTTCATTAAATATTTTTTTGCCCTGTCTATCCTTTCTTCATATTTATCACCTTGTTCATTACCAAATAAATCGTATGTTAATTCATCTACATTTAAAACAACTGCTTTCTCTTTATCTTTTAATTGTTTTGCATAAAACGATTTTCCGCTTGCTATTTTACCGCATATCAATATTACTTTTGCCATTTTTTACCCTTCTAAACTAACTAAACTAATTTGCTTTACTAATAATTTTTCTGCTTATTACTTTTTCCAGCCATTCAATGATCGCCTTTTTGGCGTCCTCCACCGATTTCCCTGTCAGGAACCCGGAATTTACGAGCGTCCCCGTCGCCACGTCCGTGAATGCTGCCTCTTCTACATTTCCTCCCGCAATCACCTCAACGATTGGAATGTTAAATTTCTTTGCAAATTCCCAGTCGCGTTCATCATGTGCCGGTACCGCCATGATCGCGCCGGTTCCATAACTCATCAATACGTAATCGGAAACCCAGACCGGGATTTCCTCGCCGTTTACCGGATTTACCGCCGTGATCCCGTCAATCTCGACACCCGTTTTCTCCTTCGCCAGCTCCGTTCTCTCAAAATCCGACTTTCTGGCCGCTGCCTCCCGGTAAGCAACAATCTCATCCCAGTTTTTGATCTCTTCCCTGAACTGATCCAAATAAGGATGCTCCGGCGAGACGACCATATATGTCACGCCAAACAATGTATCCGGGCGTGTCGTATAAATCCTGAGCGTCTCTTCCTTCCCTTTCAGCTTAAAATCAACCTCGGCGCCATTAGAGCGGCCGATCCAGTTTTTCTGCGATACCCTGACCCTCTCAATGTAGTCCACATCGTCAAGATCATCAATGAGCCGGTCGGCGTATTTTGTGATTTTCAGCATCCACTGGCTCTTTACTTTGCGGACTACTTCACTGCCGCACCGCTCACACACGCCATTGACAACCTCTTCATTCGCCAGACCGCATTTACACGAGATACACCAGTTGATCGGCATTTCTGATTTATATGCCAGGCCGGCCTTAAACAATTTGAGGAAGATCCACTGCGTCCATTTATAGTAGTTGGGATCGGTCGTATTGACCTCCCTGTCCCAGTCAAATGAATAGCCAAGTGACTGGAGCTGCCCTTTAAACCGTTCCACATTGTTTTTCGTCACCACTTTCGGGTGGATCTTATTCTTGATCGCGTAATTTTCGGTCGGCAGGCCAAACGCGTCCCATCCCATCGGATAGAGCACGTTATAACCCTGCATCCGTCTCTTCCTCGCCACGATGTCAAGCGCCGTATACGGACGCGGATGCCCGACATGGAGTCCCTGTCCTGACGGATAAGGGAACTCTACAAGCGCATAATATTTCGGTCTCGAATAATCATCCGTAGCCGCGAATGCCTTCTCGTCCTCCCAGATCTTCTGCCATTTTTTCTCTATTACTTTTGGATTATATGAAGCTTTCATTGTATTCCTCCTAATCTTATGATTGCACCATTTTTTCACTCACCGGTGTATCGACCGGCGGCGTCGGGACTGGTGGAAGGTACTTGCCCGGCTGGTCTGCCGGATCTGACCCGTTCTCCGAAGGACCTTTCTGCTGCCCCGGTTTCTCTAACACGCGGTGCGTCACAGTCACTTTCGCCTTTCTGCCAATCGGATCCTCTAGCTGATACGTGATCCGATACTGTCCCGGTTTGCTTGTATTCACTTTTTTTACCTCTGAGCGTGTTCCCAAGCCCACAGTCGCTAAATACTTATCTA
>CANOIR010000036.1 GCA_947566125.1 uncultured Ruminococcus sp. | reverse complement strand
TAACGTCCCTTCTGAACTGATTCATAGTAAGCCCATATTTATTCCAGATATGCTCTACATCAGCATGACCGGATGCAATACCACGTCTATAGCCCTCACTGTGGCTGATAATAACACCATCGCCAAGCGGATTCAGATTATACATCTTGCAAAGGTATGCGAACAGCTCTACAGCCGTCTTATACGTGCCCAGAACGAACTTTTTAGTAGCGGCAGGGTTATTGTCCACAAAACTCGCACCGCCTGTATAACGTATAGTTGAAGGCTCGGTCATTTCAACGCCAATGCATTCATCTGTACGAACACAAGCAATAATTTTAATGCCATCAGCTGTAACCTTTGCTTCCAGCGTATTCATAGACGCATCTGCAAGGGTGGTAAGTTCTTTGGACTCTATGCCACGCAGGCGAATATATCCGCATTCTGTCAGATAATTTACAGAGTCACGGAATTCCGATTCCGTCATACTGGGTTCAAGCGCATTGCATATGTCTTCCAGTGCCACATACTTATCACGCAGAAGATTGACAGCTTTCAGTACAATGCCGTTATTTCTAAAAAATACACTTTGCTGTACACGTTCCATAAGTTTCTTCTGTTCCAATTTACTCACCCCTTCAATTTATCGATTTTAGTTTCAAGACGCGTCATAGTTCTTATGAAATCGTCATTTTTTGTTGTGTGTTCCTTGATATAGTCGATATTTTCCGAAAGCTTACTCATAGATTCCTTGATCTCTCTGATTTCCTCTTTAGTAGCATAACGGTCGGATAGGGTAAGCAGGTCATCACGCAGTTCACGTATAGCGATTTCGTTTTGATCACTGCGATTCATAGTGCGCTTTAGAAAATATCCGAGCCGGAAAATATTCTTTGCCGTCAATTAGCATGATGCCAAGCTCGCCGAATTCGCTGTTTTGAAAAACCTTTAGTTCATTCATGATTTTTCCTCCTTTTCTATTTACTTTGACGTTCCTTTGTGATACAATTATCATAAGGCTTACTGTGCCTTGTGATATACGTATAAGTATATTATAATTCTAAAATTCAGAATTGTCAATACTTTAATTCTATTTTTTAGAATTTGTTTGATTATGACTAAATATAGGAGGGTAATTTTGTGTTTTTTGACCAATTTAGTAAACTTTGCAGCCAAGCTAATACAACACCAACACAGTTCGTTACAGAGGTTTTACATCTTAGTTCATCTAAAGTTACTGCATGGAAAAATGGTTCAATTCCGAAATACGGAATTCTAAATAGCATCGCATCATATTTCAATGTTTCTGTAGGATATTTGTTTGATGGTGAAACTACTGTACAAGCAAATGATCTATCTGAAAACGAACAGGAAATGCTGGAACTGTTTGATAAGTTCACCGACAGAGAGCAGATTAAGATAATAGGAAAAATAGAAGAATGGCTCGTTGAAAAACAACGCAGAGCATCTATAGCAAAGCCGAATGTACAAACTGCCTATATTGCATCACGCAGTTTTGATAACATTCCGCCACGAATAGTGACAGGAGATTTTAGCGACGTACTGAATGCTCCAGATTCTACCGATGAATATTAATGAATAGATATAAATAATTACCTCAGAATTGATATACTAATTCTGAGGTGATTATTTTGACTTATAATGAAATAAGAGATGCAAGTTGGAAATGTTTGAGCCAATGCAAAATCAATAGCCTGCCTGTGAATCTTTCACAGATATGCAAGCACTATGGAATCAAAATTGTAAAAAACAGCAATTTGCAAGAAAACAAACTTTTAGCAAATGAAAGAGCAAAAACCATGAAAATTGATGATGTATTTCATATCATTGTCAACGACTCAGATACGATGCCGGTACAACGGTACAGCATAGCACATGAAATAGGGCATATATTATTAGGCAATGGACTGAACGAGTACGAAGCGGAACGATTCGCAATTGGTATACTTGCGCCTGCTTGTGTGCTCTGGAAGCTTAATCTTCATTCAGCAGAAGATATTGCAAAGGTATGCAATATTTCTATCACGGCTGCTAAAAACCGTGCTAAAAGAATGGAGATTCTATACGCTCGCAATAAGTTTTTGACATCGCCACTTGAACGGCAGGTGTATAGCCAGTTTCTTGATTTTATTGACAAAAATAATGGGATGGGAACTGGTTCCCATCTTAACTAAATTTAGTTCCCAGGTTCCCATCTCATGTTTCAACTATTCTTTTCGGTTATGTTTAAAATGTTGTTTAAACACCAGCATTTAAAAAATAACGTGTTTTCGGACTTTTAAACATTTAACCAGATAATTTAAATGCTATTTAAACGGCATTTATAAAATTTAAACGCAAAAAATAAAATGCCCGGATTTGAGCGGACAAGCTCATTTTCCGGGCGTTTTCGTTGACACCTCATAATTTATTCATTTTTACAATTTCATCTCATTACAGGCTAAATATCACGCATTTTCGGCATATTCAGCTGTATTCATTCGTATTAAAGCCTATTAAACCTCTTTGCACCTTTTTGCATTCTGCATGTCAACTCACAGAGGAACGTATTTAATGAGGAAAATGAAAAGTCATCCGGAACTGTCTGTATAAAATAATCATAAATTAAAAAGCACATTGCACAGTACATCGCTGAGATTGGCTTCTAACATAGGATTACTCTGTTGGCTTATGCCGTTTTCGGTAAAATCAATAAGCAGCTCGCTCTATGTTAAAACATCAAATTTTTTCATACTCTCCTTCATATGTTAATGCACATACAAACCTGTTAAATGCTTGTTTACCTGCTTCGTCTTTTTTAAATACTCCGGCATCCAGCAAAACTTGTTCAAAAACCTTTCCAACCTCTTCATGAATAATATCATAAGCATTTTCAGAGGAAAAATCCGGGTGATCCTGCAATACTTTTTTCGCCCATTCTGCATGAGAAGCAGTCAACAAATCATTATAGAGATTCTTACATGACAGCAGAGCATTTTTCATTGCATCAATTTCTTCAGCAAGACGTGAAGGCAATACCGCAAGTCCCATGACTTCGATAAGACCGATATTTTCCTTTTTGATGTGATGTAAAGACGGATTTGGATGGAATAATCCAAGGGGACGTTCTTCGGTTGTGCGATTATTACGCAAAACTAAATCACATTCATAACATACGCCATTCATTCGAGCAATCGGTGTAATTGTGTTATGCGGGACACCGTCTGTTTCAGCAAGTATGTCAACGCTTTCATCACTGTAATTACGCCATATTTTCAGAATATAGCTGCACGCTTCTGAAATACTGTTTCTGTTTTCGGATTTCAGTCGGATAACAGACATTGGCCATTTTACAATTCCAGCTTGTACATCTACAAACTGCGGTATACAGAAATATTTTTCAATTCTTGCTTTTTCCATTGCAAACGTATATCTGCCACCTTGAAAATGTTCATGACTGAGGATGGACCCGCCAACGATCGGCAAGTCTGCATTTGAGCCGATAAAATAATGAGGAAGATAATCCAGTATGTCAAACAGCTTTTCAAAAACCGTATCATCAATTTTCATCGCCGTATGCTTTTCATTAAATACAATACAATGCTCATTGTAATAACCATAAGGGGAATACTGTAATTGCCAGTTTTCTCTGAAAACATTTATTGGAATCGGTCGAAGATTCTGTCTTGCCGGATGATTCAGATTTCCTGCAAAGCCTGCATTTTCCAGACACAACTGGCATTTTGGATAAGATGTGCCATGTGTCGATTTTGCAGCAGCAATATCCTTCGGATCTTTTTCCGGTTTGGAACGGTTTATGGTAATATCTAACGTGCCATAATCAGATTCGTAAGTCCACTTGAAATCTTTTGCGATCCTGCCCTGACGCACATAATTCACCTTTTTACTGAAATCAAAATACCAATTAGTTGCAGATTCGGGAGATTTCGCATAGTACTGACGAAATGCAGCTGTTACCTCTCTCGGCATTGGTGTCAGAATGCCCATAAGCTTTGTGTCAAACAAGTCACGATAAGCAGTCGTATTTGGAATCATATTTTTTGCACAAGCATAATCGATCAGCGGACAAAGAATTGTATCAATATCTTCATTCTGATAATCAACATGTGCTTCATGCCAGTCAGTCAGCTGAAAAATTTCCATCAACTGATTACGTATAACATAAACATCCTCTGTAGTTATCAGTTCTTTTTTTAATGCGTAGTTTATCAGTCGCTGAATATCATCATAAATCATATATTCCACTTCCTATTCTGCATATCCATTCGGATGATTTTTATGCCAGTTCCAGGCGCTTGTAATAATCTCTTCCAGGCTGTCATGCGTCGGATTCCATCCAAGGATTTTCCTTGCCTTTTCGCTGGAAGCCACCAGTCTTGCAGGATCACCAACTCGCCGTGGTGTTTCGATTGCCGGAATGGGATGTCCGGTAACAGTTCTTGCTGTTTCAATAACTTCTTTGACAGAATAACCAACGCCGTTTCCCAAATTGAAAATATCACTTTCTCCGCCATTCAACAGATACTGAACAGCCAGAATGTGAGCTTGCGCCAAGTCAGTCACGTGAATATAGTCACGAATACAAGTTCCGTCAGGAGTATCATAATCCGTACCATAGATTGAGATTGTATCTCGCTTGCCATTGGGTACCTGTAAAATCAAGGGAATCAAATGGCTCTCTGGATGATGCGCTTCTCCAATTGTACCGCTTTCATCTGCACCGCAGGCATTGAAATACCTCAGAGAAACATATCGCAGTCCATGAGCATTTGCCGTCCATTTAAACATATTCTCCATGGCAAGCTTTGTTTCACCATATGGATTTGTCGGACAAGTTCTATCGCATTCCAGAATCGGAATATTCTCCGGTTCACCATAGGTTGCCGCTGTGGAGGAAAAGACGATTTTATCAATGCCGTGACGCACCATAGCTTCAAGCAGCACTTTCGTTCCGCATAAATTATTGTCATAATATTTCAAGGGATTGGTAACGCTTTCGCCAACTAGAGAAAATGCTGCAAAATGAATCACTGCATCAATTTTCTCTGAACAAAATAGGTTATCCAGAAAATCAGAATCCCGGATATCACCCTCATAAAACTTCGTCTTTTCCGGAACTGCACTTCGATAACCGGTGACAAGATTATCTGCTACAATCACTTCATATCCGGCTTTCACAAGCTCTAATGCAGTATGCGAACCGATGTAACCAGCACCACCCAAAACTAAAATGCACATTACAATTCCTCCTTGATTTCTACGCCGCCCATTGGGCGAATTTTCAGAACATAACAGCTTTCGCCACCAAAAATACAGTTCATTTCCTGTGAATATTCGTTCACTTTTTTCATTGGCACAAATGCCTGTATCGTTCCTGCAAATCCTCCGCCATGCACTCTAACAGCACTGTTTTCTCCCAGAATCTTTTTGCTCATCATAATACCCAATGGAATTGCCTGCTCCATCGGTTTACGGCAGGAGTAGAAGTTTTGCAGATAATTTGCCGAGGATTCTCCTGATTCTCTGACCAGTGCAAGGAAAGAATCAATATTTCCCTCCAAAAGTGCATTTGCCTCCAGTATTGCACGATTATTTTCAGCAAAAAAGTGTGAGGCTCTTAGAACAGCACGGTCGGAACATTTTTTTCTAAGCTGCGAAATTTCACGGTAGAACTGATGCTCATCTACATTTCTCAGAAATTCTTTTCCAAACTGTGCTGCAATGCTTTCCATTTCAGAGCGTATTGTAACATAGTCTTCTGTTAAATCTGCATGACTGCCTTTTGTATCAGTCACACATAAACAGTAACCAGCTTTTTCAAAATCATAGGAGAAGCTTTTTATTTTCGGGTTTTCAGTATCCTGAAAATCAATGGAAACCAGTCCGCCTATGGAACTTGCCATCTGATCCATCAGGCCACTTTTTTTCCCGAAATATACATTTTCCGCATACTGACCAATTTTAGCAATTTCTACAGCACCGGCTTTTCCTTCATTGTAATGGTGGCTGTCAATGATCGTACCGATCAGTACCTCGAATGCTGCCGATGATGACAAGCCGCTTCCGATTAAAACATCTGAAGTTGTATAAGCATCAAATCCGCCTATCTGTATACCCATTTCTGCAAACTTTGCTGCGACCCCACGAATCAATGCTGCAGAAGTAGACTTCTCTGATTCATGTACGGATAAATCATTAAGCGAAACAACATCCATCGGATAACCCTTCGATTTCACCTTAATCACACGTTCTGTATGAAAAGCAACAATTGCGATCACATCCAGATTTACTGCTGCTGCCAAAACACACCCGTGCTGATGATCTGTATGGTTTCCGCCTATTTCAGTCCTTCCTGGTGCGGAAAATATAGCTATTTCTGCATTTTTATGCTGTGGAAATTGTTTTTGAAATTCATTCACTGCATTTTTGTAACGATTTTTCTGAATTTCAATAGCTGAATCTCCATAAAGTTTTTTCAACTGTGAATCGTAAATGCCATTATCCAGCCCTTTTATAAAACTTTTTGCATACATAATTATCCCTCCTGCTTTTTCAAATGAATCTCAATAGGATAATAATCGCCATAAGATTCCGTCAAGAGTATACCTCCCTGCATAATTGCCATGCCTGTGTAAACCTCATTCTTTCCAACTACTTGATATTTACAATCTGGGCAAAGGCCAGAAAGCCTTATTCTCTGGCGTTTCATATTTGGAACAGTTCGGAAAATCATTCCGTGTACAAGTACTTCATCCATATTTTCAGAAACATATTCCCACAAAGCTATATTCTCCTCCATTGGATCACTCAAACGGTAATATGTTCCGCCATGAATCAAAGATTCAAACCGCTTGAATCTTTGAATCTGTTCAGTTACAGCTTCCTTTTCCTCATCAGAGAGCATTCCCAAATCCAGCTCATATCCAAAGCTGCCTGCCATTGCGGTAACTGCTCTTGCCTCAATTGGTGTAATGCGTCCCGTCTGATGATTTGGAGTTACTGAAACATGAGAACCAACTGCTGAAATCGGATAAATAAATGATGTGCCATATTGTATCTTTGTACGCTCATAAGCATCTGTATCATCACTGCACCAGATTTGCGGACAATAATACAGCATTCCGGCATCAAATCGTCCGCCGCCGCCGCTGCATCCTTCAAAAAGCACATTCGGATAATCCGTAGTCAAACGTTCTAAAAGTGCATAAAGTCCCAGCATATAACGATGTGGAAGTTCGCCCTGATGCTCGGCAGAAAGATTATTTGAATACCAATCACAAATACTGCGGTTCATATCCCATTTTATATAAGATATATCTGCACTTTTCAGAATATTACTAATACAATTATATAAATATTTCTGTACATCACGTCTTGATAAGTCCAGAACAAGCTGGTAACGTCCTCTTGTAGGTTTGCGATTCGGAATCTTTATCGCCCATTCAGGATGACTGCGGTAAAGCATACTATCTTCAGAAACCATCTCCGGCTCAAACCAAATGCCAAACTTCATGCCCATTTTTTTGATTTTCTCTACAAGATTTTCAAGTCCGCCAGACAATTTTTCTTCGTTGACAAACCAGTCGCCAAGTCCGGAACAGTCACTATTTCGATTGCCAAACCAGCCATCGTCAAGCACAAGCATATCTACACCCAGCTTTGCAGCTTCTTTGGCAATTTTCAAAATCTTCTCCGTATCAAAATCAAAATAGGTTGCTTCCCAATTGTTTATCAAAACTGGACGCTGTACAAGTTGATATTTTCCACGACATATATGCTCACGAATTACTTTATGGAAATTATGAGACATTTTTGAAAAACCATTACTGCTGTAAGTCAGAATCACTTCCGGTGTTTCAAATGTTTCTCCCACAGACAGATGCCATTCAAATAAGCTTGGATGAATACCCATAACTGCACGAATCTGACTTAACTGGTCGCATTCGATTTGCGTCTGAAAACTGCCGCTGTATACAAAACAAGCTCCGATGCATTCTCCACTTTTCTCGGTACAATCTGGAGAACACAAAATAAATGATGGATTCTGCTGATGACTGGAAGTTCCTCTTGTGCTTGCACTTTCCTGAATGCCATAGTTCAAAGGATTACGCTGCATCATTCGCTCCATTGTGTGTCTGCCGTGAAAATGAACCCATTCCCAACCTCCATAAGGCAAATCCAGACAAAGACTTGCAGCTTTTTTCAAAATGACTTCTGCATTGCCATTATTGCAAATTGTAACGTTTCTCGTGATAATATCCAGCTCTTCCAAAATACCATAACGCAGTATTACTTTAATACCTGATTCGGAATCGCAAAGCGTGATCTCAAGTGTTTGTGCTTCATCCTCATTTGCATATACAGCAGGAAGACCTGGAATCTCATACTTTCCTTTTTTCACTTGATGACATTTATAACGAAGATCAAGAGAATTACTGCCATCTGTATGCAAAACAGAAATTGCCGGAATACGAAAATCTCCTGTACCGCCAAAAGCATACTCTAATGGCATAGTATCAAGCGAATAACTGCGTTGATTCTCTGCATCATAAGGATTTCCGGAAAATCCAACATCCGAATACACCAAAAGATATGACATATTTGTATTTACTGGTCTTCCGTACCATAAATGTTTCAGAACACCATATTCATCTGCTTGCATCTGATATTCTGTATTTTTAGTTCTAAGGCTGAAAAGTTTCTCCTGTTCATTGATATAAATTCCCATAATTTTCTCCTTATTTTTCATCATCAACTTTTATTATCCTTTTACTGCACCGTTTGCAACTCCGCCTACGATTTTCTTCTGACATAAAATATAGAAAATCAGAATTGGAATCAATGCAAGTAAATAAGAGGCAAATGCAAGATTATAATTTTTGCCAAACTGCGTCTGGAAGTTCAATTGTGCAAGCGGCATAGTTGTCTTTTGTGAACCAGACATAATAACAAGCGGTGTCATAACATCATTCCATGTTCCCAATGCCGTTAATATTGCAACTGTATCATGCATCGGTTTCATCATCGGGAAAATAATTTTCCAATAGGTTTTCCGTGTTGAAGCACCGTCCATTTCTGCTGCTTCTTCCATAGCAAGCGGGATATTTTTTAATATCCGCTTTAAAGCATTATGTTCATCGGCATATAGAATACAACATACAAGAGAATAACGACAAGCATATTATCAATTTTCAGCATCGCAGTTTCTTTTACAAGCGGCATCATCAAAATTGCAAAAGGTACAAACATACCGCTAACGATGTAAAGGTAGATCATTTTAAAACCTTTATGTCTTGTCATGCTTCGATCAATAGCATAACCAGCCATTGAATGAATTATAACCGATAATACAATAGTTATACCTGTAATCAATAAACTGTTTCCAAGAGAATTCCAAAAATCTGTTACACGTATCGCTTCTGCAAAGTTTTCAAGACTAAATTTGCTTGGCAAACTAAGAGCACCTGCAACGTCATTTGTCATTTCGTACGGTGATTTTAATGCAATCACAATAGTCATATAAAGCGGAAACAAAATTGTTAAACATCCAAGAATCAGAATTATTGTCAAAAATATATTCGATTTGCTGTCTTTATCATTTTTGATTTCATTATCCTTTTTAATAGTAACTTTCGGCATCTCAGGAACACAATGTCTTTCAGAACTCATAATTGTTCCTCCTTTTTATTTGTAATAACAAGTTGTATTACAGATATTGTAACTATCACAATAAAAAATATAACTTTGGAATCCAAACTGACCGCCATCCATACCATTACGATAAATCAGATAGGAAATTGACTCTGTACTCTGTGCAGGACCACCCTTTGTTAATGACATGATCTGATCAAATACCATAAGCATATTTTTCGTGCTGAGTATCATATTTGTGGAAATAAACGGAAGTAAAAGCGGTAAAGTTAATTTTCGGAATGTATACCATTTTCCTGCTCCGTCAATAGAACTTGCTTCGTAAATATCTGACGGAATCGTTTGCAGATCGGAAATATAAATAATCGTATTCATCGCAACAGTTTGCCATACACCGACAATAAGTACTCCTACCCATGCCCATTTTTCACTTGCAAGAATACTACTGCTAAAAAAATCAATATGCATTGCCTTTGCAGCAGTTGTAATAATATAAGTAAAGATAAAACTAAAAATATATCCGACAACCAATCCGCCTAAAATATTTGGCAAAAAAACACATTCCACGAAGCGTACTTTTAAATTTGATTTTGCTGTTAAGTCCCATTGCAATAAGCAGCGATAAAACATTCACTAATATTGTTCCGGCAATTGCATACTTAAATGTAAATAAATACAATTTTCCCATCCTGCTGTCATGAAACAAATCAACGAAATTTCTTAATCCAAGGGCGAATCGCATTACAAAAACAGAGATTAAAATTATCAGTACTGTACCAGTTGCTGAAATGCAGGAAACTCTTGATCGTCTTTCTAAGGAACTGTGTCAAACAGACGAAAAAATTCAGGAATTGAATTGAACAACAGAATTGATATAGTATGTTGATATAGTATTATGGGTGGGATTTTTACAGAGTGGATGCATCTCCGTCAGCAGAAAATGTGCTGAAATATTGGTGAAATCAGGATAAATTTCAGAGGTTTAACTCCTAATTTTACACGCATTGTCCAGTAATGTTACATGCGTATTGTTAATTATTTTATTACTACCCCGCATCGGATGTGAAAATTGGTGGGGATAAGAAAAGCAGATTTCTGTTTTGATTTCCGCTTTTTTTGTTATTTCATAATAAACAAAAGTATACAAACAGAAAAACAGAGTGCAGCAAAACTGCACTCTGTTACTCACTTCTAAATCATCATCTGACCAGCATAACCCGGTAAATTAAAAAATATACAAATACTTTTACAGTACAATCATATCTTATCTGTCTTGCCATATCTATAGTGAAAAAGAAAAAGAATATTGACATATGAGTGCTTATCAGTGTATAATGTGTATGTAATAACATCGCACTAAAAAATACGATGTCCGGTGAAGTTTTATTTAAATAGACATGTATTAACAAGTATAATATGACTCTGAATTACAGATGGCAGGTGAACAAATGAAATTGAAAAAAATCGCAACGATATGTATGATTGTACTTATGACATCTACATTTCATGGCTGTATTGACATAAAAGACATAAAAGATGAATTTTCAAATTTTAAAAAATCTGTAGAAGAACATAAAAATGCAGAATATAGAAGTGCACAGACTGAAGCTGAATTTCTGGTTGATGCAATAGAGAGAAAAGATTCACAAGCAATTAAAGATAAGTTTTCTACCTATGCTCAAAACAACATCGATAATCTGGATGCAAAAATAGACCGCTTGATTGAAGAGTTTCCGGGATGGGATGATGATTATGAAATAACGGATACCATGGAGCGTTGGTCGAATCATGGTAAGATAACATATATGCTGACTCCTTATTTTGATTTTGAGGTAGATGGCAAAGCATATCGTATGCGAATTATCTATTATACAGAATCAGATGAAGATGAGTCGAAATTAGGTTATTATTCCATTCAGATATTCGAAAGATTTAATTATAAATATTCAAGTGACGTTTATATGCATGGTGTAAATGATGACCCTGATATTTTACTCTGGGATTATACAAAAGATTAGCAAATCTACGCCTTACAATGCTTTTATTCTTGATGACTTAAAGAAGCAACGACTATCAATCTACGTGTTCCATCAAATTACATGTAATCAGCGTAATACGATCATCTCCAAAATCATCTAATACCCATGTTTCATCTAGCTCAACTTAGAATATCTCTGTGATTGAATATACATATTGTGTTCGAGAAGAATCTGTTTCATCATCATTGTCATACAAATAGATCTTCATTCCCATTTTGGCATTTTTTAAATCGTTGAAATATTCATCATAGATAACACTACTGTGAGCAGCAATGCAATAGTTTCTACTTCCTACTTCACCAGTATCTGCAAAATGTCCAGCAGCTTTTAAGAGCGTTTCATTGTCTGTTACTTCTAAAACAGGAGCTTTTATATTCAGTTCCGAAATCTCTACAATAGCATTTTCATTCATCAATTGCTGCTTACTAACATATCTGACGATTTTTCTGACAACAAAAAATCCAGTTACAGATACTCCTATAATAAGTGCAGTGAGACCTGCGATAAGCAAGCCCCACTGCTTTTTTGAATATTTCATCATGACTTTTTGATCCCAATAACGCCGGATCTCTTAATCATGAACAATCCGAATCCGATCATCAATGCTCCTCCAAAGAAGATAAGCAAGTTTCTCATTGAGTAAACACCTGTTTGTGGAAGATTTACTTCTTCGCCGGATTGGCTTGTACCGATTGCTGTTTCAGGATCTACAGTATAAACATCCAGTACATTACCAGTTTCATAGATAAGCGTTATCTCATAATCTCTATCAGCATTCTCACCCAATACTGCATTTGCTGGTATGATGCCTGTTTTATCCTTATAGTCATTCCCTGCCCAATCTACAAAATCATACTTGGTGGTATTCTTATAATTTTTTGTGATAGTGATAATATCAGTTGTACCAGTAGATTTATTTACTGTATCTATAAAAGCAGTTGTTGTAGATATGTCAGTGTTATTGGTGGCTTCAGTTTCTGTATCTATAGAAGTGGTATTTGTAATTGTTGACTCTGTTGTTATAGTAATAATATCAGTTGTGGTGGTTTCATATACATAGTCAAAATCACACTCCTCAGCCAACACTTCACCTGTATATGCATCAATAAAAAGTGTTATATGTTAATCCGATAAACATTCGTAAAGCAAACAATATGTTAATGCTAAAGGATCACCTTGTACATCCCGAATAAATAGATCTGCTGAAATAAGATTATTTTCATAAAGCGTCGGATAATATTCATAATCTATATTTTTAATCGCATCTTCTTCATTTAGTATACCTGTAATATCTAAAGAAAAACAATATTACATAAACTCCTCTGAAAAATATACACAAAAGGTTCTCCATCAAAAGATATTGGATGAACAAATGTCATAGAATTTAATGATGATGCTACGTTGTAAATAAAAAGATTCTTATAATACACATCAAACCAAAAGTTATTCGGTTTTCCATAAAGTTCAGTTGTTTCTTTGGAATAAACAAGTGTGAAACTGCTAAGATCCACATCAGGAAAACTTCCGCAAATTTTGCCCACAATAAATTTTTAATCGCAAGTGTGATTGTTCCTATGTCATATTGAATATTCGGCATATATTCTGAGTGAATTTCCATTTCTGCAATAACTGATATTGTACCAATTGGCAGCAAAACAGATATAATACTCATTACCAATTCAATAAAAAATAAGCTTTTCTTTTATTTTTATATAAAAACCTAATTCTTATTTAATACATCATATGTCATCATAAAATAAGAACCTGTCCACATAGAAATTGTATACGTATTTTCGAGCATAATTTTACCGAGTGCAAGAAAAAATTCGCAGGCATACTGACGTATGGCAAGGATCTTTGACGCAGAAATCGGCAAAATTTACCGAAAAGACGTGCGAAATTTCCTATGTGGACAGGTTCTAATAATTCATTGCAAGTATTTGGGATAATTGGTATTGTTTCTGGGATAATTTGTAGAGTAAATTCATTTAAAATTCATAAATATAAATTTTGCAATGCATAATCGCAATTCTTGAAAGTGGTCCACAGCGGATGCATACTATCCCCGACATTGGTATAAACGAGCCGCCCATTACGCTCAATAACATTCTTCAAACTTTGTCATTGCATTCTCCTTTATAGGCTATTTCTACCGCCGAAATATCCATATTACAACCCAACTGATACAGCCTTACATTATCCACAATCGAATATCTGCAGGACGATATACCTGTTGCAACATCATTGGGTAAGCCTGTTTTCCAATGATTTTATTGATATGATTTTCGGCAGAACGTGTTAGAATACAAATAGCTTTTAGTGGAACGAAAATATTGCTTCCAAGCCTGTGCTTGCCATTATAGGGTGTACCGTATGCAGTCACACTGCTATCTGTAATTTTTATCAAAGGCTTATCATCATTCACCATGACTGTACGATCTCTGAAATACTTACGCCAAAACCTTGTATGCGTAGACTTGCCTGTGCCAGACTTTGCCGTAAACAAATACCCAATACCATCTATAGCAATCACTGAACCGTAAAACAGTACCGTATCATAGTTTATCATTTCTTCCGCTATCTTGCGGTATACTGCTAATTCTTCAAGGTAGCTGTCTGAGAATTGTCGTGTTGTTGGTATACCTTCGATCTCGTCCTCACGGGCAGACTTTTCACGCTCATAGTCAATACCCGCTTGCGTAGTGGTCACGAAATAGTCGACCTGTTCATCAGTCCGATAAGCGGTGACCAGTTCAAACCGTCATCAGGAAAAACATTGTTATCCACAGAACCCGACTTAGATTCGGTTTTTCGTGTTACTGTTGTTGTTTGACTTTTGGAAACGCCAGCCTTACTCTGGCAACGGTGTAAACAAAAAATCAAAGCTGCCCGGTTCGGCACGCAGACAGGTTTCAAGTATCTTGGCATACAGCTTCAGCTTCCGATAGGTTTTTTCATAATCAGTGGGAAAAAATGACTGGTTCAGTAAAAATGTCAGCATGGCAACGATCATCTCTGCACTTTCCTGCGGCGTTTCCGTATAAACTGAACCATCCTGCACACCCTCCAGCAGCAGCTGTTCCAGAATTGGTGAAACAGTCTGAATGGCAGTAATCATCATCTTACAATGTATCAGCATGTTATCCTGTACGTGAAGTGACAGGATAACATTTTTTTGACTGTCCTGAAATTCTTTGCACACCATAGATCGGAACAGCATCTGCACCTTTTCAAGAGTGGTGTCGCAATTTGCTGTGATGGCAAAATACTCCTGAATAGCGGAGGTATAACTTCGCTCAATGACAGCATCAACAATATCATCCTTGCTTTCAAAATAGTAATAAATACTTCCCTTCCCGATCCTGGCATTTTTGGCTATCATGTCAACGGTAATTTCACGGTTCGGTTCGTACATACGGCACATCAGCTCTTCAGCTGAATCCAAAATGACATCAATTTTACTGTTTCGCTCGTACATATGCTTGTTTTCCTCCGTTCTGTTCAACATATGATTGTATCCTTGCCTTTCGGCATATAACGCTGTATTACTGTACTATTATACCATAAACCGTACCAATTTGCAAGTCAATCTTATGAAAAAAAGCAGTTGACCGCCGGTCGAAAATGTGTTATAATAAAGAAAATCAAGTTTCGACCGCCAGTCGAAATTAAAAAAACGTATTTCGGGTTTCTCTTAAAAGGAGGGTATCATTATGCGGAAATTATTATTGGGTACGGCGATCGCATCGGGCGGTGCGGCTGTTTGTACAGCTGGTGCGATAACATTGTTCAACCGAACCATTCCACGTCAAGACACACTGCGTGTTGATCTCAGTGAGATGGCAGATATGGACAAGTGGGAAGAATACAAAAAATTCATCACACCCAATCGTGAGTGGATTATAACACAGAAACTGGAACATGTCACACTTCTATCTCATGACGGTCTGAGGCTTCATGCTGACTACTTCCATGCTGAAGAACCAACTGACAAAATCGTCATCTGCAACCACGGTTATACCGGCTGCGGAATTCGTGATTGTTCTTCCATTGCAGTGTTTTTCCATAAACTCGGCTATGACTGTCTTTTGGTTGACCACCGAGCACACGGCAAAAGCGAAGGAGATTATATCGGTTTTGGTATTTTGGACAGATATGACTGCCGCAGCTGGATAAACTACATTGACAATCGTTTTGAAAAGAAAAAGCAGATTATCCTGTATGGTGTTTCTATGGGTGCAACTACTGTACTGATGGCATCTGGTATTGCGGGATTGTCTGGTAGTGTTAAGACTATTATCGCAGACTGTGCATTCACTTCGCCATATGACGTGTTTTCGCATATCTTAAAAAGGGATTATCATCTGCCGGCATTCCCTATTATGAACATAAATGATGCTCTCTGCCGCAAAAAAGCTGGATACGGTTTTAAGGATTATTCTACACTGGATGCGGTAAGCCACACAAATCTGCCTATTCTCTTTATTCATGGAACTGAGGATGATTTCGTTCCAACTTGGATGACTCGTGAAAACTTCGCACGATGCCGTTCTAAAAAGGAACTTTTGTTTGTGGACCATGCTGCACATGGTGCATCGTATTATGAAAATCCGTCATTGTATGAGAAAACTGTAAAGGCATTTGTTGCAAAATATGTTGCCTGCTGAAGGAGTAATTATGAAATACATAAATATTCACGGTGCAGTAATGCAGTGCTATCCGCTTAGTGCAGCACAAAAACTTCACCATTATACCATTCGCTATTGTCCGCCACAGGTGCTGTGTATTGGTACAGGTTTGTACATTCAGCAGGAGGTAGATTTTGCACTGCTCAAACAAGCCATTTATAATGCATATGATATGTTTGAAACAATGCGTCTACGCTTTATACAGGATGAGGACAGTACAGTGTACCAGTATATTGTCCCAGGCGAAGAGCGTGATATTCCACTGATGGACTTCTCACAATGGGATGAAGAAAAGGCACATGACGAAATGCGTCGATGGACATCAATTCCATTTGAACGCTACAACAAACCGATGAATCAGGTCGTTATGATAAAATTGCCGAATGGCTTCAATGGTATGTATTTAAAGGTTGACCATATGACAATGGACTCCAGTTCACTGATTGGCTTTAACCGTGCGGTACTGGAGACATACTGTGCAGAACGCTATGGTACAAATATGCCAAAGGAATTGAAATCTTATATTGCACAATTAGAAAAAGACCTTGCATATGAAGCAGACTCTCCTGCCAAAAAGCGTGACGAGGAATTTTGGATGAAGGAAATTCAGCGTGACGAACCAATGTATACCGACTTTGCCGGACAGGGCAGACTACTGACACAACGTCGTGAAAATCAGAACCCAAATCAAAGATGGGCAATGGTTGTTTCAAAAAGTCCGGAAGCTTCGATTTCTGTTTACTCATTGGAAAAGGAAGCCTCTATACGATTGATGAAATTTTGTGAGCTATACCATGTGCCAATGGCAAGTCTGCTGGCTATGGGACTTAGAACAGTGCTTTCAAAGTTCAACGATGATGAACAGGACGTTTCCATTAAAACATGCGTGGCAAGGCGTGGTACACTCTCTGAGAAATTTTCGGGCGGTACAAGAGTTCACTTTTTCCCACTACGTACCATTATGAATCCGGAAATGACATTCTTGGATGGTGTACATATGATACAGGCAGAGCAAAGCCGTATTTTCCGCCATGCAAACTTTGACCCAATCGAACTGACCATGCGTCGTGCACAGTATTGGAAGTCTGCACCAGGTACAAGCTATGAGAGCATAAGCCTTACATACCAGCCATTGACAGCCAAACAAAACATTCAGGATATGCCGGATATTCCGTACAAGAGTTTATGGTACACAAATGGTGTGGCAGGTCAGCCGCTGTATCTAACAGTCATGCACCGTCCTGAAGATAATGGTCTAAACTTCAATTTTGAGTACCGAAAGGATGCTGTCACTGCACAGGAAATGGAGTATTTTTATTACTATCTTTGCCGTGTACTATTCCGTGGAATTGAAGATGAAACGAGAACTATCGGAGAAATTTTACAAATGATATAAGAGGAGGAACTTATAATGTTAGAAAAGATGAAGGAACTGATATGCAATTATGTTGAGGCTTCACCAGAGGATATCACCGAAAACGCACGCTTTATTGAAGATTTGGGTATGAATTCTTATGATTTTATGTGTCTGCTTGGTGACATTGAAACGGAGTTTGACATTTCTGTTGATGAAAATGAAATCGTAAAGCTCCAGACTGTTGGTGAAGCCATCTCTTACTTTAAAACATTGCAGGCTTAACGGAGGAAATAATGA
This sequence comes from uncultured Ruminococcus sp., assembly GCA_947566125.1. Classification (GTDB taxonomy): domain Bacteria; phylum Bacillota; class Clostridia; order Oscillospirales; family Ruminococcaceae; genus Ruminococcus_C. The sequence goes on along the minus strand of CANOIR010000036.1, from coordinate 3,307 downwards.
ATAAACATAAAATCAAGACACTACAGGATCTGGTCACAGCTGCTGCAAAAGAGTATGGTGATAATATCTTTTTGAAAGAAAAGCACGGCAAAGATGTGATAGAAAAGTCATTTAATACATTTTGTGAAGATGTGCAAAGGATGACTGCCTTTGTTAGCAGCAAACGCAGTACAGATAAACCAATTCATGCTGCCTTAATCGGAGCATCAAGCTATGCGTGGCTTGTCAGCTACTTTGGAACAGTCTGTGGTGGAAATGCTGCTGTTCCGTTGGACGCACAGCTTGGCTGTTCAGACATCTGCGAGCTGCTGAATCGTTCAGATTCTGAAATTTTCTTTTGTGACAGCCGCTATGAAAGCATGATTCCGGAAATCCAGCAATCCTGTCCAAATGTGCGAACATTCGTCTGCTTTAGTACAGACTTTGAAACTATTTTGAACGAAAATGCACCGGCAGCATTTGAGCCTGTTGCACCACAGGCATTGGCTGCAATTTCCTATACATCCGGTACAACCGGAAAAAGCAAAGGCGTAATGCTGCTGAACAGCAATCTAATTGACAATGCTATGTGTCAGGATAACGAAAGTACGCCGGATGATGTAATACTGTCCGTATTGCCAATACATCACATCTACTGCTTTACTTGTGACATACTCTGCTGCTTGAGATATGGAGCAGAGCTTTGTCTGAATGACTCTATGCTGCATATTCCACAGAATCTAAAGCTATTTCGACCAACTATTATGCTGATCGTGCCTATGATCGCAGAAACAATGTATAAGCAGATTCTTGCAGCAGCAAACGCAAAGCCGGATATTCCTATATCAGCAATTGCAAATACAGTATTTGGCGGCAGACTGAGGACGATTTATAGCGGTGGTGCCTATCTGCGTCCAGAGCTTCAAAAAGCATATATTGACATGGGTTTCCAGATGGCACAAGGCTATGGCATGACAGAGTGTTCTCCAAGAATTTCTACAGCAGACCCATTTGATACAGCGTGTAACGGCGATGTTGGTGTAATTGTAAACGGCTGTCAGGTAAAGACTGTAGACGGTGAAATCATGGTAAAAAGTCCGTCCGTTATGGCTGGCTATTACAAAGATGCAGAAGCAACCACAGAAGCTATCACACCAGACGGCTGGCTGCATACAGGTGACCTTGGTTATGTAGATGACAAAAACCGTATTTTCATTACCGGACGAAAAAAGAACCTAATTATTCTTTCTAATGGTGAAAATGTATCTCCTGAGGAGCTTGAAAACAAGTTTGCTGGAACAGACTATATTGCAGAGATACTGGTTTATACCGAAGACAGTGTCATCTGTGCTGAGATTTTCCCTGATAATAACATCTGTATCAATTGGACAGATGAAGAACTGGCAGCGAAGTTCCATGAAACAGTGGATGCTGTAAATAAAACGGTGACATCAGCAAAGACGATTCGCCGTCTGCGTATCCGTGAGGTAGAATTTGACAAGACTACATCAAAGAAAATTCGCCGTAGTCAAGCTGTACAGGGACATCAGGTATAAATCAGAAAACAAAAGGAGTATTACAAAATGACTTATGAAGAGATTTTTGCAAAAACAAAAAAACTGGTTCTTTCTCACGATGTTGACGGTTTGGAAGGCAATATTGCTGTGCAGATAAACATCATCGGTGAAGGTGAAGGTGCATTTTACATTGCACTTAAAGATAGTGTCGTATCGGTAGAACCGTATGAGTACTATGATCGTGACTGTATTTTCATTGTAACCGGTAAGGACTTTTTAAAAATATGTGAAGGCACACTGAATCCGGTTAAGGCGTTCACTGTCGGCAAGCTAAAAATAAAGGGAAGTATTGAAAAGGCTCTGGAGTTTTCTAAAATCATTGAAGGCGTTCGAAAACAGGGCTGAGTTTTAAAAGTAGCATAGCAAAAAAAGGAACGGTGGGTGTCTGCCGTTCCTTTTGTCTTTGGGAAAATCTAAGGGAATTCTATTGATTAAATTGAAAAAAGCTTTCTTTACTATAAATATCTATCATGTGTCCTCTCAGTTGTACTGATGCAATAATTTACATTTCATCAAGCATAGATCAAATGCATTAAGTCTGTCATCTTCACATAAATCTCCCGCTTTCCAGTTCTTCAAATCCGCATTTGGAACAACAAGCAGCCATTTTTGCATCAACACCACATCTGCAACATTAAACGCCCCGTCGCAGTTGACATCACCCATTTGAGTACTACTGTTCAGGTAATCTTCATACTCCGCAAACGAATAAAAATCTGCACCAAGTTCGTTTTGTTCACCATTAAGCTCTGTTAATCTGACAGATATCCCGCCATCATAATAGTACAGATCGTATTCTCCATTTGCAGTTCCGCTGTAAATCATCGTATCATCTGTTATCGGACAAGGGTCTGAACAGTCATACTGTTCAGAATTGAACGGCAGATCAAAAATCTTGCTACCATCATAGCACATCATCTGGTCGCAATGATTATCCGCACTGTACCATTTTGCGAAGTAAACACGCTGACCTTTCACGATCGGATAATACGCAGTTACGCCATTTTCGCTGTAAATATCAACAGTTTTGTGAGTCGTCGTATCCATACGACATATAGAGCCTATGCTGTCCGCATACCGTGTAAAATAGATGTATTTTCCGTCCTCAGAAAAGAAAGGCATAGCATCCTCCGCACGGTCATTTGTAATCATAGTTATCTCTTGTGTATTTATATCAAGCAAAGCAAGATCATATACAAAATTACCGATACTGTTATCCCAATATCCACGCTTGAACACGATTTGCTTTCCGTCCGGCGACCATTTCGGGTCTTCATTCCGGAAGCCGCTGTTCTGCGTTAGGTTTGTGATATTTCCATTGTCATAGAGGTAAACATCCCATTCGTCAGTAGCTTTGTCTATCGCCATAAAGGTGATTTGTTCAGGCGTGACACCGAAGCTGCCGTTCATAGCATGAATGAAATCGCCGCTGATCTCCTCTGTATTACCGTCCGGAGTCCGAAGATACATCTTGCTGTCCAGTGCAGTATATTCGCTGTAGGTGTGCCAGAGCAGCCAGCCTTTTGGCATCTCTGCAACCGAAGCTGCCCAGCCGCTGTCCGGATAGGATTCATGCTGAAGAGTATCTCCGCTTCCATTATCCGGATCACAGTCCACTGCTTTCTGATAATACTCTATCGCATCTTCATAGCGGTTAAGTGACATACATACATTTGTGGCAAATTGGTATGCATCAGCGCATTTGTCATTAAGCTTTATTGCTTCTTTAGCAATATTAAAAGCTTCATGAT
>CANOIR010000035.1 GCA_947566125.1 uncultured Ruminococcus sp. | reverse complement strand
AAGTAAAAATATTAGAACTTGTTCTCATAATAATATAGATCCGCAGTTTTTCTTCAAAATGCATTAAACTGCGGATTTTATATTAAAACTTTGTTTTTTTGATTTTTTTCAAAAAAATGCTTGACAAATTCAAAATTATATGCTATAATAATTGAGTTGAATGCGAGTGTGCTGGAATAGGCAGACAGGCTAGCTTGAGGTGCTAGTGTTGGAAACGACGTGTGGGTTCAAGTCCCGTCACTCGCACCATTTCTTTTTAAGCCCTTCTACGTGAAGGGCTTTGAAGATTCTTAAACAATTTTATATTTATGGATATGGACAGATGGCTGAGCTGGTCTAAGGCGCACGACTGGAACTCGTGTATACGTTAATAGCGTATCGAGGGTTCGAATCCCTCTCTGTCCGCCAAAAACTCCCTTGAAACTTAGTGTTTCAGGGGAACTTTTTTATAATTGACAAATGGCGTATTTTTATGGTACAATATTTTACATAATTAAATAAGTAATCATAAATTATCACTAAAGGAGATTTTCTATGGCTAAACAACACTGGAAAGGAAGCGTACTCCTTGCTCCTGTACCTGCTGCATTAGTATCATGCGGCACACTCGAAGAACCTAATGTACTTACTATAGCATGGACCGGTATACTTTCTACTCACCCGCCAATGACCTATATATCCGTTCGTCCGTCACGTCATTCATACCCAATAATTATGAAAAATCGTGAATTCGTTATAAATCTTACAACTTCATCTATGTGTAAAGAAACAGATTTCTGCGGCGTTCGCAGTGGTAAAAATACCGACAAATTCAAAATCTGCGGCTTTACTCCAGAACCGGCTAAAACTGTCAACGCTCCAATGATAGCTGAATGCCCTATAAATCTTGAATGCAACGTCACTGAAACAAAAGATCTCGGCAGCCATACAATGTTCTTAGCAGAAATAACAGGCGTAAATGCTGATGAACGCTATATAGACAGTAAAGGAAAACTTAATCTTCAGCAGTGCGGTTTAATGGCATATGCACATGGTGAATATTTTGCCCTTGGACGTAAGCTTGGCGACTTCGGCTGGTCTGTTCGTAAAAAGAAGAAATTAAAATCAGCAAAGCAGATAAAAAAATAATAAAAAGTGTTGCATTTTATGTGAAAATATGGTATAATACTCTAAACAACAGTGGAAAGCGTTAATAAAAGCGTTCCATGAGAAAAGGAGTTTTAAAAATTCAAATGAGTACACAAGAAATTTTACAAGAAATACGTGATGGTCTGACAGGTGAAAACGGTGTAGACATGGTTTATCTGGAAGGTCAGATGGAAAAATACAAAGATCACGAAAATGTAGCTGAAATTGAAAATGGTATAGCTGAGATGGCTTATGAAATGCTTCCAGACGAAAAGAAAGAAGAAATGGCGAGAATGATGTATATCGACGGCAAACGCCTTGATGTTATCATGAATGATGCCATAACGCTTATTGATCAGGGTAAAGCTGAAGAAGCTTTTAAGCTGACAGAAGCTCTTTACACTAAGATCAAAATATCCTATCGTGAAACTGAAGAAAAAATGTATCTCAGCTTAAGAAATCCTTTAGAACACCAGCTCTATTTGTATTTCTATCAGCCTTCAAAACGTCTTGAGCGTCCTCCGTTTGATTTGTCACGTATGGTTATGCTGCATGGATACAGCCTCTTAGAAGCAAATCATCCTGAGGAAGCTGTGGCTGTTTTGGAAGATGCAATACGTTATAATCCGTTGAATACAGATGCCTATTTTGAAATGGCTGAATGTTATAAGTATATGCAGCAGACAGATAATCTGCTTGGCTGCGTAAAAGAGACTCTTGCTATAGCAACATCGCCTGAAGAAATCTCACGCTGTTATTGCAACCTTGGATTTTACTGTGTGGAAACAGAAGATTATGACAGTGCTATCTGTTTCTATTATGAAGCTATGATATACGCTAACAATCCGATGATCACATCAGAATTGGCACATATTCAAAAGCAAACACAAAAGAAATTAACTCCGCCGTCAAGAAAACTTGTAAATGAAACATTTGAAAAATATGGTATAAAACCAGGTGCAAATGATGAAGTTCTAAACGTCGTGGCTGCTCTTGGAAAAGCAAGTGTAGAAGAGGGCAATAAAACTCATGCAAGAATATATTTCCGTATTTTATATAGTCTTACAAATGACCCTGATGTAAAGAAAACACTTGATGAACTTGAAAAAGCAAAATAAACTTCTCACAAATATATAAAACAAAAGGCTGTTGCAATTTAAACTTTGCAACAGCCTTTTTATTATTCAATATAGACTTACTTTTTTACATTTACATTTGGTGTGTCTTCTGCAATAGCTTTAATACCGCTTACAAGACCAGCTATTCCCTGAATTTCACTTGGAATGATAATCTTTGTAGCCTTTCCATCTGCTGCCTTGCCAAATGCTTCCATAGCCTTCAGCTGTAAAACTGCCTCATCAGGAGCAGAGTTTTTCAGCATTACAAGGCTGTCTGCATATGCCTGCTGAACTTTTTCAATAGCCTCTGCTTCACCGGCTGCAACTCTGATTTTCTCTTCACGCATAGCATCTGCACGAAGAATTGTTGCTTCCTTTTCGGCTTCCGCACGAAGAATTTCAGTCTGCTTATCACTCTCAGCTCTAAGAATTCTTGCTTCCTTTTCACCTTCTGCAACAGTAATCTGATACTGCTTTTCACCCTCTGCACGAAGTATCTTCTCACGCTTCTCACGCTCAGCCTTCATCTGTTTTTCCATTGCATCCTGAATTTCACGTGGCGGCAAAATATTTTTAAGTTCTACTCTTATAACCTTGATTCCCCATCTATCAGTTGCAAGGTCAAGTGTTTCTGTAATCTTTGTATTGATAATATCACGTGAAGTAAGTGTTGAATCAAGCTCAAGTTCACCAATGATATTACGCAAAGTTGTGGCTGTAAGATTTTCAATAGCAGCCACAGGACGCTCTACACCATAAGTATACTGAACCGCATTTGTAATCTGAAAGAATACAACGGTATCGATCTGCATTGTTACATTATCTTTTGTAATAACAGCCTGAGGTTTAAAATCAACTACCTGTTCTTTAATAGAAACTTTTCTTGATACTCTATCAATAAAAGGTACAAGAAAATGCATACCTGTTTCCCATGCCTGATAGAAAGAACCTAATCTCTCAACAACATAAATATTAGATTGTGGTACAATCTTTATTCTTGAAATAAGCAACAGGATAACAATAACGACCAAAACTAAAAAGCCGAAAAAAATAGACATAATAAGTTCCTCCAAAAATCAATTTAAATGTTATTTATAAATCATCAAATGAAATTAAAGTTTTATTTTATTTCATTTGATACAGCATTTTTATCATCTGCTTTTTTTACTATTTCAACAATCAGTTTAGTTCCATCAATAGCACAAACACGTACTATAGAATCTTTTGGAATTACAAGATTTTGTGAAGACACTGCGATCCATTCAGAATCTCCAAATCTGGCTCTGCCAGTTCCCGTTTCCGGATTGATCTCTTGAATCACAACAGCATTCTTCCCAAGCTCTCTTTTTAAATTTGTATCCTTTAAATTAAACTTAATTACCTTGCGAAAAATAGGTCTTGTAAAAATAAGTAAAATCAAAGATACTATTAAAAATACAGCAGCTTGTGTAATTTCCGAACAACCACATATAGCTAAAATAATAGCACATAAACTGCCGACAACAAACCATATTGAAACAAGTTGTTGTGTAGCAAATTCAGTTGCAGCAGCAATGATAAACAATACGCCCCAAAAAATCAAAGCCCAAATCATTCCATAGCCATCTCCTGTATATTCAGTTAATATTGTAATTTAATTATAACATATATCATCAAAAAAGTAAATAGCATTTAAAAAAATACATGAAAATTCCACATTATTTTTTTAAGTTTTCAATCGCTGTTTTTAGCTGAGAATCTCCTTTTTCATCTGGATTTTCATAATCCAAAACAAAACCTTCTACAAGAGATACCTCATGATCCGGAGTGATACCTACTCCATGATAACATTCACCACGTACTGTTTGATAAGTTGCAACAGTAAGCGTTACTGCTCCGCCGGCTACTTCACGTGTATCTTGCATAACACCCTTGCCATAAGTCGTTTCGCCCACAAGAAATGCTTTATCAAAATCACTGAGTGATGCTGCAAAAAGCTCTGCTGCACTTGCTGTATTGCCATTTACAAGAACAGCCATCGGCAAATCTATCTCATTGCTATCGGATTCTACTATTGTTCTCACTTCACCGTTTCCATATTTAGCAGTTGCGATCGTGCCTTCCGGCAAAAGAGGATCAAGAATAGCTTTTAATGAAACAAGCATTCCACCGCCATTATTACGCAAATCAAATACAATTCCTTTTGCACCATCATCTATCAGCTCATCAAATATTTCTTTAAATTGTTCATCTGTATTTTCTCTAAAGGCAGAGATTCTGATGTATGCAATATCTTCATCAAGCATTTTACCACTTACGGTGTTAACTACTATCTCACTTCTAAGAACGGAAAACTTCATGTCTTCCTTGTCATCTCTTTTAATAGTAAGATTTACACTTGTACCTTCCTCACCCTTTATGCGTGACACGGCTTCTTCATACCCCATTTCAGGTATGCTCTCACCCTCCACTTCGGTAATTATATCGCCCTCTTTTATTCCGCTTTCATATGCCGGATAGCCTTCTTTGACTTCTGCTACATAAAGACCAGATTCTTCATCAAACTGCACTGTAACTCCGATTCCAACCATAGTACCGGACTCCATAGTTTTCCAACTGTTATATTCATCGTCTGTAAGATAAGAGGAATATGGGTCTTTAAGGCCTTCTACATAACCTTTAAGTGCACCATTCATTGCAGCTTCTCTATCAGCTGATTTGTAGTAGTTATCATCTACATATTTTTCAAGTTCTATAAGATTCGATTTGGACTTGATCTCATTTTTAAGTTCAACATTCTTTACGCAAAGTGCAATTGAACCTGCTATAAATATTACCAAAACACCAGCCAAAGCTCTGATTTTATATTTGCTTTCCAATTATATCACACCTTTCTTAAAAAAGGCAGAGGACACTATGTACCCACTGCCTTTTTATTATTCTATACACTAAATCTTAAAAATATGTATTTTGCGAACTTATCAATACAGATACTGTTCAGGGTCTACTCTGTTGCCGTTTAATCTAACTTCAAAGTGAAGATGCGGACCAGTTGAAAAACCAGTTGAACCAACGTATCCAAGTGTCTGTCCCTGAGAAACAGTCTGACCACTTGAAACTGCAACAGATGACATATGTGCATACAATGTTGAATAGCCATTGCTATGCTGTACGATAACATAATTTCCGTAACCACCGCCGCAGCCGCAGCTTGATGATTTACCGTAATCATGTGGACAACCAGTAACTACACTTATTACAGTACCGCTCATTGATGCAACTACAGAAGCTCCTGATATTCCGCCACTTGAAATATCAATTCCGCTATGATGTGTACCCCATCTTGGACCGAATCCACTTGTAAGGGTATGAAATCCAGGACAAGGCCAACCGAAATATGATGATGGCTGCGGATCTGGTTCAGGTGGAGTTGTCTGTGGCGGTTCTGTTTGCGGTGGATCTGTCTGAGGTGGATTTGTCTGTGGCGGCTGTGTTTGTTTAGGCTGTGTAGTTGTCTGCTTAGGCGGCCTAGTCTGCTGTGTTGGTGGCTTTGTTTGTTGTGTACCATTGTTGCTGCCGCCATTATTATTGCTGCCGCTATTATTGCCACTATTACCACTACTATTTCCGCTATTATTTTGTGAACCGGAATTGCCGTTATTACCGTAACTTGGTTTTGTTGACGGCTTTGTACTAGCGGCTGCTTCCTGTTCTTTACGAATCCTTTCAGCCTCAAGAATAGCATCTAATATTCTCTGATCCTCTTCTTCAAGCTCCAGATTTGCAGATTCCAAACCAGCTATATCATCATTAAGCATAGCCTGCTTTTCTTCAAGAATACTTGAATATTCAACAGATTCTTCAAAATCACTTTGCAACTGTGTAATTGCACTCTTAAGCTCATCTCTGGTTTTCTTATGTTCTTCAAGCTGAGCATTAAGCTCATTTTGCTTTTCTTCAAGATGTGCCTTTTCCTCATTACGCTCAACAAGCTGATCCTTAAGACCATTTACAAGGTCATTGTCATGCTTTGCGATTCTTGAAATAAGGTCATATTTTGAAAGGAAATCAAAGAAATCAGTTGCACCTACAAGTGCAGATGCCAAGCTGTCGTTGCCGTTTACATACATTGCACGAATACGCTTTTTAAATTCCTTAAGATCTTCGTCTATTTCCACCTGCATATCAGCGATCTTTGATTCAGTAGCAGAAATTTCTTTCTGTGTATCATCGATCTCTCCGCTGACTCTTTTAAGCTGTTCGTCAACTATAGTGATATTTTCTTCCTGAAGTTTTATCTTATCAGTAAGAGTGTTTTGATAATCAGATGCCTCAGCCTTATCCTTGCCAATATCTTCAAGTTTCTTCTGCATATCAGCTATCTGTGCATCATTTTCTTCCTTTTGTGACTGAAGTTCTGAAGATGCCCATGCATATACAGGTTCTTCCTGCCACATATCCTTACAGTAAACACTTCCAGCCAGAATTGTTATACTGAGTACCGCACTTGCAATACGTAACAATTTTTTATTCTGCATAATTTTTTCGCTTTATGCGAAATGCCTCCTTTCAGACATTCAAATGCTTACGAGTTGAAAATACAGTTCCTAACGCCCCAAAGAAAGTTCCTGCTACAAGGTAAGCTAAAATTACTGGTAATGCAACATCCCCGAATTTTACAATGCTCGTCATCCCAAAAATTGCCATCACATTTGTCCCCTGTGTGAGCAAATTAACAAGTGCATCATAACTAAGCCATGTTACAACAAGTGCAACTATTCCCGCAAAAAGACCGGTGAGCATACCTTCCACAAAAAACGGTATACGTATAAATAAATTAGTTGCACCTACGTATTTCATGATCTGAATTTCCGCACGGCGTGCAAACACACTTGCTTTAGTAGTATTGGCAATAATTACTAATGAAATAATAATAAGTGCTAAAATAATAACACCGCATATTATAGTAATGATATGTCTGAATTCCATAAGGGTATTTACAAAATCCATAGGAGCTCTTATTTTTTCAACATGCTGCATCATATTTATCTGTGCAAGCGTATCTTCAATTGTACTTATATCCTTGACTTTTATACGATAAGCATCGATCAAAGGGTTGTCCTCACCAAGTGATTCAAACACCATCTCATAATCAGACATATTACCTTTTAAGTCTTCAAAAGCTTCTTCTTTTGAATAAAACTTTGCTTCAGCTACATTATCTATACGGATAAGTTCTCCGTATAGTTCGCTGACTTCCATATCAGTTGTACCTTCCTGAAGGTACACGATAACTTCATTTTTATTTTCAACGCCGCCGATCATTGATGAAATATTTATGGAAACAAGGACGGAAAGTCCAACCAAAAGCAGCGATATAAGAAGTACGCAAAAAGATGCGAACGCCATCATTTTGTTTTTCCATATGTTTTCAACACCCTGACCCAGCAGGTATCGTACACCACTAGCTCTCATTTATAAGATTGCCTCCAACAATTTCATCAAATACTATTTCTCCCTGATTGATGTTGATAATTCTTCCGCCAAAGTGACGAACAAGACTGTGCTCGTGTGTTACCATAAGAATAGTAGTACCTATCTCATTGATACTTTGGAGCAATTCCATTATTTCATATGACAATTCAGGGTCAATATTTCCTGTCGGCTCGTCAGCAATTATAAGCTGAGGGTCATTTACAAGTGCACGTGCTATTGCAACACGCTGCATCTCGCCGCCTGATAATTCATTTGGATAATTTTTTTCTTTATCCGAAAGTCCTACCAACTTTATAACATATGGTACACGCTTTTTTATGTACTTGGGCGGAGCATCAACAACTCTCAAAACGAATGCTATATTCTCATAAACAGTCATAGACGGAATAAGCCTGAAGTCTTGAAATACAAATCCAATAGTTCGTCGTAATGCCGGAACACGGCGGCGACGCAGCTTATTCAAATTATAACCGTTTACATATATAGAACCGCTGCTTGGGTCTATCTCCTTTAAAATAAGTTTGATCATAGTGCTTTTGCCTGCACCGGACGGACCGACTACAAAAGCAAAGTCACCATCATTTATTTTTAAATTGACGTGATGCAGTGCATCTACTCCACCAGAGTAGATCACTGAAACATCTCTCATCTCTATCATGGCTTTAAATCATTCCTTTCACAGAACAGACTATTGCCTTGATTTTAAACATTAGAACTTTGCAGGATTTGCTGACAGATAACGCTTAACCATAAGTGCAATCTTAAAAATAATTGCATGGTCAAACTCACGCAGATCAAGACCTGTAAGCTTTTTGATTTTTTCAAGGCGGTACACCAATGTATTTCGATGTACAAAAAGTTTACGAGAAGTTTCAGACACATTCAGGTTGTTCTCAAAAAATTTCTGAATAGTAAACAGAGTTTCATGATCGAGTGACTCAATACTGCCTCTCTTGAATACTTCCTTAAGGAAAGTTTCACAAAGTGTTGTTGGCAAATTGTAAATAAGACGTGCGATACCAAGGTTGTCATAACTCATAATAGACTCATTTGTATCAAACACCTTGCCTACTTCAATAGCCATCTGTGCTTCCTTGAAAGAACGTGACAATTCCTTTATGTTATTTACTATTGTACCTATTCCCACATTTACACGAGTATAGAATTCACTGCTGAGTGTATCAGCTATAGAACGTGCAAGCTTCTCAAGATCCTTTATCTCAACACTGCCCTTGATCTCCTTAACGAGAACAATATCGGATTCAGAAATTGTAAATACAAAGTCCTTGTTTTTATCAGGAAACAGATTCTGTATAACATCATATGCTGAAACTTCATTTGCAGATATAATTCTAATAAGCAGAACAACACGGCTTACCTCTGCATTAAAATGAAGCTCACGTGCTTTTATAACAATATCGCCAGGCAATACATTATCAAGCACAACATTCTTTATAAAATTGTTTCTGTCATATTTTTCATCATAATACTGCTTTATATTATAAAGTGCAATAGCCAGAATATTTGCATACTTAGATGCTGATTCGTCTGTTCCTTCAACAAAAACCGCATACTCCGGCTTGGTATGTGAACCAAACGGCTTATAGGTATATCCGTCACGTATAAATATGTCATGAACATCACTCAAATCAAGTGATACAAATTCATTTGTAGTGCCAATCTTTGTAAGATCGCTACAGGCAATAATTGTAGCAGTATCGTCTACTATGCCTATAGTAGCATCTATTGTATCACGCATCTGGTGAATAAGACTCTGAAATAATCTGTTTGACATGAAAAACTTCCTTTCATTTTACTGTGGGAATTGCTCATCATAACAGCATCTTCCCACTTAAAGCTGCAACTCAACTTATTACAAATTGTAACACATTTTAAAAAATAATGTATGGACTATTTGTTAACTTTCAAATCAATTAACAACAATACCTTATTTTTTCTTGTTTATTCCATTGTACTTACACAATGCAATTACATATTTTACATTCTTTCAGGACAATCTATCTTCAAAATTCTCAATGTATTATAAAGTGTTTGCCTTGCTGCATCACAAAGAAGAAGTCTTGCTTGCATAAGCTCCGGTGTTTCTGCGTTCTTTACGCTGCAAGCATCATAAAATTTATGAAAAAGATTTGCAAGTTCCGAAGCATACTTTGTAATCTTAGATGGATCATAAGCCTTTGCAGCACTGTCAACTTCAACAGGCAATGCAGCAATATGACGTATAAGTTCTATTTCCTGAGGCTTGTCAAGCACATCAAGGAATGACTTGTCCGCATCTTCTAAAGATACGCTGTTTTCTGCAAGAGTGCGAATAATACTGCAAATTCTTGCATGAGCATACTGAACATAATAAACAGGATTCTGAGATGATTTTTCAACAGCAAGGTCAAGGTCAAATTCAAAATGTGAATTTGCTTCTCTTGTATTAAAGAAAAATCTTGCAGCATCAATCGGAATTTCGTCAAGTAACGTAACAAGTGTAATTGCCTTACCACTTCTTTTAGAAAGCTTTACTATCTCGCCATCACGCATAAGCATAACCATCTGCATAAGCACAACATCAAGCTTATCAGCAGGTGCATCAAGTGCAGTCAGTGCTGCTTTAAGTCTTGGTACATATCCATGATGATCCGCACCAAGAATATCTATAGCTTTATCATAATTACGTGTTACCAGCTTATCATAATGATATGCAATATCAGGCACTATATAAGTTGGAATACCGTTTGCACGAACCAGAACAAAATCCTTGTCCGCACCAAACTCTGTAGCTTTAAACCATACTGCTCCGTCCTGCTCATATGTATAGCCTTTTTCAGTCAGCTTATCCACAACCTTTTTAACACTTCCATTTTTATGAAGTGTGCTTTCGCTGAACCAATTATCATATACAATACGATATTTTTTAAGGTCACGTTCAAGACCTGCTATATTTTTTGGAAGAGCAAATGCAACAAGTGCATCTCTTCTTTCCTTTGAATCTGAACCAACATAACGATTATCGAACTCTTTGATAAAGTTTTCAGCGTGTTCTGTAATATCTGCACCATGATATGCATCTTCAGGCATTTCTACAGATGGATCAAAATGCTGCAGATAACGCACTTCAAGAGAAGTGGCAAATTTTTCAATTTGATTGCCGGCATCATTTATATAAAATTCTCTTTGAGTATCATATCCTGCCCAAAGAAGGATCTCAGCAAGACTATCACCCAATGCACCACCTCTTGCGTTGCCAACATGCATAGGGCCTGTTGGATTTGCAGAAACAAATTCTACCAACACACGCTTGCCTGCACCTGTATCTGTTTTGCCGTAATTTTCCTTTTCAGAAAGAACATTTTGAACTACTCCTGAAAACCAACTTCTTCTAAGGAAAAAGTTTATAAAGCCAGGACCGGCTATTTCAGCACGTTCAAAACAGCTTCCATCAAGAATCAATTCATCACATATAAGGGCTGCAATATTTCTAGGCGGCATATGGAATGCTTTTGCACTTACCATAGCAAGATTTGTTGCAAAATCTCCGTGTGTTTTATCAGCCGGAATTTCAATTTTAAATGCAGGAACAGGTTCAGACGGAACTTTTCCGTCTGCCACAAGACGTCCCACAGCATCAAGCAGCAGTCCATGCAGCTCATTTGATGCGAGCTTTATACAATTTGACATTTTTTATTCCTCTTTCTTATTACTATTACTTCTTTATAATATTATAATTATTATAATATTTTTATGAATTTTCAGGATAAACGTCCAGATAAATTTCATTATCGGAAATATACGAAGTATTCACATCAATAGTATATTTTAAATAAAGGCTTCCTCCGCCTTCAAACAGGGTATTTGATATTTTATGTGTAAATATTCCTACTGTCAGTCCACCATATGGCGTACCATAAAGACAATGATGTTTCTTTCCTGTTTCAATTACAAGATTGGCATTTGCTGTACCACGGCGTTGTATAGACACGATTTTTTCACCTT
Source organism: uncultured Ruminococcus sp. (assembly GCA_947566125.1). Taxonomy (GTDB): domain Bacteria; phylum Bacillota; class Clostridia; order Oscillospirales; family Ruminococcaceae; genus Ruminococcus_C. The sequence continues at coordinate 10,412 of CANOIR010000035.1, read as the reverse complement.
CAGCGGTAATTGTTGTTGTCGCTCCATCAAAGCCTGTAGCATCAGACTCTTCATAGCTTATCACAAAACTGCTTCCATTTTTCTCGATAGTACCATATGTAAGCAGTTCCGTTTCAGAACGTTCGCCGTCATATTCAAGCACAGTTCGCATTTTCAACTGAACTTTCTGCTTCATTCTGTACTCCTTCCCTCAGAAATCACTTCTGAACACATCGCCATGCACGTTTTCATGTAGAAAATTCACCGCATTCTCTTCAAACATTTCAGTGCTGTCACTTACATAATATGTATTTTTGCCCTTTTCATTTCTGTCACTTAAAAGCTCAAGTTCATCAAGATGCTGTTTCGTAAATTTTGCAGCTTCTGCACCGGCAGAAACAAGAACAACATCCTTGCCCATAATATCACCTATAAGGTCGGCAATAACAGGATAATGTGTACAGCCCAAAATGAGAACATCAACATTTTCATTTTTTACCGGTGTAAGATACTCTTCAGCCACAAGTCTTGTAACTGGATTGTTGAAATCAGTATATCCATTTTCAACAAGATGAACAAACAGCGGACACGCCTGCGGTACTACCATTACTTCAGGATGAGTATTTGCAATAGCATGAATATAGCTGCCGCTTTTTATAGTTGCCGGAGTACCTATAAGACCTATTCTTTTATTTTTTGTAGCTTTACAAGCAGCTTCAATAGCCGGTGCTATAACTCCAGTAAACGGCATATCTGTAACTATCGGAGTATCCAAAGCAACAGAACTTACCGTACCGCAAGCAGCTATTATCATTTTTATCTTATGCTGCTTTAAAAATGCAACATCTTCAGTTGCATATCTCAAAATAGTTTCACGACTTCTGCTTCCATAAGGAATTCTTGCTGTATCTCCAAAATAAATTATATTCTCATTAGGAAGTATTCTGTTTAGCTCTTTAACTGCTGTAAGTCCGCCCATACCGGAGTCAAAAACTCCTATGGCGTAATCTCTAATATTTTCTTTATCTGCCAAATCAGTTCTCCTCTCTGGAATCATCACGCATCATTGTTTGCACCAGTGTTTTCCATAGCCTGTTCAATAAGTTTATCAACAAGATAGCTCTGGGTCATTCCAAGATTTTCCATAAGCTTTGGATACATACTTATGCCTGTAAAACCTGGCAGCGTGTTTATCTCATTAAGAATGATTTTTCCATCATCACTAAGGAAGAAATCAACTCTTGAAAGTCCGCCACAGCCCATTGCCTGATATGCTTCTACAGCTATTTTACGAATCTTATCTGAAATCTTTTCGTCTATTCTTGCTGGAATATAAAGCTTTGAAGAACCGTTTATATATTTATCATCATAATCATAAAAATCAGCATCAGGCTCGATTTCTCCAACATAAGATGCAAACGGTGTATCATATCCAAATACAGCGACTTCAAGTTCTCTTCCTTTAATATATTCTTCAACAATTACCTTGCTGTCATGTGAAAAAGCTATCTGTACAGCATCTTTCAATTCATCAAGATCCCTTGCCTTATTTACACCTATTGATGAACCTGCATTTGCCGGCTTAACAAAAAGCGGGAAACCAAGCTTCCTTGCAATTTCACCACATCTTTCATCAAGATGACTTATATCCTTTTGAAGTACAGCAGCCCACTTTGCAGTAGGTATGCCATTGTAATCAAGTATAGTATGAGTAACGCATTTATCCATACAAGCAGCACTTGAAAGCGTATCACAGCCTACATAAGGAAGTCTTGACATTTCAAGCAATCCCTGAAGTCTGCCGTCTTCGCCATTTCTTCCATGAAGCACTGGGAATACAACATCTATTTTCTTAACGTAGATCTCACCGTTTTCAATGGTAATAATTCCCTTGTGAATAGGGTCAGGAGAAATTATTGCAGAAGTGCAGTCTGGATTCTTTTCCCATGCACCGGATGCAATTTCGTCCGCATTACCAGGAAAATAAAGCCACCTTCCTTTTTTTGTAATTCCAATACATATGACATCATACTTTTCCCTTGGAATACTATTTATAATATTTGTGGCAGACATAAGCGATACATCATGTTCACTTGAAACTCCGCCGAAAAGTACAGCTACACGAATTTTTGCCATATTGTTTGATCTCCTCTCGTCTTTACAATTGATGAATTAATTTATCAATTTTTATATGAATTATATGAATCGAGTATATAAAATAAAACTAAAGCTATATATAATTATATGGATAACGTACCTTCATAAATGCATTACCTATTTTATTTTAACATATTTCACAAAGATGTGCAAGTCTTTTTCTTATAATACCTCCATTTTTTAATATTATTTTTAATTTTATTTTGAGCCTTATCAGAATTTTACAAAAAAGCTTATATATTTTCCAAAAAAGCAAAAAAACTATTGACAAGAAAAAAAGAATGTGCTATACTTAATTTACCTCTTCTATGGGGTTTATTTTTATGCCTGTTTTTAAATGGGATTTTTCCGTATGCATATGGTGTATATTATAGATTCATGTGTATACGTCAAAAAGTTTTCCCTATAGTCGGAGGGAGGCAAACGGCTCGACAGACTCTTTTAAAGCTACGGTCTGCGAGAGAAGAATAAGATCAGGAGGTGCCGATAATGAGAGTGAAGGTAACTTTGGCTTGTACTGAATGCAAGCGCCGCAATTATGTGACCAAGAAGAACAAGCGTAACAATCCAGAAAGGATTGAAATGAACAAGCACTGCAAGTTCTGTCGAAAGCATACTTTGCACAAAGAAACAAAGTGATGATTGGAGGTTCTGAAAAAATGTCTGATAAAAAGAAAAATGCTGAACTCTCTGAAAATGAAGAGAAAAAGGCAAAAAAGACAGACTCCAAGAAGTCCCAAAAGTCAAATAAGGACAAAAAGAACATTTTCAAGAGATTCGCAAACTGGTGCAAGGATTTAAAACGTGAGTTCAAGCGTGTATCATGGCCTACAAAGAAATCTGTTTTTGACAACACCGTTGTTGTATTGAGCGTTGTTGTATTGGGCAGTGTTCTGATCGGTCTTCTTGATACCGGACTGCTCAAACTCATGAATGTCCTTATGAACCTCTGATGCAGTTTCTAAACCGACAACCCTATTTTATTTTTACAGGAGGAAAACGTTATGACAGAATCAGCTAAATGGTATGTTATCCACACATATTCAGGCTATGAAAACAAGGTAGCTCAGGATATTGAAAAGGTTGTTGAAAACCGTAAACTTCACGACCTGATTCTTGAAGTTAAAGTTCCTACTGAACGGGTTACGGAGATAAACGACGGCAAAACAAAGGAAGTAGAACGCAAAACTTTTCCAAGTTATGTTTTGCTGAAAATGATCTATACTGACGATTCATGGCATATTGTAAAAAATATTCGTGGCGTAACAGGTTTTGTAGGTCCTGCATCTGAACCAACTCCGCTTTCTGAAAAGGAAGTGGCAGCACTGGGTGTTGATATTGGTACAAGCACTACTGTAAACTATGCTGTTGGTGACACTGTCACTATCATCGGCACTGCTATGGATGGCTTTACCGGTATCGTACAGAAAATTGATCTCGACGAAGGAACAGTAGACGTTATGATCTCTATGTTTGGTCGAGAAACTCCAGCTACACTTGCACTTAATCAAGTGGCTAAGCTGGATGATTAAAACGCTAACAATACGGGATTCAAAAGATTCCGGTGGGAGGGATCTGCTTTATTAGCACTCCCGCCATTTACCACATTATGGAGGTGTGCATTATGGCACAGAAAGTAACTGGATATATTAAGCTTCAGATTCCGGCAGGTAAGGCAACACCTGCTCCACCTGTTGGTCCTGCACTGGGTCAGCATGGTGTAAACATCATGGCATTTACAAAAGAGTTCAATGAAAGAACTAAGAACGATATTGGTATGATCATTCCGGTTGTAATCACCGTTTATGCTGATCGTTCATTTACATTCATCACAAAGACTCCGCCAGCAGCTGTTCTTATCAAGAAGGCTTGCGGCATCGAAACTGCATCTGGCGTGCCAAACAAGAATAAGGTTGCAAACATTACCAAGGAACAAGTTCAGAAGATCGCTGAACAGAAAATGCCTGACTTGAACGCAGGTTCTCTCGAAGCTGCAATGAGCATGATCGCTGGTACTGCTCGTTCAATGGGTATTGTTGTTGTTGACTAAGACCGAAAACGAATGCGGAGTGTCAGCACAAATAATAAGTGCGGCTCTGACTTCTCAAATGGTGGGAGGAACATTCCGCTAACCGGCTCTGCGTATAAGCACCCGGTATTACCACTGAATCAGGAGGAATATCATGAAACACGGAAAGAAATATGTTGACAGCCTGAAGGCTGTAGATACTTCCAAGCAGTATGCTTCTGAAGAAGCTCTGAACTTGGTTTGCCAGAATTCAAAGGCAAAGTTTGACGAAACTGTAGAGGCACACATTCGTTTGGGTGTTGACTCAAGACACGCTGACCAGCAGGTTCGTGGTGCAGTTGTACTTCCAAACGGTACAGGTAAAACTGTACGTACTTGCGTATTCTGTAAAGAAAACAAGTATGAAGAAGCAAAGGCTGCTGGTGCAGATTATGTTGGCGGTCAGGATCTTGTTGACAAGATCACAAAGGAAAACTGGATGGATTTCGATGTAGTAATCGCTTCACCGGATATGATGGGTCTGGTTGGTCGTCTTGGTAAGGTTCTCGGTCCACGTGGTCTGATGCCAAACCCAAAGGCTGGTACTGTAACACCTGACATTGCTAAGGCTGTTAATGAAGCTAAAGCAGGTAAGATCGAGTATCGTCTTGACAAAACAAACATCATCCACTGCCCTATCGGCAAGGCATCATTTGGTGCTGAAAAGCTCATCCAGAACTTTGAAACACTTATGGATGCTATTGTAAAGGCTAAGCCAGCTGCTGCTAAGGGTACTTACCTGAAGTCTTGCACTGTTACTTCTACAATGGGCGTAGGAATTAAGGTATCTACTAACAAGTATGGTGTCTGATTAAAATTATAATATTATTAAGGCAGATCGGTTTTCCGGTCTGCTTTTTTTGCTTTATATCACAAAAATCAATCAACACTTTGGTGTATTCTGCTCGTTGGCATATGCTTTTGTAAATGATATAATAATGTAGTAAATATATGTAAACCTTTATTTAATATTTGCAGGTGAATATAAAGGACGTATTATCATGAAAAATTCAAAAAAGCTGCTTGCTTATCTTATTGCAGCAGCAACTATTGGTGCAACAGTAAATATTTTTCCATCCCTTTCCGCAAGTGCAGAAGAAAATGAATTCTGTTACGAATTGCTGTATGTTTCACAAGAAGAAATTGACGAACTTAAAAGTTACTTTGCAAGTAAAGGTTCATCTTCCGATATTCAAGAATACAGTATGAATTCTGCTATAGAATAAGTAGGATGGTATATTTATGAAAAATAAAATTTTAAAGATAGTATCCACAATTATTTCTGTGGCAATCATTTCTTATTCTGCTATAATACAAACATCGGCAGAGCGTATGGTTTCTGTTTTAAGCGATGAAAATTATGAAAAAGCAATGGAATTTATAAATGCAGACGACCGTGTAGGTTTATATGATATAAAAGAAGTTGACATCAACAACCCTCAAGACAACTATTATTTTATTGCTTTTACAACAAATTTCACCGGTTCTTATGTACTTGATGACATGAATTATAATGCTGTAATAAAGTATTTTGTTATGCCATATGACACAGATAACCCATATCCTCCTCTGTTTACCGCTCCACCAATTATCGGCGATGTAAATATGGACGGAAAGGTATCACTTTTTGATACCATTATGGTAAACAAAATAGTTATTGGTGCTATAAAACCTCAAAATATTATACAGGCTCAGGCTGCTGACGTTGATGGTTCTTGTGCCATTGATATGAACGATGTAAACCTTATAATGCAGTATTCTGTTGATCTTATAGATACTTTTCCTGTAGAGAATAATAATTAAAATTTAAATAAAATGCAGATCATTTTTTTGTCTGCCTTTTTGTCTGCCTTTTATTATTTTTTTTAAAAAAGCCTTGACAAGCTTTATTTAATGTGATATAATATTAGAGTTGTAAAACAAAATATCGTATTCTAAAGACAGCTGGTGGCATCTCGCCATAAATCCAGCCGAGGAATGTGCATAGTCTGATTTAATCAGATGCTCTTTCTCTTTGTCAGAATGAGCGTCTTTTTTTATGGCTGCGATTCTTTGATACGATAAAAAATGTATCGGAGGTGAAATCACACATGGCAAGTGAAAAGATTTTGGAAGGCAAAAAGGCTAAAGTAGCTGCAATGACAGAACAGCTTAAGAATGCCGTATCTTTTGTATTGGTTGACTACAAGGGTATTTCCGTTGAAGACGATACCAAGCTCAGAAAAGAACTGCGTGAAGCTAATGTAAAGTACGTTGTTGAAAAAAATTCTATCCTGCGTTTTGCATTTAAAGACATGGGTATTGAAGGCTTTGATGATGTATTGCACGGTACAACTGCTATTGCAATGTCTGCTGAAGACCAGACTGCTCCAGCTCGTATTCTTGGTAAATTCGCTGAGAGTAATAAAGAGTTCTTTAACCTGAAGGCAGGTTATGTTGAAGGTACAGCTTACGATACCACTGGTGTTGTTGCTTTGTCAAAAATTCCGTCAAAGGACGTGCTGTTGGCTCAGTTGGTTGGTTCTCTCCAGGGTCCAATCCAGAAGTTGGCTGCTACTCTCCAAGCTGTTGTAGACAGCAAGAACGAAGAAACTGCTGCATAATTGATTGCACAGTAATCCTGCTTGTATATCAAGCAATTTGAATTTAAATAAATTATAAAGGAGTTATTATCATGGCATCTGAAAAGATTATGAATTTCATTGAAGAAATCAAGGCTCTGTCCGTTCTGGAACTGGCTGAGCTTGTTGAAGCTATCCAGGAAGAATTTGGCGTAACTGCTGCTGTTGCAGCTGCTCCTGCAGCTGGCGGTGCTGCTGCTGCTGAAGAAAAGACTGAATTTGACGTTGTTCTGGCTTCATTTGGTGACGCTAAGATGGCTGTTATCAAGGCTGCAAAAGACGCTCTCGGTCTTGGTCTTAAGGAAGCTAAGGCTGTTGTTGAGTCTGCTCCAGCTACAATCAAGGAAGGCGTTTCCAAGGCTGACGCTGAAGCTCTCAAGGCTAAGCTCGAAGAAGCTGGCGCTACAATCGAAATCAAGTAATTTTACTTACTTTTTTAAATACCTGCGGAAAACCGCAGGTATTTTTTTATGCAAATTTAAAATAAAAAAAGGAAAATTTAACCATGAAGAAAACAGCATCGTTTATATGTATAACATTTTTATCTATTATATATTTATTAAACATTATTTGCAGTACCGGGTTAGCCTATGCTCAAACCGACACTAAAGCAGATATATACAGTGACATAGATACTTACCTTCAATCATGTATGAAAAGCACTCACATTCCGTCAATGTCTATAACGATTGTAGATAAGGATAAAGTATTATTTTCTCAAAGTTATGGTGATTGTAAAAATTCTGATACACCGTTTTTTCTCGGCTCTGTCAGCAAATCATTTACAGCTGCCTGTATTATGCAGCTTAGTGAACAGGGAAAATTAAATTTAAACGATAATATATCAACTTATATTCCAAATTCATATGATGGTGATAAAATCACTGTACGCCAATTGCTAAATCATACAAGCGGATTAGGCGAACATCAAACACTGGAAAATTATAAGATTATAAATAAACAAGGTGTACACAACTATTCCAATGTAAATTATTCACTGCTTGGAGAGATAATTGAAATAGTCAGCGGTAAACAATATAATGATTACATAACCGAAAATTTATTTGAACCTCTTCAGCTTTTAAATACATCCACAACGCTTAATGAAAGCATGGAAAACGGGGTAATTGACGGATATACAAATTATTGGGGATTTAATATAAAAAGAAGCCACCACTACCCTTCTTCTAAAAATGCATGGATCACTGTACCAGCAGGATATATTTCTTCATCTACAAACGATTTAGGAAAGTATTTGCAAATGTACCTGAATGGTGGAAACGGCATTCTTTCAAAACAAAGCATAAACAAAATGTTTTATGGGGATACAGTTTACATTGACGATGATGTCCCATATTGGTATGGATATGGCTGGGCTACAGTAAAACAACCTATTTCAGAGCCTGTACTTCGTCACAGTGGTTTGATTGAAACAGGAACTTCATGTGTTTTTATTCTTCCTGAAAGTGATATTGCAATCGCTATTACAGCAAATGTGAATGATTATTTTGTAACAAACAATATGTTAGACAGCTTGGGTTGGAGTGTAGTCCTAATGCTTTTAGGCAATCCACCCAACGAAATTACAAGTAATGCATATATATTTAATCACGCTTTTATCAACCTTATTATGCTGGCTATATTAACTGTGGCAATTTTATCATTATGCTTTATTCCTAAATATTCAAGAAAAATAAAATGCAGAAAAAAGACTATATCATTATTACTTCTTATATTATTCCATTTACTTTTACCAATCTTTATATTATTACTTGTACCAATATTCTTTGCAACGCCACTATGGGTAGCAAAAGCTTTTGTACCTGATGTTTTTATAACGATAATTATTTCATCAACATTACTTTTGGTAAGCGGCTTAATAAAAACTGTTATATTATTCCGAAGAGGTTTAGCAAAATAAATTTTCACTATCAACAATTACTATTATTTTGATACAATATGCAATAACAATGATAAAATATATCATAGTAATTATTTATTAAATATGATATAATAAACGCATAGCGTTTATTACATTTATCTAAAGTCCTTGCAGATACGCAAATAAGAAATTTGCTCCCTGCATATCGGACAATTATATCAAAAATCTTCGATTTTATGATATAATATATATTTTTTATTTTAAATGAGGTACTAAAATGAAAGGGATTATCAAAAAAGTATTTGCAGGTACACTATCTGCAATAATGCTTAGTTCTGCATTCTGTTTGCCGCTTAGTGGTAATAACCTATTAGCTAAAAATGAAATGCTTTCAGCAAACGCTCAGACCGTAAACGATATGCCAAACGAATACGAATATGCTGCCAACTGGATTTGGGAAAATCGCATTGCAAGAGAACATTCAACAGAACGTTGGAATACCCTCTTTGACCAGCTTATCGCAGGCAAAGGCACTCTTAACTATGTCGTAAAATGGCAGTCCTATAAGCAGATCACACCTGAACAGCGTAAAGGATTTCAAAGAGTTCTCTCTGATGCAATAAATGCGTGGAATGATAAACTCGCAGGCTATGAAAATTGGCCTTATGACCATATTGATGTAAAAATTGTAGGCTGGGCTGTTATTGATAAAAACAGCATAATAGATCCTGCTCCAGATGAAATAATCTATACTGATACAAAATATTATGACAGTCAGTATGACACTCCAAACGGAGTAGAGGAAATTCCAGATCATGAACCATTTGCACCTGATGAATTATCTCGTATGTATCATTTTGAACATAGACTTGATCCCACTTTCGATGCATATAACTATCCAGGCGGACTTGACAAACGATTTGATATGTATATGTGGGCAACACAGGGCTTCCCCGCTATCGGCGGCTGCGGTGGTGACTGGGGTCAAAGACTCTCTGATACAGCTTATCTCAATATGATTAACGGTTCTTTCCCTCATGTTCAAGTTCACGAAGTAGGTCACGCTTTTGGCATAACTGACTTTTATGGCGGAGAAGGTGCGATCGATGGTTTTCCGCCAGGAGGTTTTCCAGGCAACGGCACTTCTATAATGATGGCTGGCTCTTCTATGGAAATAACTGACTTTGACGGCTGGCTGTTAAGATATATGTGGACTAAAATTAAAGATGAAAACGGCAGATTTGATATGGCAAATGCACTGCCTGATACTACAACAACAACTACTACAACTACATATACAGGTACAACAACCACCACTACTACTGTTACAACTGAACCTATTGACGAGAAAAATTATCTTAATTTTGCAGACGGAGAATTACTGGCATTTAAAAATTTAGAAAGCGGTTTTTATATGGGTGCTGAAAACACCGAAAACGTTAATGCTGTAAATTCTGAACAAATAGACCAAAATGTATGGACTGTAAAAAATGCCGGAAATGGTTACTATTATCTATACTCTAAAATTCAAGGCGGTGAAAAATACCTGCTTGATGTCTATTATGCCCTTGCAGATGACGGAACAAATATTGGTTTATATGAATTCACCGACTACCCTTCCCAATACTTTAGATTTGCTGATAATGGCGACGGATCTGTTTGCATTGAAACAATGTGTTCTGACGGCAAAAGCTGTTTAGATATT
>CANOIR010000034.1 GCA_947566125.1 uncultured Ruminococcus sp. | reverse complement strand
TTTACTGTCCTCTCGTGGAAATGGTTGATAAAGACTTCGCACTTCATCTGAATCTCCTGTATCTGTACGGATATAAAGCTGTGGCTCTACCTGCATGAATGGTTTACTTCCTTTTTTTCCTTCAAGTAGAAAGAGCCACGGTGTAGATTCAGGATTTTTTGAAACGAATCTTAAACGCTTTGGTTCAATGCCGCTTTTTTTCATAGCATCTATACAGTCTGACAGACGTTCAGGTCTGTTGCATATGCACAATCTTCCACCAAATTTTAAAAGCCTGCTTGCTGAAGTACATACATCGTAAATATTGCAAAGCACTTCATGACGGGCAATTTTTTGAGCTGTAAGACTGCTTTCTATACCTGCTTGATATGCTTTGTATGGCGGATTACATGTTACTAAATCGCATTTGCCAAGAGGAGCATCGTTCCAGAGAAGCTTTAAATCAGCAAGTACAGGTGTTATTTTGCTGCTGTCTATATTGCTTTTTTCAATGCCTAATTTAAACTGTTTTATTCCTTGTTCCTGTATTTCTATTCCCCAGATGTGCTTAGGTGGATCACATCTTTGCATTATCATAGGTATTATACCACAGCCTGTCCCAAGGTCGGCAACAAGATCTTTCTTTCGCCAGCCGGAAAAGCTTGCTAAAAGAAATGCATCAGTGCCGAATCTATGCTCTTTGCTTGAATAAACATATATCCCACCTGTAAGCGGTTCACAGCTAAGCTCTATATCCATATTATTTTTCCTTTAGATTAGTTTTAAAATATCAATAAGTTTTTTTACTGATATAGTGGCGTTTGAACAAATTTGCTGCCATTCTTCAAATGGAGTTGCAGAGTCATAAACACCAACAGTGAAAAAACCAGCTTTTTTAGCAGTAAGAATACTATGCAATGCGTCCTCGGCAACAAGTATTTGTCTTTTGCCAAGACCCAGATGCTTTGCACCTTCATAGTATATATATGGTTCATTTTTGCTTGTATTAAGCTCTGATTCAGTAAGCATAAATTGTATTCTTGAATCAAGACCGAGTCTGTCAATGGCAGCTTTTGCAAGGGCAGGATAAGTAGCTGTGGCAATACCATATTTTATGCCCATTTTATCCAGACCCATAAGAAATTCCTCTGCTCCATCTTTTAGAGGTATAGAGGTTTCATATTTATAAGCCATCATCTGTTCTATTTCATTTATAATATCTTTTGGAGTAGTTGGCAGAGAAAATGTATTTACAAAGAATTCTGCAAATTCTTTTATAGTCATTTCCTTTGCCATTTTGGATATAAGTTCGGGTGAATCTATATTATATTTTTTAACAAGCTCTATATCTATAGAATGCCAAACATTCATTGAATCAAGCAAAGTTCCGTCAAGGTCAAGAATCGCACCTTTTATTGTATTATGTTCCATTATAATTATTAAAGCTTTATAAATCTCTTTATGCCGTTTGCATCGCCGAGGAAGATAGTCTTAGGTCTTGCCCAAATATGACCATTTTCAATGTTTTTATAAACAACGAGTTCTTCATTTGTTTCTGTATGCTGTGCAAGAGTAAGAACTTCATATTCTCCGCCCTTGTAGTGACGATATCTTCCGCCAATTTCTATAGTTTCCTGTACAGCTTCTTCAATAGGCGTTCTTGCAGGTTCAGGCATTCCGTTTACAATATCGTCCTCAACAAATATCATGCTGGAAAATGGCGGCATTTCAACGCTTGCATTTCCATTGTCAATATTAATAGGAGTACCGGACAGCACGTCTACCAGACTGCCGCAGTTTGGACGGAAATTCAGCCAATATGATTGATCATCAAGATTGAGTGCAACATAAACGTTTCTGCCATCGCATTCTTTGCGGAATAAAAGCTGTCTATTTTGTACTTGTATTGTTTCAAAATTGCCTGTTCTAAGTTCTGGATACGCCTTATAAACTCTTCCAAGCTTTACGATATGACGGTAAAGATCTCTGTCACCAGTAGCTTCAAGCTGAGAAAGTTCAAGACATGGTCTAAGTCCGTCATCTGAATTGTTTTCATGTCTGCCTTCAACACCGTATTCGCTGCCGTAGTATATAGATGGGATTCCGGGCATACAATACATAAGTGTATAACAAAGCTTTCTATATCTTGCATCAGTCAATTTGCTTGCAAGACGGTCTACATCGTGGTTGTCAACGAAGCTGTAGAGCTGCAAACCCTTATAAATTCCGCCATTGCCAAATTGACGATTGATAGAATAATTTATTTCCCAATAGTTTTTATCGTTATGGGAAGAATAAATTCCCTTGTGGCATTCATAGTTTGTTACACTGTCGAGCATTTCAGGATTTGCCCAACGGTTGTAATCGCCGTGAATGATTTCACCCATGAGCCAGAACTCAGGATTTTTACCCTTACAGAAGTTTCTGATTTGTTTAAAGAATCCAAAGTCTACACAGTCAGCTGCATCAAAACGGATACCGTCAATTTTAAATTCATCCATCCAATAGCCTACAGCATCGATCAGGTGATTGCATACGTCTTGATTATGAAGATTGAGTTTTACAAGGTTGTAGAATCCATTCCAGCCTTCATACCAGAAAGGATCGCCGCATGGACTGCTTCCGCCGAAATTAAGACCAGCGAACCAACTGCAATATGGTGATGCCTGACCTTTTTCCTGAACATCTTTAAATGCCCAGAAGTTGCGTCCTACGTGATTGAATACACCGTCAAGTATAACACGGATACCGTTTTCATGAAGTTCATCACAGATACTTTTAAAAAGCTCATTTGTGCCAAGTCTGCGGTCAATGAGTTTATAGTCTGTAGTATCATATCCATGTTCAGCGGATTCAAATACAGGTCCAAAATAAACAGCGTCGATTTGTAATTCCTTGAGATGTGGAATCCACTCTCTAACTTTTTCAAGTCGATTTACAATTTCTCCACCGTCATTTACTTTAGGTGCACCACAGAAACCAAGTGGGTAAATGTGATACATAATAGCGTTGTCATACCAATGCATTTGATAAAACCTCCATTTTTTTAATATATATTTAATAATATAAATACCGTAAAATATAGAAGAAGCGATTTATCTTATTTATGAGAACCTTCGATAAAGTAAGATGCTTCCATATCAGCAACGTTCAGTGCAAGTGCAAGAGGGAATTTTTCCAGGGCCTGTCCAACAAGACCTTTATCTTCATTGCCGGAAAAACCCATGTGGAATCGAATAGCAAAAGCTTCTTCACGTGAAAGACGCATAAATCCAGAAATAATGTATACGGACTTTTCACCGTGACCATATGGCAACTCATCGTGTATTGTATAATACGGAACTTTTTCCCATACACCATGAGCATTTTTAGCATTGCGGTAGTCTGTTGCATAGAAATTAACCTTGCAAAGATCATGCAGTAAAGCAGCTATAGCGATAGACTCTTCTGAATAGTCCATGCCATAAAGCTCTTTCGTTCTTGGACGGCTTAGATAATCTTTAAGACATTCATACACATTAACGCTGTGTTCTACAAGACCACCTTCATAAGAGCCATGAAATCGTGTGCTTGATGGAGCAGTAAAAAAATCGCTGCTGTCAGAACAAAGCCATGCAAGCAGTTTATCAGAACCGGGACGAGTTATGTTTTCTTCATATATTTGTATAAATTTATCTTTGCAAGACATTATATCACTACCTTCTTTATACTTAATTGACTTTATTATTTTACCATAAATAAAATCAAATTGCAAGTATAGAATATTTCAGCATTATAATTATTATAAAAAAGACGTTGTCTTAAAAAATAAAAGAGGCTGTTGCAGAGATTTGAGTTGCAACAGCCTCTTTGTTTTTTTATTTACAAGATAATCATATCGTCCCCTGGCAGTGGACATTGTATACTTTAAATTATAAAAAATTTAAAGTATGGGTTGTAGGACGGTCGAGCTGTCGTCAGCTCATTTATTCGGTTTTATCTGTACTGTTTTCTGATGTGTCATTGCCATTAGGAATTATGTCGTCAATCACATCTCCGGCATCGGTAACAATATCTTCCACCATATCACCAGCATCTGTTATAACATCGTTTACAATGCCACTATCATCGGAAGAAGTGTCTGTAATTCTTTCTGTAGCTGTTTCGGATTCAGATCTATCAGATGTTTCTGTAGTTACATCCGTTTTGTCATTTGAATTTACGTTGTCATCGTCTTTTCCGCAGCCTGTCATACAACAAGCAAGGCAGAGCAGTGCTGCTGTAAGTGAGAGCCATTTTTTCATAGGATTCACCTCATTTTAATATTGTTAAATTGTTGAAAAATAACTTTTGCACAATGTGCAATGTAGGAATAGTATGAGTTTTCCATACTGTTTTATTCTAAAAAGTTGACTTTTTAACATTGGTAAAATATGTGGAAAATACGTAGTTTTTCCTATGAACGGAAATAGTTTTCCCAAGACTTTCCCATAGTATTCAACAGCTGTTTCAACACTCTGTTGAATACCGTGTTGGAAAGATAGGACAAATATTACAAAATAGAAACTAAAAAATCTGCGTTCCTCAAAGAGTGTTACTATATTGTAATTATTTCTGCAAATTAAACGTATTATTGAGCTTTTGAATTTCAACAGAGTGTTGAAAACATGGTTGAAAAGTATATGAATAGCTGTTGAAATCAGTGGGAAAGTGTGTTGATAAAATATTTGCGGAAATATTTTCAATATTTAAAGCCATATTTTAAATATTGAAAAAAGAAAAACAATAAAAATTCCGCTTAAAATTTTACGCTGGGCGTTTATAAGCGGAATTTATTATTTATTAAAAAGCTTTTCTTATTGCTCAGCTGCTGTTACAAAAATATCGTAAATGCAGCGTACAGCCTGTTCAAAGTCTTCTTCGTTTACACCAACGATAATGTTAAGTTCACTTGAACCTTGGTCAATCATTTTTACATTGATTCTTGCGTGTGCAAGAGCAGCAAATATTCTTGCAGCCGTACCTCTTGTTCTACGCATACCTCGTCCAACTACTGCTACAAGTGCTATTCCTTCTTCTACATACATATCGTCTGGATTAACTCTTTTGCGTATTTGGGTCAGCAATTCGCTTTGTTTGCCGGATAGGTGTTTGCTATCAATTATTACTGTCATTGAATCAATGCTTGACGGCATATGCTCAATGCAAATTCCATTTTCTGCCAGTACATCAAGTACATCACGACAGAAACCTATTTGGCTGTTCATTCTGTCCTTGTGAAGATTTATAGCAGAGAAGTTTTTCTTGCCTGCGATACCTGTAATTGTATATGCACTTAATTCTTCGTCATGGCTTTCTGGAACGATCATTGTACCCGGTGCAGAAGGATCATTTGTGTTTTTAATATTAATAGGAATTCCAGCAGAACGTACCGGGAAAATAGCTTCTTCATGAAGTACAGATGCACCCATATATGAAAGCTCTCTGAGTTCGGTATAAGTGATAGTTTTAATCGGCTCAGGATTTTTTACAATTCTTGGGTCTGCTACAAGGAAACCGGATACATCTGTCCAGTTTTCATAAAGAGATGCTCTCATTGCACCTGCTACAATAGAACCTGTAACATCAGAACCGCCTCTGGAGAATGTTTTTACATATCCATCAGCACCGCAGCCATAAAATCCTGGAATAACAGCATATTCCTTATCTTTCAGAGCATTTCTGATTGCTCCTGATGTCTTTTCCTGATCAAGGCTTCCGTTTTCACAGAAGAAGATCACATCGGCAGCGTCTACAAAAGGAAAACCAAGATAAGCAGCTATAACTTTACCGTTTAAATATTCACCACGGCTGGCAGCATAATTGCTGCCATAGCGTTTTTTGAAGTTGCTTTCAATTATCTTTATATCTTCATCAATAGAGAAATCCATCCCCAAGCCGGAAATAATTTCACGGTAACGATTGTGGATCTCCTCCAGCACTTCACTGAAATTATCGCCTTTTTCTGCTAGGTCATAACATTTGTATAAAAGGTCTGTTACCTTTATATCGTCTGAAAATCTTTTGCCTGGTGCAGATGGCACAACATAACGGCGACTGTTGTCGGCCTTTATAATATTTGCAGCTTTTTTCATCTGTTCTGCGTCTGCAAGACTGCTTCCGCCGAATTTTACTACTTTAAAACTCATATTCTTCACACAGGAGGTGTTCTTTTAATCTCCTGACTCCTTTCAAATTATTATAATTTTATTATATATATTATAGTATATTAGATTTCAGCAGAAAAATCAACTGTTATTTCCCACAAATTTCTCTCAATAAAAAGTGTTTATTTGTAAAATACGCTTGTGCTTGTGGGACGGACAGTGCTGGATAAAGAAAAAAATTTTATTTTTTTGATGACAAAATAAAATTTTTATGTTATAATAATAATTAAAAGTGCATGGCACAAGAATTTCATTAAGGAGGAGATACACTATGTGTAAAAATTGTAAAAAATATTATATCACAACACCTATATATTATCCGTCCGGCAATCCTCATATCGGACATTGCTATACTACGGTAGCGTGTGATTCCATTGCTCGTTATAGACGTATGCAGGGTTATGATGTCATGTTTCTGACAGGCACTGATGAACATGGTCTTAAAATTGAACAGAAAGCGGCGGAAAAGGGAATTACTCCTAAAGAATACGTTGATGAAATAGTAGCTGTTTTCAAAAATCTTTGGCAATACATGAATATAAGCTATGACCGATATATTCGTACTACAGATGATTACCATATTGAAACTGTACAGAAGATATTCAAAGAACTGTACGATAAGGGATATATATACAAGGGAGAATATAAGGGCAGATATTGTACACCTTGCGAAAGCTTTTGGACAGATTCTCAGCTTGTGGATGGCAAATGTCCTGAGTGCGGACGTGATGTAGTTGAAGCTAAGGAAGAAGCATATTTCTTTAAAATGTCACCGTTTGCAGAGCGTATTGAAAAGCTGCTGACTGAAACTGATTATTTACAGCCAAAGACAAGAGCTACTGAACTTGTAAATAATTTTATAAAGCCCGGTCTTGAAGACCTGTGTGTATCAAGAACATCATTCAAATGGGGTATTCCCGTTACATTTGATGAAAAGCACGTTGTGTATGTGTGGATCGATGCACTGTCTAATTATATTTCAGCACTGGGATTTTATAATGATGCATACAACGATTATGATCATTACTGGCCTGCCGATGTTCATATGGTAGCAAAGGATATTATGCGTTTTCATGCTATTATTTGGCCGGCAATGCTTATGGCACTTGATCTTCCTTTGCCTAAACATCTTGCTGTTCACGGCTGGATAACATTCAATGGTCAAAAGATGAGCAAATCTCTTGGCAATGTTGTTGATCCTTTGGTTTTGGGCGAGCGTTATGGAGCAGATGCTATTCGTTATCATATTTTAAGAGAAATGGCACTTGGTGCAGATAGTTCATTTTCAAATGAAATCATGATCAACCGTATAAATTCTGATCTAGCTAATGGATTGGGCAATCTTGTTTCACGTACCGTTGCAATGGTCGATAAATATTTTGGCGGTAAATTGCCGACAGAGCGTCAGGCAGGAGAATTTGACGATGAGCTTATTGCAGCAGCAACATCTCTTTGCGGTGCTGTTGATGGATTTATTGACCAGACCCAGCTTAATCTTGCACTTTCTGAAATATTCAAGGTGGTTTCTCGTGCAAATAAGTACATTGATGAAACTGCTCCATGGGTGCTGGCAAAAGATGAATCCAATAAGATACGTCTGGCAACAGTGCTTTATAATCTACTTGATACTATTAGAATTATTTCTACTCTTCTTTCAGCATTTATGCCAACTACAATGCCTGTAATATGGGAACAGATCGGTGCTTTGGAAAATGAGCGAACATATGAAAATGCTGGTAAATTCGGTGTGCTGAGTGCTGATGTGGAAGTAAAGAAGGGTTCTATTATTTTCCCGAGAATTGATGTTGAAAAGGAAATTGAAGAGCTTAATACAATTATAAGCCAAAATCTGCCTAAGGAAGAAAAGGAAGAGAAAATAGAAGTTCAGCCTGTACTTCCTGAGATCGAATTTGATGATTTTGCAAAGGTAGATTTAAGAGTTGCAAAGGTAACTGACTGCGAAAAAGTTAAGAAATCAAAGAAGCTTTTATGCCTTCAGCTTGATGACGGTATGGGCGGCAGACAGGTAGTATCCGGTATATCTCAGTGGTATAAGCCGGACGATCTTATAGGTAAAAAGGTAATGATAGTTGCAAATCTTAAGCCTGTAAAGCTTTGCGGTGTAGAGAGCAATGGAATGATATGTGCAGCAGATGCAGCAGACGGCAGTGCAAAGGTAGTATTTCCTGATCAGAGTCTGCCTTGTGGTGCTAAAGTTAGATAAATAAAGAATTTTTCAAAAAATGTGCTGCTGTGGCTTTTATTTGCAGCAGCACTTTTTGAAATATTGTAAATTTAAGTTCTGTCCAAATTTTTAGATACACATGAAAGGTAGTGATCATATATGAATAATCTAAAGCGAATAGGTTCGTTGTTTCTGGTATTATCATCAGTTTTTATGTTTTCTGCGTGCGGAGGAGACTCAAACTCTGGAAATAACAGCGATTCACTTTATAAAGTGAAAGATGAATTTAAGATAGATATTTCTCTTGCTGATGATTATATCGAAAGTGATCCTAATCTTGAGGAAGTAAAGGGAAGTACTATTTACTGGCTTTCTTATTACGATGTAAACCCTATAAACAATCAGGACAGAAGTGTGGCACTATCTCTTTTTGAAGAAAAGTATGGCGGCAAGGTTGAATATATCAGCTGTACAAGCGAAAATAAATTTGATGTTCTTGCAAGCCGTATACTCAGCGGTGACCCTGTGGATATGTTTCCTTATGAATGGGAAGCTTTGCCAAATGGTGTAGTAAAGAATCAATATCAGCCGCTTGATGACTATATAGATTTTGAAGATGACATCTGGGACGGTATGGAAGAGGTCCTTGATATGTATGAATACAAAGGCAGTCATTATGTTGTTCCATATAACATTGCAAATCCGCTTGTTATCACATACAGCAGAAGTATATGTGAAGAAAACGGTCTGCCCGATCCATATGAACTTTATCAAGAAGGTAAGTGGGATTGGGATGTATTTATGGATATGATGACTACATTTGTAAGCAATGCCCGTGATGATGAAACAAGATACGGTATAAATGGCTGGTTTGGACAGGCTATTATACAATCAACCGGTGAAACTGTTATAAATTACGATGGTGAAAAATTTTCAAACAATATAAAAAGTCCACAAATTGAATCTGCGGAAAATGTCATGGAAGAGATCATGAAAAGAAAACTTTATGACTCTGAATGGAATGGATATTTGAAAAGTGACGGCTCAACTCTGTTTTTTGCAATGTCAGATTGGGCACTTAGTGATTCAAATATTCAAAACGATTCTGACCCTGATATAAATGAAGAAGGCTTTGTAGAAAGCAATGATCTTATGGTAGTACCGTTTCCAAAATCACCTGATGCGGATAAATACTATCTGAATTGTAGTTTCGGTGCAAAGATGCTTGTTAAAAATTCTGAAAATGGTGCGGCAGTAGGTGCTTATATAAGATGCGAAAGACTTGCATCTATTATAGATGAATATGCTGCAAATAGCAGACGCAAGGCACTTATACCGGAAAGAAATGCCGGAGGTATATTAAAAAAATATGTGACTGAAGAGCAGTATGACGCATTATGTGAATATAGCGATCCTGCAAATATAACGCCGGTATTTGATTTTGGTTATGGAATGGGCAGCAGAATGTTTGGTGATGGCGAATATACATATGATACAAGAGGAATAATGGATAATATAACAATTGCACTTTTAAATGGCGATAAAGATTCATGGGCTGTTGTACGTGACGAATGGTCTTCGGTTATTGATGAGATCATAAAAGAGTATAACGAAACATGATTTTAAAGGTTTGCGGTGAATATTATAAGGCTTTTTCTGAAATTCAATAAAAAATTTCTCAGCCCTCTTGATTTTTTAAAAGAAGTATGATATAATGTACTCATACACTTAAGCAAAGACCGGCGACCACCGGTCTTTTGCTTATGTTATGGAAAGGGCGGATATATTTACATGAAACTGAAAAAATTCGGCGGCACTGAAAAATCAGTATATGATATGGTACTGCCTATAGCAGAAGAGCTTGGATTTAAGATATGGGATGTAAGCTTTGAGAAGGAAGGTGCTTACTGGTATCTCAGAGTATTTATTGACCATGAAAATGGTATCACGATCGATGACTGTGAAACAATGACAAGACCAGTAAATCAAATACTTGATGAAAAAGACCCTATACCTCAGAATTACATTCTTGAAGTAGGTTCAGCAGGACTTGAAAGAGCTTTGTGTCAGGGCTGGCATTTTGAGGATTCTATCGGCAAGATGGTAAAGGCTCATTCTATTCGCCCTATTGATGGGGAAAAGGAATGGATAGGAATCCTGACAGATTTTGATGGTGAAAATATTTCTGTCAAGCTTGAGAGTGAAAGTATTGTACAGCTTGCATTGTCTGAACTTTCTTATGTAAAGCTGTATGTTGAAATTGATTTTTGATTTATTTTTGTTTAATGGAGGAATGAAAGGACATGGACAATAATTTTTTTGAGGCTCTTGCTGCACTCGGCACTGAAAACAGTGTAGATGTTGATATTCTCGTTGAAAAGGTAAAAACTGCTATGCTTAAGGCTGCAAGAAAGGCATATCCGGATTGTGAGGAAAATATCACTATTGATATCGATCCAAGTACAAAAAAGTTTGAGATGTATATAAGACAAACTATTGTAGATGATGAGCCTATTGATGAGAATGAAATAAATATAGCTGCTGCCAGAAATATTGACCCTAATGCAATGGTAGGCGGCACTGTTCAGAAAAGACTTAATATTGACAAGTTTGGAAGAGCAGCTGCACTGTCTGCAAAGCAGTCTATAAAAGGCGATCTGCGTGATATAAACCGTGCAAGAATTCTTGAAAAATTTGAAGACAAGGAATTTGAATGTATTACTTGTCAGGTTTCACAAGTTGAAGCAGGCGGCACAGCCACACTTATTTATGATAATACAGAAATATACCTTTTCCGTAAGGAACAGATACCTGGTGAGGTGCTTAAAGAAGGTCAGATGGTAAAGGTATATGTAACCGCAATTGCAAACAAGCAGAAGAAACCGGTTATAAAGATTTCCCGTGTAAGAAAAGAACTTGTAAAGCGTTTGTTTGAGATGACTGTACCGGAAATATATGACGGTATAGTTGAGATAAAGGCAATTTCCAGAGAAGCCGGTTCAAGAACAAAGATTGCAGTGTGGTCAAATGACCCGAATGTTGATGCTGTAGGTGCTTGCATTGGACCAAAGCGTTCAAGAATATCCGCTATCGTAGCAGAGCTTTCTGGTGAAAAGATCGATATTATTCCATACAGCGAAAAGCCGGAAGAATTTATTGCAAAGGCGCTTGCACCGGCAACTGTACTGCGTGTTGATATTCTCACAAATGAAGAAAAGGACCGCACTTGCAGCATAGTAGTTCCAAATCATCAATTGTCACTGGCAATAGGCAACCGTGGTCAGAATGCTAAGCTTGCTGCAAAGCTTACAGGATTTAAGATTGACATAAAGCCGGAATTTGAAATAGTTGCAAATGAAGCAACAGGTGAGCTTGTGTCTGATGCAGAAACAACTGATACAGTAAATACAGATAATATTGCGGATGAAGATAAGGCACTGGAAAATGCTGCTGAAGAAACTATACAGGAATCAGCAGATGAACTTTCAATGCTTGATGGAGAAACGTCTGATTACATCGATTTCGATAATGCATATGATTCTGATGAGGAGTAAGCCATGAAGGTAAAAAAGATTCCAATGCGTATGTGTATAGGCTGTGGTGAGATGAAAGAGAAGAGAAGTCTTGTACGTGTAATAAAAACACCGGAAGATGAAATTTTACTTGATGTCACTGGAAAAAAGTCTGGCAGAGGTGCATATCTATGTAAGAGTATGGAATGTTTTGAAAAAGCTCAAAAGGGCAAAAGGCTTGAAAGAGCGTTTTCATGTAAGGTAGACAATGCGGTGTATGAGGAGCTTAAAGATGAACTGCAAAGAGAAATGGCTGAATCTGCTAACAATATGCCGTAAGGCAGGCAAACTTGTTATGGGTTTTGATCCTGCTAAGGAAGAGATCATTGCAGGACGTGCAGAAGGGATATTTGTTGCAAAAGACATATCGCCGAAAACCAAAAAGGAAATTGAGTTTTTTTGCACAAAGCAAAACGTTCCCGTGTGTGTGATAGAATTCAAGATGGAAGATATTGCAAATGCAGTTGGCAGAAAAGCGGGAGTGCTTGCAGTATGCGATAAAGGATTTGCAAAGAGGCTTATAGAAATTTCAGACGGCAAACTTTAAAAAATTCGGCATGACCTTAAAAAAGGTCGGCTGCATTATAATATAGATAGTATGTTGCAGCAGTTTGACATATTTGACATATCAGACTGTATATGACCAGCGTATAAATGAACAGGAGGTTTCGCCTATGACGAAGAAGAGAAAACTTAGTGATGTGGCAAAGGATCTGCAAATGGAAGCAGCTGAATTGATTGCTTTTTTTGAAAGTATAGATCCGGAAGGACAAAAGAAGAAAAAATCGGGCAGTGGTCTTACAGAAGCGGAGATAAATACTGCTCTTGAGCATTTTACTCAGAAGCAGCAGACGGAGAGCTTTGACGAATATTTTGCAACCCGTACTTTGCCAAGAAGTGCATTTGAAAAGAAACCTAAGACTGATGAAAAGAAACAGGAAAAGAGAAGTATGAAGAAAACAGAAAAGAAAACAGAAGAAGCAGCTGAAATAAAGAATTCTCCTAAGAAGAATAAGACAGAGAAGAAATCTGAAAAACCAGCTGTAAAAAAAGAAAATAATAAACCGGCAGTTCAGCCAAAGAGTGAATCAAAGCCGGCTGATCCTGATAATAAGCGTAATAATGAGCCAAAGCCAAAGGCAGAGGCAAAAGCAGAATCAAAACCAGAGCAAAAGCCACAGGTTAAATCAAATGGCGGCAATAATAAAAATGACAGAAAAAATGATAAGAAAAAGCCACAGGCAAAGGCTCAGAAGCATGGTGAAAGACTGCATGTAGAAGTAGAGCTTTCATCAGGCGGAAGCTCAACAATTGAAAAACGTCGTACTGTTGATACAAGAGGTTCATATGTAGATCTTGATAAATATAATCAGCGTTACGAGCAGATCGCTCCTGCCGGCAAGTACAGCAAGGATAATTATTCAACAAAGAAGCAGAAGATAAACCAGAAGTCTGCTCAGAGAAATAAGCAGAAATATTCAAACAAGCGTGAAACAGAACAGGATAAACTCAGACGTCTGGAGCTGGAAAGAGCAAGAAAGCAGCAGCTAAAGGTTATGATTCCTGATAATATTGTAATAAGTGAACTTGCTGCAAGACTTAAGGTAACAGCTACAGAGGTAATTAAAAGACTCATGCTGCTTGGTGTTATGGCATCTATCAATGAAGAGATCGATTTTGACACAGCATCACTTGTTGCAGAAGAGCTTGGTGCAAAGGTTGAAAAGGAAGTTATCGTTACAATTGAGGAGCGTCTTATTGAAGAAAACGATGATATTGAAGATACAGAAGAACGCTGCCCTGTTGTTTGCGTAATGGGTCACGTTGACCATGGTAAGACATCTATTCTTGACAGAATTAGAAATGCTCACGTAACTGCTGGCGAAGCAGGCGGAATCACACAGCATATCGGTGCATATCAGGTCGTTCATGACGGCAAGCCGATTACATTCCTTGATACACCAGGACATGAAGCATTTACTGCAATGAGAGCAAGAGGTGCTAATATTACTGATATAGCTATTCTTGTTGTAGCTGCTGATGATGGTATCATGCCTCAGACAGTTGAATCTATCAGTCACGCAAAGGCAGCAGGAGTTTCTGTAATTGTTGCCATAAATAAGATGGATAAAGAAGGTGCAAATCCTGACAGAGTTAAGGAAGAACTTACAAAGTATGATATGGTATGCGAAGACTGGGGCGGCGATGTTATATGCGTTCCTGTTTCCGCTAAGACCGGCGAAGGTATAGATGAGCTTTTGGAAAATGTTCTGCTTGTTGCAGAAATGCAGGAGCTTAAGGCTAATTCAACTCGTCGTGCAAAGGGTACTGTAGTAGAAGCTCGTCTGGACAAGGGCAGAGGTCCTATTGCAACACTGCTTGTACAGAATGGTACACTTCACACCGGAGATGTTCTCATTGCAGGTACAACAGTTGGTAGAGTAAGAGTTATGACAAATGACAAGGGTCAGGTCGTAAACAGTGCAGGTCCATCTGTACCGGTAGAGATAACAGGTATGGCAGAAGTTCCGGAAGCAGGCGATACTTTCAATGCTGTTGAAGATGAGCGTTTGGCAAAGACACTTGTTGAACAGAGAAAGCACGAAGCAAAACAGGCTAAGTTTGGCGAACACCAGAAAGTAACTCTTGACAATCTCTTTAGTCAGATCGAAGAGGGTGAAATGAAGGAGCTTGATATTGTAGTAAAGGCAGACGTACAGGGTTCTGTAGAAGCTGTTAAACAGTCACTTGAAAAGCTTTCCAATGACGAAGTTCGTGTACGTGTTATACATGGCGGTGTAGGCGGTATCAAAGAAAGCGATGTTATGCTTGCAAGTGCATCAAACGCAATTATCATTGGATTTAACGTTCGTCCTGATCTTATTGCCGAAGAAACAGCTGCACGTGATAATGTTGAGATTCGCACATACCGTGTAATTTATGATGCTATTGAAGATGTAGAAACTGCTATGAAGGGTATGCTTGATCCGAAATATCGTGAAGTTGTTATGGGTCGAATTGAAGTTCGTCAGGTCTATAAGATTTCAAATGTCGGTGCAGTTGCCGGTGCTTATGTTTTGAATGGCAAGGTAACAAGACAGTGTCAGATACGTATTGTACGTGACGGCGTTGTAATTGCAGAGGATAAGATGTCCAGCCTTAAGCGTTTCAAGGATGATGTAAAGGAAGTTGCAGAGAACTATGAGTGTGGTATCACACTGGAAAAATTCCGTGACTTCAAGGAAGGCGATATTTTTGAAGCCTTTATTATGGAGGAGTACAGAGATTAATGCCAAGTTTTAATATAAGCCGAACAGAAGAAGATTTATTCAGAGAGCTTACAGCTGTTATTCGTGAGCTTAAAGATCCTAGAATTGACCCGCTTTTGAGTATAGTCCGAGTTGAATTATCAAGGGATATGTCAAACTGCAAGATATATGTATCAAGTCTTAGTGGTCAAGGAAAGGCTGAGCAGTCTGTAAAGGGTCTTAAGAGTGCCGAGGGCTATATAAAGCGTGAAGTTTTCCATAGAATCAAAATGCGTAAAGTGCCGGCTCTTCATTTTATAGCAGATGATTCGATTGCACATAGTGCAAAAATAAACGAAATGCTTCACCATGTCCAGCCTCCTGTAGAAGACTTGTCTGAGGAGGAAGAGCAGTGAAGGAGCTTACAGTAAAAGAAACTGCAAAGCGTCTTTTGGAAGCAGGCGATGCCTATATTCTCATTCACAGAAGTCCTGATGGTGACTGTATAGGTTCAGGCTATGCACTTGCCACTGCACTTAGGAGCATGGGCAAACGTGCAAAGGTTTTGTGCAATGATGCTATTCCTGAGAGATATAATTTCATGTTGCCAAAGGAAGATACAGCTGATGATTTTGAACCGGATATTATAATATCCGTAGATGTAGCAGATGAAAAGCTTTTTGGTGAAAGCCTTTTAGAAAAGTATGCCGGCAAAACTGACCTTTGCATAGACCATCATATTTCAAATACGGGATATGCAAAGGAGCTTTGCCTTGACGGCAAGGCAGCCGCTGCTTGTCAGGTGGTTTATGAGATACTAAAAGAAATGGGAACCTGCATTACAAGGAAAATAGCGATTTGTCTTTATACCGGAATTGCCACTGATACAGGATGCTTTATGTATGATAACGTAAGTCCTCGTACTCTGCGTATTGCAGCTGAAATTATGGAACAGCACAAAGATATTCCATATGCTATTATAAATAGGAATATGTTTATTGTTAAAAGCATGGGCAGAATGAAGCTTGATAAGATACTCATAGAACAGCTTGAAAGCTATATTGACGGAAAATGTATGCTTGTTTGCATTACAAAGGAGCTTATGGAGAAGTATAGCATTGATGAATCCGAACTTGAGGGTATAGCTGGCTTTCCGTTACAGGTGGAAGGCGTACAGGTAGGCATTGTGCTTAAAGAACGTGAAGATAATGTATTCCGTATCTCCATGCGTTCTGCCGATAATGTAAACGTTTCGGAAATATGCCAAAAATTCGGAGGCGGCGGTCATGCAAAGGCTGCTGGTTGTTGTATAGAATCCACAGCAGAAGAGGCAAAGAAAATGCTTGTTGATGCAGTTATGAAGGGAATGCAAAAATAGTGAATGGTATTTTATGCATGAATAAACCGCAGGAGTTTACATCTTTTGATGTTATAGGAAAACTCAGAGGGATACTCCATATGAAAAGGCTCGGTCATACAGGAACGCTTGATCCAATGGCAACAGGAGTACTTCCGGTACTCGTAGGCACGGCAGCAAAGGCTTGTGATATAATGCCATGTCAGGACAAGACTTACAGAGCCGGAATTTATTTTGGACGTTCATCTGATACGCTTGATATATGGGGTAATAACTTTACAGATTACCCTGAAATGCACGTGACACAAAAGGCACTTCTAAATGTTTTTCCTAACTTTACAGGAGAAATCAAGCAGATTCCTCCAATGTATTCAGCAGTATCTGTTGGAGGAAAACGACTTTATGAGCTGGCACGAAAAGGCATCGAAGCAGAACGTCCTTCAAGGAAAGTACAGGTTTACAGTATAGAGCTTGAAAATTTTGATGAGGACAAGCAGGAAGCAGAAATTTCTGTAAAATGCGGTAAAGGAACATATATAAGAACGCTTATTGACGATATAGGAAGGACGCTTGGCGGCGGTGCTGTTATGACATCACTTTGCAGAATTATGGCATCCGGATTTGATATATCCGAATGTTATACATTTGATGAAGTAAAAGAAATTTGCGATAGCGGAAACATAGAAAAAATTCTTATGCCAACAGAAAGATTGTTTAAGGATTTGCCGAAGCTTCGTCTTAATGATGTTCAGACAAGAATGTATCGTAACGGCGTAAAGCTTGATCTAATGCGAATTCATAATATAATTCAGGATAAGAGTGACTATACTGTATATGGTTCTGATGGAGTGTTTATAGGAACAGCAAGAGCTGATTTTGAAAATAGAGAGCTAAGATGCGGTAAAAATTTTGAGGAAAGGTAAGACATTATATCATGATAAATGTAACAAAGCCACTTTTGCAGGAAAGTGCAGTGGCACTAGGGCTTTTTGATGGTATACATTTAGGTCATCAAAAGGTTCTTGCAGCGGCAGTGCAATGCAGTAAAGATGGACTTCTTCCTTGTGCATTTACATTTAATGCCTCTACCTTTCCAAAAAAGCATGGCAGAGAACTTGAATTTCTATATACAGAAGAATATAAGCAAAGCTTGCTTGAGAATATTGGAATTAAAGCGGTACTGACAGCAAACTTTTTTGATATAGGCGAGATGAACGGCGAAAGTTTCTGTAGGAATATACTTAAAGATATGCTGCACGCCAAAAAAGTTTTTTGCGGCAGTGACTTTAGATTTGGCAAGGATGCTGCTTGCAGCTTTACGGAACTTGCTGAATTTGGACGAAATATGGGTTTTAAAGTGATTTGTATAGAGTCCGTCTGCATTGACGGCTCTGAAGTTTCTTCAACACGCATAAGAGAATATCTTAATGAAGGACGCATTGAAAAAGCACAGGAACTGTTTGGCAGACCTTATGCAGTAAGCGGCACTGTAGTTCACGGCAAAAAGCTGGGCAGAACGATAAATTTTCCTACAATAAATCAAAATTTTCAAAAAGGACAGCTTGTACCGGCAAAAGGAGTATATCTCAGCCGAGTTTCATTGACAGACGACCGCAGATATTTTGGAGTTACCAATATAGGAGTGAAGCCTACTGTTTCATATGAAAATATTCCTCTTGCGGAAACACATCTGCTTGATTTTAAAGGCGATTTATATGGAGTGTACTGTACTACAGAGCTTTTGCATTTTATTCGTCCGGAGAAAAAGTTTGAAAATATAAAAGCACTTCAAACAGCAATTATGCAGGATATTGAAAAAGCCCGCAAACTTGCTTTATCTATATAAGAACTTGTTCTCATAAGGATATCGCATGCATCTTTTCGGCAAATTTTAGCGATTGTCACGTCAAAAATCCTTGCCATACGTCAGTATGCCTGCGGCTTTTTTCCTTGCACTCGATAAAATTATGCTCGAAAATCTACGCACAAATCCTATGAGAACAAGTTCTAAAATATACAATAACAGGAAAGGGAAGAACTTCCATGGAAAAGAAAGTAAGAACCAGATTTGCACCAAGCCCTACAGGCTATATGCATATTGGTAATTTAAGAACTGCACTTTATGCATATCTTATTTCTAAGAAAAATGGCGGTGACTTTATTTTAAGAATTGAAGATACCGATCAGGAGAGATATGTTGAGGGTGCGGTCGATGTAATTTATAACACACTGCGTATTGCAGGACTAAATTGGGACGAAGGTCCGGATATAGGCGGTCCGGTAGGTCCTTATGTACAGTCAGAGAGAATGAGTATGTTCAAATCATACGCGGAAGAACTTGTTAACAAAGGCGAAGCTTATTATTGTTTCTGCGACAAAGAAAGATTGGACAGTGTTAGAAAGGCTCAGGAAGAAGCACATCTTGACCCAATGTATGACAGACATTGCCGTGATTTGTCAGCAGAAGAGGTTCAGGCTAAGCTTGATGCTGGTCTGCCATATGTTATTCGTCAAAAGATGCCGCTTACCGGAACAACAACATTTCATGATGAGATCTATGGTGATATTTCAGTTGAAAATGAAACACTTGACGATCAGATACTTATTAAGACAGATGGTATGCCGACATATAATTTCGCAAACGTTGTTGATGACCACTTAATGGGCATTACTCATGTTGTAAGAGGTAATGAGTATCTTTCATCAGCACCGAAATATAATCTTCTTTACAAGGCGTTCGGTTGGGATGTACCGGAGTACATTCACTGTGCTCCAGTTATGAAGGATCAGTCTCATAAGCTTTCAAAGCGTAATGGTGATGCGTCATTCCAAGATCTTATGGAAAAGGGTTATCTGCCTGAAGCTGTTTTGAATTATATTTGTCTTTTAGGCTGGGCTCCTACAGGTGAACAGGAGATATATTCTCTTGAAGAACTTTGCAGTGTGTTTGATATAAAGGGTATAAGCAAGTCACCGGCAATTTTTGATCCGTTGAAACTGCGTGCAATAAATGCTAAGTATATAGCAGCTCTTACAGAGGAGAAATATGCAGAGCTTGCTGTTCCATATATTAAAGAATCTCTTCACCGTGAAGTTGCGGATATGCCGCTGCTTTGTCATGTTCTTAAGCCAAGAACAGAAATATTCACTGATATTGCAGAGCAGATTGACTTTATAGATAAGCTTCCGGATTATGATATTGATATGTATCGTCATAAGAAGATGAAGACAACACCGGAAACATCTCTTGAAGCACTTACAAAGCTGCTGCCGGTACTTGAATCTTTGGAAGAATGGACAGCTGAAAAGATTCATGAAATAGTATTTGGACTTATCGCCGAGCTTGAAGTAAAGAATGGTTTTATGCTATGGCCTCTGCGTACAGCTGTTTCCGGAAAACAATGTACACCTGGCGGCGGAATCGATCTTTGTGCTATTTTGGGCAAAGATGAAACTTTAAGAAGAATACGTATTGGCATTGAAAGACTGTCTTGAGCTTTCAATGTATCATCACGTTATTATCACAATACGGTTGTATAATTGCAATGCATTTGTAATATAAAGGAGGCATTTGTCAATGATTGAGGTAAAAAATCTTACAAAATACTACGGCGATCATCTGGCAGTGGATAACATAAGTTTTACTGTTGAAGACGGAGAAATACTTGGTTTTCTTGGTCCAAACGGTGCAGGAAAGTCCACTACTATGAATATGCTTACCGGTTATATAAGCTCTTCTTCCGGTCAGGTGCTTATAAACGGAATTGATATTCTTGAAAACCCAATTAAAGCGAAGGCAAATATAGGTTACCTTCCAGAACTTCCGCCGATTTATCAGGATATGACAGTTATGGGTTATCTTAATTTTGTCTATGACCTGAAGAAATGTAAACTGCCGAGAAAAGCACATCTTACTGAAATATGCAATCTCTGTAAAATATCTGATGTATCAAATAGAATTATACGCAGACTTTCAAAGGGTTATCGACAGAGAGTAGGCATGGCACAGGCACTTGTGGGCAATCCGCCTATACTGATTTTGGACGAGCCTACAGTAGGTCTTGACCCTAAACAAATTATTGAGATAAGAAATCTTATAAAGAAGCTTGGAAAGCGTCATACACTTATACTTTCATCTCATATCCTGTCTGAGATCCAGGCTGTTTGTGACCGTGTTATTATTATAAATAAAGGAAAAATGGCAGCTGATGACACTTTGGAAAATCTTACAAAAAGTGTATCTAATATAAATCGTATGACAGTACGCCTTGATGGTGTAAGAGAAGAAGTACTTGTAGCTATCCGTAAGATCCCTGGTGTAAAGAGCGTTCGTGCTGATATGGAACGCAGCGGCGGCATATTTGATTATGAAATAGTATTGGAAGACGGAGCTGATATTACAGTAATGCTCAATGATATGTGCCGTGATATGGGATTGTCTATTTATAAGCTGGCAAATGATGAAATGACTCTTGAAGATATATTCATAAGAATAACAATGGGCGGAGATGTATCTGATGATAATAAGAAGAATACGCCTGTAATAAATCTTGTGGTATCAAATGGAAAAAATGCTGGAAGTAAATCAGATAAGTTAGATGAAAATAAAGGAGGAGAAGAATAATGGGTGCTATTTTCAGACGTGAAATGGGAGCCTTTTTTGCCTCACCTATAGCTTACGTTTATCTTACAATATATTATTTATTTGCCGGAGTATGTTTTTATTTATTCACTCTGTCACGTGGCATAGCAGATATGTCAGGTCTGTTTTCAATGCTTTTCTGGGCTACATTTCTTTTGATCCCTGTGCTTACAATGAGAAGTTTCAGTGAAGAAAAAATGAAGAGAACAGAACAGGGACTGCTTACAGCACCAGTATCTCTTGGCAGTATAGTAATTGGCAAATATTTTGCATCACTGGCAATGTATACAATAGGCGTTGCGATCGTATTTGTGTATGCACTTATACTCAGTGCTTTCGGTGCGGTAACATGGGGAATAGTTCTTGCAAACTTTATTGCATTGTTTTTGCTGGGTGCAGCGTTTATTTCTGTAGGTGTATTTATTTCATCACTTACAGAAAATCAGTTTATTGCTTATATAATAAGCCTGCTTTTGATATTTGTAATGTGTATAATTCAATCTCTTGCAGGATTTGTTGAGAATGCAAGTGTCCCTGATTTCTTTCAGCCAGTAGTAGGTATTATTGCAGCGGGAATGAACGGACTGTCCTTCTATAATAAATTTTACGATTTTACGTGTGGAATATTCGATCTGTCCAGCGTGCTGTTTTACATAAGCTGTGCTGCTATATTTAACTTCTTGACAGTTCGTGTCCTTGAAACACGTCGCTGGAGATAAGGAGGAAAAGAGCTATGAAAGAAAAAATGCAGGAAATTTTAGATGATGGCAATATGAGCGAAAAGCAGCTTAAGAAGCTTAAAATGCGTAAGAAGCTGAAATATGGTTCTATTGCTACAGCAGTTACAGCGGTAGTTATAGTTGTTGTAATTCTTGTGAACGTTCTTGTAAGTATGCTGGCAGATGTCCGCCTTGACCTTACATCAAACAATGTATATGATGTTTCAGATGAAACTATAGATTATGTAAAGAATCTTGATAAAGACGTTGACATTGCTATTTCTGTTGAAAAGGATACCCTTAAGAGCCTTTTGGGAACAAGTGAAATGATGATAAGTGAAACACTTTCAAAGTATGAAGATTACTCTGATCATATAAGTGTTACTTATTTTGACACAACAAAAGACCCTGATATTCTTTCAAAGTATCAAACA
>CANOIR010000033.1 GCA_947566125.1 uncultured Ruminococcus sp. | reverse complement strand
TTTTGTTATCAATCGTGGCAGACAGTATGGAAAAACGACTACTCTAAAAGCATTGAAAAAACATTTGCAGGATGATTATACTGTAATTAGTTTTGATTTTCAAAAGGATATGAGTGAATTAGATTTCAAGGATGAAAATAATTTCTCCATATCATTTGCATATATATTTGTTGCAGCCTTGAAAAAGATAAAAACTATAGATATGGAAGTTGCTCAAGCTCTGCTAACGCAAATAGATTTTTGGAAAGAACGGTATGGTTTGGTTCGTCTGTTCCAAGGAATTAGCGAGATCTGTTCTTCTGCTAAACAAAGAATTATTCTTGTAATTGATGAGGTTGACAGTGCAAGCAATAATCAAGTTTTCTTAGATTTTCTGGCACAGATGAGAGGATACTATCTTGATCGTCATGATACACCAACATTTCACTCCGTCATTCTCGCCGGAGTACACGATATAAGAAACTTACGTCAAAAAATCCGTTCTGATGCAGAACATAAGCACAATAGTCCGTGGAATATCGCTTCATCGTTTGATATTAATATGAGTTTTTCACCTAATGACATTGCCGGTATGCTGGAGCAGTATGAAAATGAACATCATACAGGAATGAATATCAATGCAATATCTCAGCTGATTTATGATTACACATCTGGGTATCCAGTCTTGGTGTCAAGTATCTGCAAGCTGATAGATGAGAAGAATCGAGATTGGACAAAAAATGCTGTTGCCATATCCGCAAAGGAATTGATGACAGAGAAAATACCATTGATCGAATCACTTATCAATAAACTGGAAGACAACGAAAATCTCAGAAAAGTGCTACATTCCATGTTATTTCACGGAAGAAAGTATTTGTACAATGCTTATGACTCTGTCATCGGAGATGCTGTCATGTATGGTTTTGTGAAAAATCAGGAAGGCAGTACTGTGATAGCAAATCGAATCTTTGAAACTGTGATTTACGACTGGTTCATTTCACTTGAAACTACAAACAGCCAGATATTTGCAGAAGGTGTCAATGACAAATCCCAGTTCATCTCGGGAAATCAACTGAACATGGAACTTATTCTCGAAAAGTTCATTTTACACTTCAATGACATCTATGGTTCACAGCCTGACAAGTTCAAAGAAGATGACGGCAGAAAATTATTTTTGCTCTATCTCCGACCGATCATCAACGACACAGGCAACTATTACATTGAAGCACAAACCCGTGACCAAAGACGTACAGATGTAATCGTTGACTATCTCGGAAAGCAGTATATAATCGAGCTGAAGATTTGGCACGGTGATGAATATAACACGCAGGGAGAAAAGCAATTGTCCGAATATCTGGACTATTATCATATTGATAAAGGCTACTTGCTCAGTTTTAATTTCAACAAAAGTAAGCGAAGCGGTATGCACACCATCGAACTGAACGGCAGAACCATTGTGGAGGCTGTTGTATAATTCCAAATAATATGAAAATGCACCCATTTTAGGCACTTGCGTACACTTAAGAGAAGAGATATAATAGTAGAATGAAAGATAAAAATATGGAGAAGATCTTTGAAATAATGCCAGAAGGTTGGGAAGAAGCAGCAATAAGTGAAAAGGCATTAGTTCGAGGAAGAAATATCAAAACACCAAAGGAATTATTGAGACTGAATTTTCTGTATCAGACACAAGGAGAAACATACGGTCTGACATCTGCATTAACGCAAATTTCTGAAAATCAAGAAGGTCTCAATAAGACAGCGGTGAAAAATAGAATAGTAAATAGTGCCGGATGGCTGAAATGGATATGTGAAAATCTTTGCAGACAAGAGGGCTTTCTTGTTGACCCTCCAAAATGGCTTGAAAAGTATGATGTTGAGCTTGTAGACGCAAGTGATTATGCCTGTAATGGAAGCAGAGGATCAGATTTCAGATTTCATTACATGATGAATCTGTTTACAATGAACGCAACAGAAATGTACTTTACAACGGCAACTGAAGGAGAAACGCTTACAAGATATACAAGAATCAAAGAAAATCAAATAATAGTAGCAGATAGAGGATATTGTTCAATAAGAGAGATAAAATATGTTGTTGAACATAAAGGTGATTATGTTATTCGTATGCGTTCCAATAGTTTTAATCTATATAGAGAAGACGGAAAAAAATTCGATTTAACAGAAGAATTAAAAAAAGACAATACACCTGGGAGAAAAATAGATCTGTCTCTATTTATAAAAAGAGGAAAAGAGTTTATACCGGTTCGCATATGTGCAATTGCCAAATCAGATGAAGATGTCAGAAAAAGCGAATGTCAGATGAAAAAATCCAATAAAAACAGAAGACCGTTGAGTGAATTACAGACAGTATGGAGTCATTTTGTTGTTGTAGTAACATCTCTTGATAGAAAAATTTCTATTGAGCAGATATTGGAGCTTTATCGTATGCGATGGCAAATAGAATTGGTTTTCAAACGCTTCAAATCTATTTTTGGTGGCAGAGAATTTACTGCAAGAAAGGAAGAATCGGTCAAAGCATGGTTTTATGGAAAACTTTTGCTTGCAATAGTATGTGAAACCCTCGCAAAAAAAGGTCGTTTTTCCCCCTCAAAAGATTGATATTGATGCTTCAAGACTTTCTTACTGGAATGAATTGTCCGTTTTGCTTTCCGTAGTAACATTTTTTGTTGCTCTGTCTCTTGGCTTTTCTCTCTCTTCTGATAATCTTGACAAACTATCATATTTTTGCGCTAATTCAAAACGTAAACGTATTTCTAAACTTATCGCTTTTTCTCTTGCTGCTTAAGTGTACGCATATGGGTATAGGGGGTATTCCATTGCCTGCATTTTGTGCATTGTTAAAATTATTATTGCCATTGTTCATGACAGAATCTAAATCCGGACTGCTGTTATTCATAGCAGCATTTAAAGCAGGATTGCTGTCAGCATTTTGTTCGTTGTTTGATGCAGAAGAATCATTTGCAGAATTGTTTTCTGAGCCATATGTATTGTTCATATCATTATTACTTTCAAAAGTTGTAGACGGCTCATCAATAACATTCATTTTGCTTCCGCAAGTAGGACAAAAATCCACCTTTTCATCCATAGACATACCACACTGCGGACATACTGATTTCATAGACATAAATACTCTCCATTTCTACCGCTAAAAAAGTTTTATTTTTAAGCTATATCTGCACGGCAAAAGATATAACTATAAAAGCGATTATAAAATTATTTAAATAATTTTATTAAATCCAAAGCTTAATGAAATTCGTTCTATATTGTCTAAACAATTACAAAAAGAACCATCAAGGACATAAGCAGTCCGATAATAGAGCAAACCAAACCGGCAATAGAACAGCCTTTATATTGATAACTCTTAAGTCCAATTATCGAAAGCGCAACACCGGCAGAACTTATCAACAAATCAGACCACAATGTACAACACAGCACAATCGAAAGAATACCAAGAATCATACCGGTGATAGCACAGCCATTATAGGCACCATCATTTTTTGCATACTGATTATAATTTTCATATTGCAAAGGCTGCGGATTTCCTTGATTAAAATTCTGCTGTTGATTAAACATATTTGTCTGATTTTGATTAGGCGGAACGTATCCAAAACTCGGCTGTTGATCCTGTTTATTACAAATATCGGCACCACAGCAGCTGCATTTTACTGTACCGCCCTCTGCCACAGCACCACATCGGGGACAGTATACTATACCAGGCATAAAAGCATCTCCCATATCCTATAATATAAATTTACATTTAACATTATATCATAAAACATGAAACTTGTAAAGGGAAATTAAAAACTTATTTTTATTGCCAAAAACAAAAACTGCCGCAAAGTTTAAAACTCACAGCAGTTCATTAAAATATTTTATTTAGCGTAATCAACTACACGGCTTTCACGAATAAGGTTAACCTTGATCTGACCCGGGTAATCCATTTCAGTTTCGATCTGCTTTGCAATCTGACGTGCAACAAGCACCATTTTTTCATCATTGATGATTTCCGGCACTACCATAATACGAATCTCACGTCCTGCCTGAAGAGCATAACACTTCTCAACACCTTCATATGCTGAGCAAATGCTCTCAAGCTTTTGCAAACGTTTGATATAATTTTCATAGTTTTCGCTTCTTGCAGCAGGTCTTGCAGCGGAAATAGCATCAGCTGCTTGTACAATACAAGCTATAGCTGTCTTAGGCTCAACATCATTGTGATGTGCTTCAACCGCATGAATAACTTCTTCACTTTCATTGTAACGCTTACATACATCTACACCAATCTGTACATGAGAACCTTCGATTTCAGCAGTAAGAGCCTTGCCTATATCATGGAGAAGTCCTGCACGGCGTGCAAGATTTGCATCAAGTCCAAGTTCTGATGCCAAAATTCCGGCAAGCTTTGCTACCTCGATAGAGTGGTTAAGTACATTTTGACGGTAACTTGTACGATAATAAAGTCTACCCAAAAGCTTAACAAGCTCATTGTTGATGCCATGTACATTTGTTTCCAGAACAGCACGTTCACCTTCCTGACGTATGCGATGCTCAACTTCCTTCTTTGCCTTTTCAACCATTTCTTCAATCTTTGTTGGATGAATTCTTCCGTCGGATATAAGCTTTTCAAGTGCAATACGTGCAATCTCACGGCGAACATGATCAAAACATGAAAGTGTAATAGCTTCCGGTGTATCATCAATAATTAAATCTACACCTGTAAGTGTTTCCAATGTGCGAATATTGCGTCCTTCACGTCCGATTATTCTGCCCTTCATTTCATCGTTCGGCAGTGCTACTACTGAAACAGATGTTTCTGAAACCTGATCAGCAGCACATTTTGCAATAGCAAGTGAAATATAATTTCTTGCCTTCTCTTCGCATTCATCTTTAAGATTCTGCTCATAAGCAGTAATCTTTACAACCTTTTCGTGTACAAGCTCGTTTTCAAGAGTATTTAAAATATATTCCTTTGCCTGTTCACGTGTAAACTCAGATATGCGTTCCAAAACATTCATCTGGTCATTTTTAAGTGCTTCTGCTTCTGAAAGCTTTTCTTCAGCAGCCTTCAGTTTTCTTTGAAGATTATCTTCCTTGCGTTCCAGATTATCTGTCTTCTTATCAAGTGTTTCTTCCTTTTGCTGAATACGTCTTTCTTGTCTGCCAATTTCACTTCTGCGTTCTTTGATTTCCTTTTCAGCTTCAGTACGCAGCTTATGAATTTCATCCTTGGCTTCTACAAGGGCACTTTTCTTTTTGCTTTCGGCATATTTCTTAGCATCAGATAAAATTCTATCAGCTTCTTTTTCAGCTGAACCAATTGTTGCTTCTGCCTGTTGTTTACGCTGCTCAATTCCTGCTTCCACGCCCTTATTAAAGGCTCTCTGCTTAAATATTGACGCACCAATTGCAAAACCGGCAATAAGAGCAATGGCAATAAGCAAAATGGCAATCCAAAGTTCAATAATCATTTGTGTGCACAACCTCCTTATAATATTGCTTAATATATCATCATACAAGCATTCAGGCGGTATGTGCCGCTATTCTTATTCATCGATATGATGTAAACCTATCCTCTTTGCTTTGCCCAAGACTAAACCAAAAAGAGAACAAGCAAGTTTTTTGTGTATGTTCCTCACTTCCCGCCTATTAAAATCAAGGCGTTTATCGAAAATTTTACGTCAGCATATTGCTGCTTACATTTTTGCATTATGAGGCATCTCTGCCAAAAGCCCTTTTTTCTGGGCACAAATCTATGAATCAAGCCAGCTTCACATACTGCTTTTAATGAAAAACAACTGTTTCAAGTTTAATTATATAAATTTTTCGTTTATTTTAAAACAACTTATAAACAGATTGCATATCTTGTAATTTAATACAGCTCTTTTATTGTACACTTTTTTCACGATATTGTCAAGACATATATAATAATTTAAAATTCATTTTATAATTTTTTTTATTTCTGCATCTGCTAATTATCGCATCAACCCCCAATTTAACATCTTACAATACCTATCATAATACGCCAAAAAACAAAAAGATTCCGCTTTGAATCTACATTGTGCGCTGCAAATTATCAAAGCGGAATCTTTTTTATTTTATATAATAAAATCTTAATTTTTAAGCAATAAGACTATTTATTAGCCCATAACAACTTCAACAGTATGAACGCCGCCTTCTGGGAATACAGGAAGAACGTTGCCGTCAATAGCCTTGCCATCTACTGTTACAGATTTAACGCCCTTGCATACGTGATCAGGATTCTTAACTGTTACATTGTATGTAGCACCACGGAACTTACGAGTAGCAGTCATACCATCCCATGCAGAAGGAATGGAAGGATCGATCTTCAGACCATCCCAATCAGGCATAACGCCAAGGATATACTGAGAAATAGCTACCATGTTCCATGCAGCAGTACCTGTCAGCCATGAGTTCTTGCCCTGACCAAAGTGGTTGCCTGGCTTGCCGATATCAGAACCAGCATCCTTACCACCAATCATCTGACCATATACATATGGTTCTGTCTTGTGAATATCAGATGTTTCTTCTGTAAATGCAGGAGCGATCTTGCTATAATACTCAAATGCCTTGTCACCACGTCCAACATAAGCTTCTGCACAAATGATCCAAGCATTGTTATGAGTAAAGATACCTGCATTTTCCTTATATCCGCCCGGATATGTGGAAATTTCACCATACTGGATATAGTACTTTGTGAATGCCGGATTATTCAGTACCAGACCAAAGTCTGTGTTCAGATACTTATCAATAGCATTCAGAGTCTTGATATCAGCGCCTTCTTCCTTACCGATTTCAGACATAACTGCAAAGCCCTGAGGTTCAATAAATATCTTTCCCTCTTCGCATTCATTAGAGCCCATCTTAGCGCCTGTAGAATCATAAGCTCTAAGGAACCAATCACCGTCGAATGCATGTTCCATTACGTTTTTCTTCATCTTGTCGATCTCAGCCTGAGCAGCTTCTGCTTCGTCGTTCTTGCCGAGGTGCTTCAGAATAGAAACGTAGTTAGGACCTGCATATGTAAAGAGTGTAGCAACCATAACAGACTCTGCAACCTTTGAATATCCGCCCTCAGCTGCAAACTTAGGATTGGTATAAGTCTGGAAGCTTTCACCCGGAGTATCTGAGTAGCAAGAAAGGTTGATACAGTCGTTCCAGTCAGCACGCATTGCCAATGGAAGACCATGAGGTCCAAGATTATTTACGATCTTGTAGAAGGATACCTTCAGGTGATCGAGCATAGGCTGTGCCTTAGATTCATCATTGTCATAAGGAACCATTTCATTGAGAATATCCCAATCGCCTGTTTCCTTTATGTAAGCAGAAACAGAAAGGATCATCCACAGTGGATCATCTGAGAAGTCACCGCCGATATCGGAGTTGCCCTTCTTTGTAAGAGGCTGATACTGGTGATAGCAGCCGCCGTCAGGAAGCTGAGTAGAAGCGATATCTATAATTCTCTGTCTTGCACGATCCGGTATCTGGTGAACAAAGCCCAGAATATCCTGGTTGGAATCACGGAAGCCCATACCTCTGCCGATACCGGACTCAAAGTATGATGCAGAACGTGACAGGTTAAATGTAACCATACATTGATACTGATTCCAGATATTTACCATACGGTTTACCTTGTCATCAGGAGTGTCAACATTAAGGATACCGAGAAGAGAATCCCATGTTGCTTTAAGCTCAGCAAGACCAGCAGCAACCTTTTCAGGAGTGTTGTACTGCTCGATCATTTCAAGAGCTTTTACCTTGTTGATAGTCTTGCCGTCAGCCTCAAACTTTTGATCAACAGGCATTTCAACATAACCCAGAATAAATACCAAGGTCTTGGATTCACCCGGAGCAAGTGTAATATTCTTAAAGTGAGATGCGATAGGTGACCAGCCGTCAGCAAATGAATTTGTTGCCTGACCAGCTTCAACAGCCTGAGGATTGTTAAAGCCATTGTACATACCGATGAAGGAATCTCTGTCTGTATCATAGCCATCAATTTCATCATTTACAGTATAGAACGCAAAATGATCACGTCTGTCTCTGTATTCAGTCTTATGATAAATAGTAGAACCGGAAACTTCTACACGGCCTGTAGAGAAGTTTCTCTGGAAGTTTGTACAATCATCCTGAGCATCCCACAAGCACCATTCAGCAAATGAAAACAGCTTAAAGTTTTTAGTCTCTGTGCCTTCATTTGTAAGAACTACCTGCTGAACCTCACCTGCATAATTCTGAGGAACAAAGAAAGTAGCCTCAGCCTTCAGGTCGTTCTTCTTACCTGTGATAATAGTATAACCCATACCATGACGGCATTCATATGAGTCCAGCTCAGTCTTTACAGGTGACCAACCCGGATTCCAGATAGTACCATTGTCATTGATATAGAAATAACGTCCGCCCATATCAATAGGAACGTTGTTGTAACGATAACGTGTGATTCTGCGAAGACGAGCGTCCTTATAGAAACTGTAGCCGCCTGCTGTGTTTGAAATCAAAGAGAAGAATTCCTGTGTGCCGAGATAGTTTATCCACGGATAAGGTGTCTTGGGGTTCTGAATGACGTATTCCTTATTTACGTCATCAAAATAACCAAATTTCATAGTAAAGCTCCTTTGTTATTGTATTTGTTGTTAAAAACCGGACAGACCGGTATCAATAACATTATATCATATCTTTTCTACAATATCAACACTTTTTAAAATTTTCCCTTACTCCTTTTATGAAAATTTTTGATTCCTTTTTTGTAGATTTTGTCATATACATATCAAATGCATTTATTTTATGCATTTAATAATTTATAATTATAAAAACATATGCTGCCTTTTTTATAGATATGTCGCACAAAAAACGACAATTCAAACAGGGCAGCATTGCTGGTAAAATATTTAGCTAAAACATTTAAATATTTGAAGAAATATTCCATATATAACAGACGCTGCTGTTCCATAAAGTATTACCGGTCCTGCTATTGTGAATATTTTAGACCCAACACCCAATATCCAACCTTCTGTACAAGCTTCAATTGCGGACGATGTAACTCCATTTGCAAAACCTGTTATAGGAACAAGTGTTCCTGCTCCTGCGTGCTTTGCTATTTTTTCATACCATCCAAGTCCTGTAAATAATGCACTTAAAAATACAAGAATCACCGATGTCCATGAACCAGCTGTTTCAGCTTCCATGCCAAAATATTCAAATAAATTCAACAGTACTTCTCCAAGCAGACATATTCCGCCACCGATCAAAAATGCCAACGGTATGTTTACATAACTCTTTGAGCTGGGTGCTGACTGTTCAGTCATATCCTTGTAAAGTTCAGGTGTTATTTTCACTTTTCCAATCTCCTTTATCAAAAGTAGCTTTTACTTATCTTTTGGCTTAAAAATAGCCGATGCTGCTAAGCCAAAAAGCATTGCGGCTGTAATTCCTGCCGAAGACGCTGTAAGTCCACCGGAAAATATTCCAAGCCAGCCTTTTTCATCTACAGCTTTTCTAATTCCCTCTGCAAGCAGATGTCCAAATCCCGTAAGCGGTACTGTCGCACCACCGCCGGCAAAGTCTATAAGCGGTTTATAAAGTCCAAGTGCCGACAAGAGTACTCCCGTAACTACAAAGCCGGTTAGAATTCGTGCCGGTGTAAGCTTTGTATAATCTATAAGGATCTGACCTACTGCACAAATCGCACCACCTACTAAAAATGCCCATAAATATTCAAGCATCGATCTTACTCCCTTCTTTATGCTATTCTCCTGTTATTTCCACAAGATGTGCTATGGACGGTATGCTTTCTCCCTGCTGAACCAACATAGGCGACATTAAAGCACCTGTTGCCATAAACAACATACGCTTTATTTTACCACTTTTAACAAGCGGTAGAAAATGACCGCACAAAATGCTTCCTCCGCATCCGCAGCCTGAGCCACCGGCATGCGTATCCTGAGTTTCAGCATCAAACATCATAGCTCCACAGTCATGATAACATGGATTTACATCATAACCTTGTTTCATCATGATCTCTGCAAAAAGCTTTCCGCCTATTTTGCCTAAATCTCCTGTAACTATTGCATCGTAATTTTCGGGAGATTTTCCACTGCATTTAAACCACCTTGTAAGCGTATCAGCAGCAGCCGGTGCCATTGCTGCTCCCATATTATTTGCATCTGTTACGCCAAGATCTGTTATTTTTCCTATGCATACGCTCGATATTCTCGGCGAATTTTCTGTTTGCGTATCAAGAACAACTGCTCCCGATGCTGTACAAGTCCACTGAGCTGTTGGAGGTCTTTGTCCACCATATGAAAGCGGAAACCTAAACTGTCTTTCAGCGGTTGAAAAATGCGATGACGTAGCCGCAACACATCGTTTTCCTGCACCTGAGCTTAATATAAGTGAACCTATAATAAGTCCTTCTGCCATAGTTGAACAAGCACCGAACAATCCTAAAAACGGTACGCCAAACGGTCTTAGACTATACGTGCTTGACGTACATTGATTTATAAGGTCACCGGCAAGAATAATATCTATATCATCAGGACTTAAAGCTGCCTTTTCAAGTGCATGATATATTGTTTCCTGCTGCATACGGCTTTCAGCCTGTTCCCATGTTTTCTGCCCAAAGTAACTGTCTGTTTCTACTCGGTCAAAACATTTTCCCATAGGACCTTCGCCCTCTTTTTTACCAACGACTGCTGCATATGAAGTTATATATACCGGTTCTTTTATCTGAAACGCTCCTCTTCCCAGAGATACTGCCATTTTCATTTCACTCCTTGAAAAAATATGTTTTAAATATAAAATTATTTTTTACAAAAATCGCTTTCTTATTTGTGGAAATATGTGTAAAGTATTTCAACTTTTCTGGCAAAAGTTTTTATAAAAAAAGTCGAAAAACGCTCTTCCTTTTTTTTATAAAGTGTAGTATAATATTATTATACAAAATAATGCTCAAAAAAACATATAGACATTATTTTACGCAAATATAAACAAATAGCACAAATATGAAAGGAATAGCATTTTCATATGAATATTGCCAGAGCAAATTTAAATAAATCAGAATTTTCACTTGGAATAGACATAGGATCTACGACAGTAAAAACGGTTATTCTTAATAAAAATAATCAGGTAGTTTACTCAAATTATCAAAGACATTTTTCAAAGGTCAAATACGCTGTAACAGTACAGCTTAATCAGATAGCAGAGCTTTATCCTGGGGTGAAATTTCCAGTTTGTATAACAGGTTCAGCCGGACTCGGTCTTGCAAATGCTGCACATCTTCCTTTTGTACAGGAAGTTCATGCTGCATTTGTGGCAGTAAATCAGCGTTATCCTGATGCTGATGCAGTTATAGAACTCGGCGGAGAAGACGCAAAAATAATTTTCTTAACAGGCGGCACTGAACAAAGAATGAATGGTTCCTGTGCCGGTGGTACTGGAGCATTTATCGACCAGATGGCTACCCTTTTAAATGTAACAGCAGACCAG
The DNA here is from genome assembly GCA_947566125.1 of uncultured Ruminococcus sp. Classification (GTDB taxonomy): domain Bacteria; phylum Bacillota; class Clostridia; order Oscillospirales; family Ruminococcaceae; genus Ruminococcus_C. The sequence goes on along the minus strand of CANOIR010000033.1, from coordinate 11,155 downwards.
CTTGATGAAATGGCTATGCGTGCTGAAAAAACATATCCTATTGCCTCAAGATGCGGCGTTTTTGCAAAGTCAGATATTCAGCCTCTTTTAAATCAAGGTGCAAGAAAAGAAGATATTGCAGCAAGCATTTTTCAAGCTGTAGTTGATCAAACTGTATCCGGTCTTGCTCAGGGAAGAAAAATAGAAGGAAAAGTTCTGTTTCTCGGCGGACCGCTTTCATTCTTAAAAGGGCTTCGAAAGGCATTTACAGAAACTCTTCATCTTGATGAAGGTCATGCTGTGTTTCCAGAAGATGGACGAACATTTGTGGCATATGGCTGTGCATTATCAGCTATGAATCAAAAGGAAGCTCATAGCATAGAGGCGCTTACAGAAAAAATTATAAATGCTGAAATCGAAAATATAGTCACATCCGACCCACCTCTTTTTTCATCACAAGATGAATATGAATCTTTTAGGGCTCGTCATGCGTCACATGATGTAGTGCGTAAAGATTTCCGTACATACAGCGGCAACGCTTATATTGGCATTGATGCCGGTTCAACTACAACAAAAATGGTAGCTATCTCGGAAGATAACTCTATTCTATATGAATACTATACAACAAACAAGGGGCAACCTCTTGACTGCATAACCGATGCACTGGGAGAATTTTATAAAGAAAAAAGTCCTGAACTTAAAATAGCCGGCAGTGCAGTTACGGGCTATGGCGAAGAACTGCTTAAAGCAGGTTTAGGCATTGACTTTGGCATTGTTGAAACCGTAGCTCATTTTAAAGCAGCATCTTTTTTCTGTCCTGAAGTTGACTTTATCATGGACATAGGCGGTCAGGACATTAAGTGCTTTAAAATCAAAAACGGTACTATAGACAGCATTATGCTGAATGAAGCCTGCTCTTCCGGATGCGGTTCGTTCATTCAAACATTTGCTATGGCACTTGGCTATGATATTGCAGAATTTTCACAGCTTGGACTTTTTGCAGAGCATCCTGTTGATTTGGGGTCAAGATGTACCGTATTCATGAATAGCAGTGTAAAACAAGCTCAAAAGGACGGTGCAACTGTTGCAGATATTTCAGCCGGTCTTTCAGGTTCTATTATAAAAAATGCTGTTTACAAGGTTATTCGTGCAAATTCTCCTAATGACCTTGGTTCTCACATAGTAGTACAAGGCGGAACATTTTTAAATGACGCTGTTCTTCGATGCTTTGAACGTGAAATGGGACGTAATGTTATCCGTCCAGCTATATCCGGACTTATGGGTGCATTCGGTGCAGCACTCTATGCTAAAGAAAAATGTACCGTTGAAAGCAAATTTATAAGTGAAAAAGCTTTGAAAGAATTTTCATATACATCTCAAGCCACTCATTGTAATGGCTGTACTGCACATTGCAGTCTTAATATAATTCGATTTGCAGGCGGCGGAAGATTTATTTCCGGTAATCGCTGCGAACGTGGTGCAGGTATAAATCCAAAAAATATCATTCCAAATCTATATGATATAAAATATGATATGATAAAAGATTATGAAAAAAATCAGCCATCATCTCCTATAGCTACAGTAGGTCTGCCACTGGCACTTCATTATTATGACCAAATGCCGCTGTGGGCAACATTCTTTAAGGAACTTGGCTTTGCTGTAAAATTCTCTGAAACAAGCACAAGGGAAACATATTATAAAGGTCAAAGCACTATACCATCTGATACTGTATGTTATCCAGCCAAGCTTACACATGGTCATATAGAAAGCCTTCTGGAACAAAATGTCGACTTTATATTCTATCCATGCATGAGCTATACACTTGACGAAGGTGAATCGGATAACCACTTCAACTGTCCTGTTGTTGCGTATTATCCAGAACTGCTTATAGCAAATAATGAAAAACTCAGTGTTAAGAATTTCCTGTATCCATTTCTTGATCTTAACAGAAAAAAACACGTCATTCATGTACTGCATCAATACTTTGGCGCATATGCTTCTAAAAAGGCAATAGCTTCTGCTATTGACAAAGGTTTTGCAAGACTTGAAGAACATAGAGCAAAAATCGCTGAAAATGCTCAGGAAATCATAAGCCAAGCTCGTGAAGAAGGCAAGCCTATTATTGTACTTGCAGGAAGACCGTATCACATCGACCCTGAAATAAATCACGGAATCCACAAACTTATCTCAAGCCTTGGAATGGCTGTAATAACAGAAGACAGTATAATGGCTCTTGCAAATACGCCAAAACTGAAATCGCTTAATCAGTGGGTATATCATTCAAGAATGTATCGTGCAGCAAAATATGTCACAACCCAGCCGGATATGCAAATGATACAGCTTGTATCATTCGGCTGTGGAATCGATGCTATTACCACTGACGAGGTTAGACGCATTTTGGAAGAAAATGATAAACTTTACACACAATTGAAAATTGATGAGATCAATAATCTTGGTGCGGCAAAGATCCGTCTTCGCAGTCTTTTAGCTGCTATGGAATCCTAGGTCTGCCCAAGGCTTATTTAAAAAAGCATTAGCACTACAGAAATAGATAATAAAAATATTATAAGGAGATAATTTAAATATGGCTGCTGAATTTACCGTACCTATGAGGAAAACTCATACTATTCTTGTACCAAATATGCTGCCCATTCACTTTAAGCTGCTTATTAAAATATTTGGACAGTATGGATATAATATGAAGCTTCTGGAATCTACTTCACATACTGTTGTAGAAGAAGGATTAAAAAATGTACATAACGACACCTGCTATCCGGCACTGCTTGTAGTAGGTCAATTTATGGAAGCACTCAAAAGCGGTGAATATGATCCTGCTAAAACAGCCCTGCTTATCACGCAAACAGGTGGCGGCTGCCGTGCATCAAACTATATACACATTCTAAGAAAATGCGTTGAAAAAAATTTTCCGCAAGTTCCTGTTATTTCTTTAAATTTCGCAGGACTTGAAAAGACAAAAGGCTTTCAGCTTACAGTACCTCTTGCACTTAAACTTGTATATGGTGTTCTTTATGGCGATATGCTGATGTTTCTGCATAATCAGTGTCGACCATACGAATTAAACGAAGGCGATTCAGAACGCACTGTAAATAAGTGGATAGACCGCATAATACAGCTCTTTGAACACGGCGGATATAGAAGTACAAAAGCTGTTTATAGAGATATGATAGAGGACTTTGCTGATATTCCTAAAAGTCAAAAGAAAAAAATAAAGGTCGGCATAATCGGCGAAATATATGTAAAATATTCACCGCTTGCAAATAATCATCTTGAGGACTTTTTGATTTCCGAAGACTGTGAACCTGTTATGCCTATGCTGCTTGATTTTATACTTTACTGTGCTGCAAATACAGATGTAAGCGGTAAACTTTATCAATACAGAAATATTAAAACAGCCGCATTCCGTCTTGGATATAAATATCTTCATAGCAAACAAATTGAAATGATAAAATGTATAGAAGAAAGTGGCCACTTCACACCACCTCATGATTTTGATGATTTAAGAAAAGCGGCGGATAAATACATAAGCCAAGGTGTATGCATGGGTGAAGGCTGGATGATAACAGCTGAAATGGCAGTATTAGCAGAACACGGCATTGAAAATATAGTATGTGCTCAACCATTTGGCTGCCTGCCAAATCACATAGTTGCAAAAGGTATGTCAAGAGCAATAAAGAATGCTTATCCAAATGCAAATATAGTGGCAATCGACTATGATCCTGGTGCTACAAGAGTAAATCAGGAAAACAGAATAAAACTTATGCTTGCAAATGCAAAAGCAGCAGCTAAAAAATAACTAGCTGCTGCTTATAAAACTTTATTTCTTTCTATATTTCTATATTTTAATATATAACAAAAACTGCTGCAAATTTCAAACTTGCAGCAGTTTTTTACATAATATAATTTAATTAAATTTAAAACGTCACTGTAAATTCCGCAAACTTTCCGTACTCACTGATCACATTTAAATCACCGCCATGTGCAACCATAATTGCTTTTGCAATCGATAAACCCAATCCAAAACTCCTTGAGTGTGCATTCCTTGATTTATCATAACAATAAAATCTGTCAAAAATATGCGGCAGTGCCTCTTTTGAAATACCATCACCAGTATTATAAACAGTTAAAACCGGCTTATAGTTCTTTTTCTGAAGTTTTACCTTTATTCTTCCATTCTCCGGTGTGTATTTAAAAGCATTGTCAAGTAAAATAGAGATTACCTGCTTTATATCATCGCATATGCCATTGTAATATATATCTTCAGATATGTCATAGCTGAAATCTATCTTATTTTCAAATGCAAAACTTTCAAATGGAAGTACGATTTCTTCACAACTGTCGGACAAAGAAAATTTCTTCTTCTCTATAATACCTTCCGATTCATCAAGACAAGTAAGCGTAAGCAGCTTTTGTATGAGTTTATTCATTCTCTCCGCTTCGGATAAAATATTCTGCAAATGTCTGCTGTCATCACTACTGCCTACCATTGCTTGTGCATTGAGTATAATTGCCGATATAGGCGTTTTAAGCTCATGGCTCGCATCAGAAATAAACTGTTTCTCTCTTTCCAAAGCTTTTGTTGCAGGGTCAGTTATGAATTTTGACAAATAGAAACTGACCATAAAGAACAATCCAAATACTGCAACCATAAAAACAACAGTTCCGGAAGTTTCATTTATTTTACGCTGTTTTGAATGTATATCTGCAAATACTATATTTTTTTTACCATCTAATTCCTTGACAACATAAACATATGAACCTATTTTGCCTACATTTTTATTATGACTGCAAATATTTTTGGATATATCTGAAATAAAACCATCATCTATATCTGAACCGTTTAATGCTTTAATATTTAAAATATTACCGTCCATATCACAATCCACCATGAATATTTCCGTGTAATAGTCATTCTCTATTTTAAGTTCATATTCACTTTCAGCATCCTTATTTTCTGATATTAAATGAAGATATTCTATAACATCCTGTCTGTATAAATATTTTTTATAAACTGTATTCATCAAAAGTATAGCTGCAAACACTATTACCATCAATGACATTGTAACAATTACAAATTTTATTCTTATCTTTTTAACCATTGTCACATACCTCAAGGGAATATCCCACATTCTTAGTTGTGACTATTTGAACTGAGGCTTTTATAAATCTTAATTTCTTTCTTAAAAACGAAATATACACCTCTAAGTTATTATATTCCGTTGCATCAAGTGGTCCCCAAACCTTTGTTATAAGCATATCCTTAGGCATTATTCTGGAACTGTTTATCATAAGACACTCCATAAGCTGATATTCTTTATTGCCAAGCTTTACAAGCCTCTCTCCGCAGCTAAGCTGCTGCTGATGTTTTGATAAAACAATATCGCCAAATGAAAGCTCATCTGTAGAGGCACTTCCGGGAACACGTGTCCTTGCTCTTATCCTTGCAAGTAGCTCCTGTGCATCGAATGGCTTTGTTATATAATCGTCCGCTCCGCTGTCAAGACCTTCTATCTTATCGCTAAGCTGGGAACGTGCGGTCAAAAGTATTATAGGCGTGTCAATTCCTTCTTTTCTCGTTGCTTTTAAAATATCTATTCCATTCATTTTCGGCAGCATAATGTCAAGTATAACAAGATCATACATTTTGCTTAAAATATAATCAAGTCCGCTTTCGCCGTCACTTACAACATCTACAGAATAATTCTCTCTTGAAAGAATAGCTTCAAGCCCATCCGCCAGCTCGGTTTCATCTTCTACTATAAGTATACGCATATTAAAATTCTCCGTTAAAAGTAAATTTGTAAATTTATTTAAGTAATTCTTATTATAAATATATTATTCTATTCTTAAATACACATTGAATTTTCTGTTTATATAAAAAAGCTGCTGCAAATTTAAGCTTTGCAGCAGCCTTTTTGTTGTTTATCAAATAATCTCTTGTCTTATTAGTTATTACAGTTCTGATTATTCTGCTTATTGCGATTCTGATTGTTTTGATTATTCTGGTTTTTCTGATTATTCTGATTATTACAGTTCTGGTTGTTCTGCTTATTGCGATTCTGATTGTTTTGATTATTCTGATTATTCTGGTTATTCTGGTTATTCATAATATATCCGCCTTTCATTATGAGCAATACGTTATACTTACACATTGCTTCATTTGTTTTTTTGCAGGCTTTGCCTTGCATGAGTATTTTAACTCAGAAAAGACTAAATATACATGAAATTATGCTGCAAAGTATAATTCCGCATAATGTAGGCAAAATTATTGCAAGCAGCATATAACGAATGCTGCCGGTTTCTTTTTTTATAGTAAGACAAGTAGTACTGCATGGAAAATGAAAAAGCATAAAAACCATCATACATATAGCCGTTACAGAATTCCAGCCATTATTTGCAAGTATAGTGTGAAGTTCTAATGCTCCACCGGTTTCGGCGATAACATTTTCAGACTGATAAAGCATAACAGCTATTGGCATAACTATTTCATTAGCCGGAAATCCCATTATAAATGCTGTAAGTATAGTACCATCCAGTCCCATAAATTTTCCAGGAGCATCAAGGAAATTTGCAATAGCTGCAAGAATTGAAATATCACCTATATTTATATTTGTAAGCAGCCATAAAAACAGTCCTGCCGGTGCAGCAACAATACAAGCTCTTCCAAGAACAAAAATCGTTCGGTCAAGCAATGACCGCAACAAAACTTTTAAAATCTGCGGTCGTCTATATGGTGGAAGTTCAAGTGTAAATGCTGACGGAACACCTTTTAAAATAGTTATAGATAAAAGCTTTGAAACTAAAAGGGTGAGCATAACACCGGATAAAATCAATAATGTTAGATATAAAGCCGAAAGCAGTGAGCCTCCTGTCCCAGAGGCAAAAAACGCTGTTATAACTGCAATGAGTGTACCAAATCTGCCGTTGCATGGTACAAATGAATTGGTAAGTATTGCAATAAGTCTTTCCCTAGGTGAATGTATTATACGGCAGCCTGTAACACCAGCGGCATTGCATCCAAAGCCCATGCACATGGTAAGTGCCTGTTTTCCACATGCACCAGCACATTGAAAACGCTTGTCAAGTAGAAATGCTATTCGTGGCAAAAATCCTGAATCCTCTAAAAGCGTAAAAAGCGGAAAGAAAATTGCCATTGGTGGAAGCATTACTGCTATGACCCATGTAAGCACCTTGTATATTCCATCAAGTAAAACACCACTAAGCCATTCAGGTGCATCTATCATAAGAGTATGCAGATATTCTCCCAAGGCGGTAAATCCTTTTTGCAGCAGCTGCGAAGGATAATTGGCACCGGAAATAGTTATCCACAGGACTATCCCCAAAAGTAGAAAAAGCATTGGAAAACCTGTGTACTTTCCAAGAATTATGCGATCTATTTTTCGCTCTTTTCTAAATTCTTTTGATGGTCTGCTTACTACATCAGAACATATTTTTTCAGAAAGCTTTACTGTTGATTCTATATCTTCCAGCAAATTTTCAAAATTTAAGTCTGACACATTCTCATCACACTCATCACTCTCATTTCTTGAAAGTAAATTGTACAGTTTTTCCATAAGCTCATCTATGCCGTCTTTATTTCTGGCGGAAATACTTACAACAGGTGAATTTATAAGTTCACTAAGCTTTTGAAAATCTATGGAGATGTTTTGCTTTTCAGCCTCATCTTTAAGTCCGGCACAAAATAAAAGCTTCTGACCCATTGCTTTTATTTGCAGTGCTAAAATAAGACTTCTCTCAAGACTAGTACTATCACATACAACTATAACCGCATCCGGATGTTCATTACATATGAAATCCTTCGCCGCTTTTTCCTCGGCAGATTCTGAACTAAGACTATATATACCCGGAAGATCTACCAATGTAATTTCCATTTCTTTATAAACACATCTGCCCAAGGCACTTTCAACAGTTTTGCCTGCCCAATTTCCAGTATGCTGACGCATTCCGGTAAGTTCATTAAAAAGCGTGGATTTTCCTACATTGGGATTGCCGGCAAGTGCTATGACATACTGCTTTTTTTCACTTGACTCCTGACTCTGCATAATATAATAACCTCCTGTCAATATGGAGTTATTATAAATTATGCATAATAATCACTTCATATGACAATAAACCCAATAATGACAAAAATAAAAAAGGCTAATGCAGATTTAAAATTCGCATCAGCCTTTATATTTTTATGCTTTTATTTTGCTTCTTTTATCGAACGCTCAATCCATGCATTTGCAAGGTCAAGTGCTTCAAATAAGCTACTCCTTTCCGACGTTTTTACAATAGCGTCAATAGGACTAAGCTTTTCATCTGTTGATATCTGATATATCTTTATCTTATCAGCAATATCGATCCCATTCTGATTTGTACTGTGCAAAATTTGCAGCTGCGTTACATACGGGTCAGACATATAGCCATAATATATGGATTTACCATTTCTTACAAGTGGGTAACCTTTATACATAAAATATTCCTGTGCCATTTTTACCGTCCTTTCCTGTTATGTGTTGTATGTGTTAATTATTAGCTCCATGTTTGGATGAAATCTTTATCAGTATCAAAAAGTTCCATGTTTTCTTTTAAAACATCAATAAATGATGCACGACATTTAAAGCAAGATATTCCGTCTATCGTAATCAGGCAATTATAATCGTCCTGACGATAAAATGCTATCTCTTGTTTCTTGCTTCCGTCTTTTGTAATGAAATTCAAAACAGCTTCCGGATCTCCCACAGGTGTTTCATCAATAGCTGTACCTTCAGCAGTTGTCTGCAAAATGAATGAATAGAATTTTCTATATCTCTCAGAATCTACAGTTTTTCCGTTCAGTGTTACAGATGCACTTTCCTTATCATCACCCTTGACAACGAAATCCATGTCATCTTGTCCTTCAGCTTTCAGGGAAAGTTTATCTATATCCCAAACATATGTTGTAAGAACAAGACTTGATGTAATATCTGTAGGTTCTAAAGATGCCCATATGCATTTGCTTTCGTCCATGGCATAAATCACATCTTCGCCATCAAGCATTACAGGATAATAATTTGCACTCGTTTTTGTTTCCTCATCTGTTTCAGTATATTTTTCACCAATGTTCAATGTGTATTTATTACCGTCATCACAATCCATTATTACAGTACATAAAGGAGAATCCAGACCATATTCTGAAATGTCAGACTGCTTTGGATAAATTTTCAATATACTGCTTGCCGACATACCAAACATACCTGTTATAACATCTGTGGAACGCTCAACACTCAGATATGATGGTATAGGAGAAACCATTTCATGATTTGCAGCATTTCCGCCGGTATTTTCATTGTTTGCATCTTCTACATATTCAAGAACTATATCCTTGTCTAAATCATCACGCTTTACAGTGAGTGAATTTACTATAGGATATTCACCTTCCATCGGTGCTTCAAGCATTACAAGTGATAAAAAGCTCTCAGCTTTGTTTTTATAATTTGCTGTAAGAGATGTCTTTACAGAATAAACTGTATTCTCACCCTCAACTGCAAAGTAACTGTCTTCAGCACCAGAAATGACATCTCCCACTCTGAACGCAAAACTGCTTCCGTCATCAAAGTGCATTACAGCCTTTGCAGCATTTTCGCCAAGACCATATTTATCCATATCCGTACAATCTTCAAGAACTATGGAATTTGCCGAAAGTGATGCTGTATTATTTGCAAGCGTACCTGAAATATCTGTATTTGTAGGAATATCTTCCCAGCCCTTAATTCCAAATGTTACAGCTGTATCAGTAGCCTTATCAGCTTCTTTAGTACGTACTATAGTAAATGAACCTGTACTGTTTTCAATATCTATAGAAGATACATTATCAGCCGACTGCTCAGAAAGAATCAAATCCTCTGGATTTACATCATCTTCTTGATTATGAATTTCTGCTTCACTACTGCTTTCATCAGCCGCTTGTTTATTTGAAACAACTGCAACTGCTGCTGCAAGTCCTGCAATCAGAACGCAACCGCCGACCAATCCAATTATTTTTTTATTCATATGGCAAATCCTTTCTGACTGAATCAGCGTTTTCTTCGGCGAAGTGCTACTGCAATACCTACTACAATAACTATAGCCGGAATTACAAACCATACCACCCACTTGATAGCATCAATTCTTTCTGTTGTAATATCAAGAGTTGCTGCTGACAGGTTTTTGGTTGCTATAACAGCAGTGGCTTCTTTTCCGCATATAGTGTTTAAAGCACTGATAACATATGTGCCATTATTATAAGCTGCATCAGATATTATCATAGAATCAATTGTTGAAATAGAAGGCAGTACGAAGAGATTGCTCTCACAAATTTCGCCATTATTATTTACTTGATTCTGAACCATACAAGCCATCATACGTGATCTCTTTTCAGATGCTTCACTCTCGGACAGATCAGAATCCTTTAGTGCCAGTTCCGCAGAACCTTCTGAAGTCTGCCACAATGGAATAACAACCTTACCGTTATTAAGCTTCTCTTCAACTATAGGTCTGCCCAATGGTACAACTATAGGAAGTGAAGCATTTTCAAGACCGCTGCTATAATCTGTAGTTGCTATTGTTACGCTTGGCGCTATCATAGATCTTCCGCTTGAAAGTATATCATATGTGTTTACAACCTGACTCTTGTCCTCGGAATCACTTACAACGCTCTTGGAAACACTTATATTCCAATCCTTAAGAAAAGCATCAAGGTTTGGAGTGTCGCCCTGTGTATAGTCTGCAATATATAGCATATTTTTGCCATATTTACCATCATTGTACATAAAGTCAGACAAACGCTTTGTAGCATCAACACTCAAATCATTTACAGGTGCAGGCAATATTAGAATATCATAATTCTCAGGACTAAGTTCAGCTGATGTTATATCAATATCTCTTTCAACATCATAACCATTGTCATCAAGAAGATCGTTAAGGCTGTTCATGGCATAAACATTGCCATCTGTCAGACTGAATATATATTCACCGTTTGCCTTCTCAATAAGACCTACGTGCTTTACATTTACATCTGTTACATTCATAATAGCATTTGTAAGCATCTGCTCGCCCTTATATCCTGTAATAATATCAGGAAATTCACACTGATTACGCATATATGCATAGTACATATTGCTGTCAATATCAAACA